>JAKAOO010000198.1 GCA_021812165.1 Pseudomonadota bacterium | reverse complement strand
GGGCTAACCGTCTTTACCTTACGGGTGTCTCGCGGGAGTAGCGTGGGAGATTCCAACGAAGCCGCCGGGCCAGCGGGGCGGCGGCTTACTCCGCGACCGGCACGAGGAGGCGGGCGGCCTGCGCGCGGAATTCTTCCGACCAGGGGGTGGGGCGGCGGGCGTCGAGATCGAGTTGGACGCCGAATTGGCTCATGCGCGCGAACTCCTCGCCGCTGTCGGCATCGGTCATGCGGTGGAGAAAGCGCAGCGAGGAGCCGCCGAGATGGAGGATCCCGCTTTCGACGAGGACCCCGTCGCCGAGGCGCGGCAGGCGGGAGATCCGCGGCTTCAGCTCGAAGGTCGAATAGGCGCGGCGCTTTTCCTCGACATAGTCGGCGGTGAAGCCGAGGCTCGCCAAGGCCTGGATGAGCGCGGCCGAAAAGCGATGGATAAAGCCGGCCCAGGTGAGGGCGCCCTTTTCGTCGACATCGGCGGGCTTCACGCGGTCGCGCGCGCTCGGCCGCAAGCCCCGGACCAGATCCGGGGTCAGGGGCTCGGGGCGGGGCTCGATGGGCGGTCCCTCCCACGAGACAAGGCGTTTGGCGATCCTTTGGCCGATGTCTTGCGAGGGCGTGGAAAGCGGAAGCGCCACCTCGGCCCAGGTTACCGTCTCGCCGCTCGCCGAATCGAGAAAGCGGTGGGCGAGACGCAGTTCCCTTTGGTCGACGCCGAGGGGCCCCGAGAGAACGTGAAAGCTCGCGCCTTCGCGCAGCTCTTTCAGGAAGCGCAGATCGAGGCGCGCCGGGCAACTCTCGCCCCGCGCCAGCTCGGCGATCCCAAGCGCTCTTGCCGCGAGTACGGTCGCATCGGCGAGCCGGTCGAAATAATAGGCGATCGTAAAATGTTCGGCGACGTCGCATTCCCAAGGCCAGACGATGCCGCGATAGGTTTCGATCCAGGTCGTCATTTCTATGCCGCTCTCCGCTTGCCCTTCAGAAGGCCCCTCACCCTACCCTCTCCCCGGATCGCCGGGTCAAGCCCGGCGAGGGCGAGGGTGAGAGGAGGAAACGCTCACCACGGATCACCGGGTCAAGCCCGGCGGCGTCACCCCCACCCCAACCCTCTCCCATCAAGAGGGAGGGAGGTTCGTAGAGGGCGCCGCGCGATCCTCTCCCGTATCGGGCACGGGACAGGCTTGCCAGCGCCCTTGCCGCGGGCGAAATAAGGGAGGCGAGAAGGAGGCGTCCTGAGCCTGTCGAAGGGCGCGTCCCCGAAAACCCTGATGCGTGAAAGAGCATGACGAGCCTCGACCCGATCCCCTATCCCGACGCCAAGATCCGCTCGATCCTCGAACGCGTAAAGACGATCGCCATGGTCGGCGCCTCCTCCAACTGGAACCGGCCCTCCTATTTCGTCATGAAATATCTTCAGGGGAAAGGCTATCGCGTGATCCCGGTCAACCCGGGAATTGCCGGCGAAACGCTCTTGGGCGAGCGCGTTTACGGTTCGCTTCGCGACATCCCCGAGAGCGTCGATATGGTCGATGTCTTTAGGCCCGCGCGCGAAGCGGCGGGAATTGCCGAAGACGCGATCGCGATCGGCGCTTCCGTCCTCTGGATGCAGCTCGGAATCCGCAACGACGAGGCGGCCGAGAAGGCCGAAGAAGCCGGCCTCGAAGTCATCATGAACCGCTGCCCGAAGATCGAGTTCGGGCGTCTCGGCGGCGAACTCTCCTGGAGCGGGGTCAACAGCTACATCATCCGAAACCGCGCCGCGGAGGCGCCGAACGCGCGGGCGAAACGCGAGCTTCCGCCGCCCTCGCACAATCTCGCTTATGGCTTCGAGACCCGCGCGATCCACGCCGGAGCCCAGCCCGATCCGACGACCGGCGCGCGCTCGACCCCGATCTTCCAGACGACCTCTTACGTCTTCAACGACGTCGATCACGCCGCCTCGCTCTTCAACCTGCACAATTTCGGCTACATCTATTCGCGTCTCACGAACCCGACGGTCTCGGTCTTGGAAGAGCGCCTTGCGAGCCTCGAAGGCGGCCGCGCCGGGCTCGCCGTCGCCTCCGGCCACGCCGCGCAGTTTATGATCTTTGCAACGCTCCTCGAACCGGGCGACGAGTTCCTCGCGTCGCGCAATCTTTATGGCGGGTCTCTGACGCAATTCGGGCTTTCCTTCAAAAAGCTCGGCTGGACCTGCCATTTCGTCGATCCTGAGGATCCCGAGAATTTCCGGAAGGCGATGACGCCCCAGACAAAGGCGATCTTTATCGAAAACCTCGCCAATCCCGGCGGCATCGTCGTCGATATCGAGAAGGTCGCGCGGATTGCGCATGAAGCGGGGATCCCCCTCATTGTCGACAACACGCTCGCCACCCCCTATCTCTGCCAGCCATTCCGCTGGGGGGCCGATCTCATCTGCCACTCGACGACGAAGTTTCTTTCGGGCCACGGCCACGCTTTGGGCGGCGCCCTCATTGAGTCGGGCCGCTTCGACTGGGCGGGAGGGAAGGGCTTTCGCACGCTTACCGATCCCGAGCCCGCCTATCACGGGCTGCGCTTTTACGAGAATTTCGGCGATTTCGCCTTTACGACGAAGGCGCGGGCGGTCGCGCTTCGCGATTTCGGCCCGACCTTGTCGCCGATGAACGCCTTTTTGACCATTACCGGGATCGAGAGCCTTCCCGTGCGCATGGACCGCCATGTCGAAAACGCGAAGAGGGTGGCGGAATTTCTCGATGGGCACCGCCGCGTCTCCTGGGTTTCCTATGCGGGGCTCAAAGGAAGCCCGTACTATGAGCTCGCGCAGAAATACCTGCCGAAAGGGGCGGGCGCCGTCTTTACCTTTGGCGTCAAAGGCGGCTTTGAGGCCGGGATCCGGCTCGTCCAGAGCGTTCGCCTTTTTTCCCACCTCGCCAATCTCGGCGACACGCGAAGCCTCATCCTTCACCCGGCTTCGACCACGCACCGGCAACTTTCGGACGAGCAGCGCCTCGAAGCGGGCGCGGGACCCGACGTGATCCGCCTTTCGATCGGCCTCGAGACCGCGGGCGACCTCATCCGCGATCTCGACGAGGCCCTCGCCTCCTGCGGCGGTTAGGGTTGCCGTTCAAATGCCGCCGACGGGCAGCCGGCGAATGCGGATCCGGATTTCCGCCAGAACGGCGACGCAGCCCTTTTCGAGCGGCTCCTCGATGGCCGCGAGATTGGCGAGCAGCAACTGGGCTTGACGCTCCGGTCGCCGGTTTCGCGTCTGTCTGAAGAGAATGAGCGACGGGCGGCGCTCGCTGCGCAGTGCAAGGAGAGCCGCAAAATCGGTATCGGCCGAGACCAGAACGCGTCTCGCGCGCGCGGCGCGTTTGAAGATTTCCTCGTCCGGCGCCGACGTTAATCCGACGTCGCGCACATGGATGGCGTCGTGTCCGGCTTCGCGAAGCCTCTCGGCGACGATCGGCGAGAGCGCGTTATCGATGAGAAACCTCACGCCGCCTCATGAGGCATCCAGCAGCGGAAGCTCCCGTTCACGCACGGCTTCCGCCGCGAAACGCAGCGCTTCGCGAAGGTCTTCGCGTTCCAGGTCGGGATAGGCAGCAAGGATCTCGCCCTCGCTCATCCCGTCGGCGACCATCGCTACCACCGTCGCGACCGGTATGCGCAAGCCTCGGATGCAGGGGACGCCCCCCATCTGCTTGGGGTCAGCGGTGATCCGCGTGAATTTCATCGGACGCCAAAGCTCCACTCACGAACGTACTCTTTTAGCAAGAGGAAAGCGAGCGCCATCCCTTCATCCGACGCGTTCCTGGACGCGTTCTTCATCGAAAGATTCTTCGTCGAAAGAAAGGGAGGGCGGTACGTCCCCAAATCCGTGCGGTTGGGCGTCACACGTAACTTCATCCGAGACTTGCCCACGAGTATTTTTGATCGTAGGCATGCCGAAACGCAGCGGGAGCCGGTTCTTGCGGCCTCTGCCCTCGCCTCCTATGCTGCGGAACGATTTGGCGAAGCGAGGTCGCGATGAGCGAGACGAGCGACAGCATCATCCTCGATACCGCCACCCGCATCCTTTCCGATCTCTGCGGCCCTGAAGTCGTCAACGACGCCGAGGCGGGAAAGTGGCCGCAGGCCCTTTGGGAGACGCTCGAAGAGTCGGGCCTCACTCTCGCCTGGGTTCCGGAAGAGTTGGGTGGCGCCGGGGCCGGGACGGCGGATGGTTTTGCGGCGCTGCGCGTCGCCGGGCGCTTTGCGGCGCCGGTGCCGTTCGCCGAGACGCTTCTCGCCGGCCGGCTCCTCGCCGCGGCGCACATCCCGGCTCCGTCGGGAGCGATGACGATCGCGCCCGCGCTCCCCGGCGGTTCCCTCGCGCTCTCGCCCGATGGCCGTCTCGAAGGCCGCGCCCGCCGCATCCCTTTTGCCCGGAGCGCGCGTCACATCGCCCTCTTCGCCCGGCGCGGCGACGAGAGGTTCGTCGTCCTCGTCGCGCCGGAGGGGCTCGGGCTTCGAGCGGGCACGAGCCTCGCGGGCGAGCCGCTGGACGATCTCATCTTTGAGGGCGTCATCCCCAAGGCAATAGCCGAGACGGCGCTCGATGACGAGGCGCTTCTTGCGTGGGGCGCCGCGGCGCGGCTGCAGCAGATCGCGGGCGCTTTGGAGCGGATCCTCGAGCAATCGGTCGAATACGCGCAAGACCGCACGCAGTTCGGCCGGCCGATCGCCAAGTTCCAGGTCATCCAGCACAATCTCGCGATGCTTGCGGGCGAGGTCGCAGCCGGCTCGGCCGCAGCCGCCGCGGCGGCCGAGGCTTGCGGCGGCGGCGAGACGGCGCTTCCCAGACTGGCGGCGGCGAAGGTGCGAGGCGGCGAGGCGGCGGGCGCGGGCGCGGCGATCGCGCATCAGGTGCACGGCGCCATGGGTTTTACCTACGAGCATTCGCTCCACCACAGGACGCGGCGGCTTTGGGCTTGGCGCGAGGAGTTCGGGAACGAGGCGTTCTGGGCGATGCGCCTCGGGCGGATCGTCGCCGCGCAAGGCGCCGACGCGCTCTGGCCCTTTATCACCGCCGAGAATTGAGGCCCCCCATGACCTTCTCTTTCCGCTTCGACCCGATCAGTCTTCCCGAAGAGGCGAAAGCGCTCCAGGAAGAGGTTCGCGCGTTTCTGCGCGAGGAGGCTGCCCGCGGCGGCTTCACTCCCGGCAAAGGAGGCTTCTCGCGCGAATTCGGCCGCAAAGTCGGAGCGAGAGGCTGGCTCGGCATGACCTGGCCGAAAAAATATGGCGGCGGCGAGCGCTCGCAGCTCGAACGCTATGTCGTCACCGAGGAGATGCTGGCGTGGGGCGCGCCGACCCGCAGCTTTTCGACCGGCGACCGCCAGAGCGGCCCGATGCTGCTTCGCTACGGGCAAGAGGAAATCAAGGAAAAGATCCTGCCCAGGATCGTCCGCGGCGAACTCTGTTTCTGCATCGGCCTGTCGGAGCCCAATTCCGGCTCCGACGTCTTCGCCGCCTCGACGCGAGCCAAAAAGACCGCGGGCGGGTGGCTCGTCAACGGCCGCAAGATCTGGACCAGCAATGCGCATGAAGCCGACTACATGATCGCCCTCTTGCGCACCTCCCCGCCGACCCCGGAAAACCGCCGGCACGGCCTTTCGCAATTTCTTGTCGAGATGCGGGCGCCGGGGATGACGATCCGGCCGATCATCAACTTGACGGGCAGTCACGAGTTCAACGAAGTGGTGTTCGACGACGTCTTCCTTCCGGATTCGCACCTCGTCGGCGACCTCGATATGGCGTGGAAACAGGCGACGGACGAACTGGCATTCGAGCGAAGCGGCCCCGACCGCTGGATCGAGACCTTCCCGTGTTTCGTCGAGTTTGTTCGGCAAAGAGGCGCGGAGCCGAGCGAGCGCGTCGCCGAGGGAATCGGACGGGCGGTCGCAGAGCTCATGACCTTGCGCCGCATGTCGCTCTCGGTCGCCGGCATGTTGCAGGCCGGCAAGAGCCCGATCGCCGAAGCCGCGCTCGTCAAGGATCTCGGAACGAATTTCGAGCAGGCATTGCCGGACAAGATCCGCCTTTTGGCGCCGCCTCTCTCGGACGAGGATCCCGACGCCAATGACGCCCGCTTCGAAGAAGCGTTGCGCCACGCCACCCTGATCGCCCCGAAGCTGACGATCCAAGGCGGAACGCGCGAGGTCCTGCGCGGCATCATCGCCCGCGGCCTCGGCCTCAGGTGACGAGCGCCGGGATGACCTCGAGAATGCGGGTGCTCCCTCAGAGACGATCCCGATGCGATGCCGTCAGCCGCTAGCCGCCGCAATAGGCAGCAACGGCGCTCTGCAGGGCATCTACGCTGGCGTAACCGAGGGTCGCGGCGGCCTTGGCGATGCCACCATATTCTCGAGCCAGAAACGAGACGCTCTGGCCGATACAGTTCGGTTGACCGGGCACGCCCTTGAAGCTTGCCGGCAGCGCCAGCTTGAACACCGTCCCCTGACCGTTGGCGCCGCCGTATTCTGTCGTGCCGTAGAGATTGCCGGCGGCGTCGGCGATGAGGCCGCC
>JAKAOO010000197.1 GCA_021812165.1 Pseudomonadota bacterium | reverse complement strand
CGTAATGCCGGAGGGGCGGCAATGGTTAAAGGGTGCGGCAAGAGCGCACCGCGCCGCCGGCAACGGGGGCGGCAGGGAAAACCCCACCGGGAGCAAGACCAAATAGGGGCGGCAGGCACTGCGGCTTCGGCCGCCGGTGCCGGGCGTGCCTTCGCGCCGCCGCCCGGGTCGGTCGCTGGAGGCGCCCGGCAACGGGCGCCCTAGAGGAATGGCCATCGCCGCTTCGCTTCGCGCAGCGGCACAGAACCCGGCTTATAGGCCGTCTGGCGCTCCGCCTCGGGCCGCCGGTTCAACAGGATGCGGAAAAACCCCCGTCATTCCGGGACGGCCTGTGAGGGCCGGGCCCGGAAACCATGAACACAGGCCAAGCCATTGATTTCTCGGGTCTGTGTTTATGGATTCCGGGCTCGCGTCCGCGGGCGACGTGCCAGGCACGGCCGTCGGAGGTTCGCCGCGAAGGCCGCGCAAGGCTGATAGCCCGCGGATCGACCGCGCCCCGGAATGACGACGTTCGAGCATTTTTCCGTATCCTGCTAAATTGTTGAACAAAGAGAGAACAGACTCTCCGTTTCGCGAGAGTCGCTTATTCCTCTGCTTCCGGTGGAATCAATATTTAGTCGTCATCGCCGGGCTTGACCCGACCATCCACGTGCAAAGATATGAATATTTCTCAATCACTTCGTGGATGCCCGGAACAAGTCCGGGCATGACGTAAGCCTCAAGATCTGGGAGCACCTGACGCAGAAGGATAAGCGTTTCGCGAGAATGTGCGAAAGGCTACGGGACGCCTCCCTCTCGTATTCCCGCACTCGGCGTCGGCAGACGACATGGCCTCTTGCCCTCACGCTGCTCTGGCGGCCCTATATCGTTCAAGTTTTATTTAAAATGGATATTGACGTACCACTCGAACCCACGATATACCATGATTACCCAAGGACAGGTGCTGCCGATGGGGGGAAACTCGGCAGCACCACCGGGCGCCCCTTGCCGGTTGTCCTCGGGGTGAGCGTTGGGGGAAAAAGTGGCGCTGTTCCTGTCCACTTTCGTGAACAAGGTCGACCGCAAGGGGCGGGTCTCGGTGCCGGCGACCTTTCGCGCCGCTCTGGGCGCGCAACGCTTTCCCGGCATCGTCGCCTTTTCCTCCTTCAAATTTCCCGCTCTTGACTGTTGCGGCATCGACCGCATGGAAGAACTTAGCATCAGGCATGAGCTTCTCGAACAATTCTCGGAAGACTACGAGAACCTCTCGGCTCTCTTCTCCGGGGTTCACGAGCTTCCCTTCGACGGCGAGGGGCGGATCGTCTTGCCGGCACATTTGGCCGCGCATGCGGGCATCACGGAACAGGCGGCGTTTGTCGGCCAAGGCAGCATGTTTCAGATCTGGGAACCCCAGCGCTTTGAGGAGCGTCGAGCGGCGGTGCTTGAGCGCGTCCGGCGTCAGGGCCTGAAACTGCCTCCTCTTGGGAGAGGCACGCAATGACCCCCTGCGGAAAGCCGCAAGACCCGGATGCGGTGACCCGCCATATTCCGGTTCTTCTCTGTTCGCTGCTGGGCGCGATGGCGCCGCGCGACGGCGCCACCTACATCGACGGCACCTTTGGCGAGGGCGGCCTCAGCGAAGCGTTGCTCGACTGCGCCTCCTGCCGCGTCTTCGCAATCGATCGCGATCCCGAGGCGATTGCTCGCGGCGCGGCTCTCGCCAGGCGCTATCCCGGACGCCTCACCTTGATAGAGGGCCGTTTCGGAGAGATGACGGCGTTGATCGGGCGCCTCCAGGCCGCGCCCGTCGCCGGGGTTGCGCTCGATCTCGGCCTCTCTTCGGCACAACTCGACGCGCCGGAGCGCGGTTTCTCCTTTCGGCTCGACGGACCCCTCGACATGCGTATGAGCCGAGAGGGACAGACAGCCGCCGATCTCGTGCAGTCCCTGCCGGAGAAAGAGCTGGCGTCGGTCCTCTCCACTTACGGGGAAGAACGTTTTGCCCGCCGGATCGCGCGCGCGATCATCGAAAAGCGGCAGCGGCAACCGATCCGGCGCACGAGAGAACTTGCCGCCATCGTGCGCGCCGCAGTGCCGGCGAAAGAAGGCGGCCTCGACCCGGCGACGAAGAGCTTTCAGGCATTGCGCATCGCCGTCAACGACGAGCTCTCTGAGCTCGAACGCGGTCTTGCCGCCGCCGAAGAACTGTTGATGCCGGGTGGGCGGCTCGCCGTCATCTCGTTCCATTCGCTCGAAGACCGGCGGGTCAAGACCTTCCTCGCGCGGCGCAGCGCCCGGAGCACCGGCCGTTCGCGCCACGCGCCGCCGCCAAGCGAAAAACGGGCGCCAAGCTTCGCGCTCCTCTCGCGCCGCGCCATCCGCCCCGATGCCGCGGAAATCGCGCGCAACCCGCGCGCCCGTTCGGCTCGGCTGCGCATCGCCGAGCGCACGCAGGCGCCGCCTTGGCCGACCTCTATCGAGCAGAAGCAGTCTTAAGGAGCGAGGAAGAATGCGTCTCAGCGCGATCTTTTCCCTCATCCTCGTTGCTGCGACAGGGTTTGCCACCTTTGGCGTCAAATACGAGGTGGAGGGACTTCTCGCTCATCTGGCGCGCCTCGAAAGCGAGCGTGCCGCCGACCAAAACCAGATCGCGGTGCTGCGCGCGGAGTGGAATTATCTCAACCGCCCCGACACCCTTGCCGCGCTCAACGAGCGGTACCTCTCGCTCGTTCCCGTGACGGCGAAACAGCTCGACGCGCAGATCGCCGATATTCCAATGCGCGAGACGGCGGTGCCCGTCGCCGCGGCGCCGCCGCCGGCCGCGCCTGCACTGGCGGATGCCGGAACGGCGCCCGAGGCTGGGCGGCCGGCAAAGGTGAAGACCATCGGTGAATTGGTCGCCTCGCTCACACTGGCGCGTTGATGGGGCGCGTTGATGGTCGCCCTTTCGCGCTTCGACGATAATCCCTGTCACGCCCGGCATTTCAAGCCGCCTCCCTGCGCCCCGGTCATCCGCGGCACCGCCGCCGAGGAGGCGCTCGAAACCGGCCGCACCCGCGTTCTCGTCACCGCCGCGCTTTTCGTTCTCCTCTTTGCGGTGATCGCGGGTCGGCTCTTCGACGTGATGATCCTCGGGGGCGGGATCGAGGCGCCGAGAGCGGGACAAAGACCGATACCCCTTCCGAGCCGCGCCCCTATCGTCGATCGCGAAGGCCGGCTTGTCGCAACGAGTCTCAAAGGCGTCGCGCTCTACGCCGACCCGAGAGAAATCCGCCACCCGGCAGACGTCGCACGCGAGCTCGCTCGCGCCTTGCCCGGGGCAAGCCCGGAACATTTCGCCCAAGAACTTTCGCAGAGCGGAACTTTCGTATGGCTGAAGCGCTTCCTCTCGCCGCGTGAGGAGGCGCGGGTCAACGATCTCGGCGTCCCGGGATTGGATTTTCTGCCGGCAGAGCGGCGTTTCTACCCATACGGCCCTCTTCTCGCGCACGCCGTCGGTTACGTGAACATCGACGACAAGGGTCTTGCCGGCGTGGAGGGCGGCCTCAACCGCGACCTCCTCGGCCGCCGCCAGCCGCTTCAGCTCTCGATCGATGTCCGCCTCCAATACATTCTTCATCACGAGTTGCGGCGCGTCGCCCAGGAATTCACCGCCAAGGCCGCCGCCGGTCTCATCATGAATGTCAATACGGGAGAGATTCTCGCTCTCGTCTCGCTGCCCGATTTCGATCCCAACCACCTCGATGCGCCCGATCCCGATTTTCCCAAGGCGACCCTCAAAGACCGGCTGTTCGACCGCGCGACCCTCGGCAGCTACGAGATCGGCTCGATCTTCAAGGTCTTCACCATGGCGATGGCGCTTGACAGCGGGACCGTGACGATGGCGAGCCGGTTCGACGCGACCAATCCCATCCATATCGGCGGCTTTACGATCACCGATTATCACGGCAAGCACCGGCCGTTGAGCGTTCCCGAGATCTTCGCCTATTCCTCGAACATCGGCGCGGCGAAGATCGCGCTCGCTTGCGGCGCAAGGCTTCAGCAGGAATATCTGAGGCGATTCGGCCTGCTTACGCAGCCGACCCTTGAGCTCCCGGAGGTTGGCAGCCCGCACTATCCGCGCGACTGGCGCCCGATCAATGTGATGACGATCGCTTTCGGGAACGGCATCTCGGACACGCTCCTGCAGCTCGCACGCGCCGCTTCGGCGCTCGTCAACGGCGGCATTCTGCGCCCCGCGACCCTGTTGAAGGTGCCGCCCGGTTACGCGCCGCAAGGCCGGCGCGTCATTTCGGAAGAAACGTCGCTGCGCATACGCAAGCTGCTGCGCCTTGTCGTAGAATATGGAACGGGGCAGTTTGCGGAGGCGCCGGGTTATGTCGTCGGCGGCAAGACGGGGACGGCGGAGAGGGTTGAGCGTGGCGCCTACGCTCGCCACAGTCTGCGTTCCTCCTTTCTCGGCGTCTTTCCGATGGAGGATCCGCAATATCTGATCCTGACGATGTTCGACCAGCCGCACGGAAACAAAAAGAGCCATGGCTTCGCCACCGCCGGCTGGGTCGCCGCTCCGGCAACAAGGCGCATCGTCGAGCGCATCGCCCCCTTGCTCGGCGTCGCGCCGGTTGACGAGAAATCGCCGGCGGTCGCGGGCGCGCTCGCGATCGCGAGCCTCAAAGGAAAGGGGATTGCGCCTTACTGAGCTGATTGAGGGAAGCGGTCTCGAACGCGAAGGCGCAGCGGGCGCAAATCCCCTCGTCCTCGGCCTCGGGGCCGATTCGCGCGAGGTGAAGGCTGGCTTCCTCTTTGCGGCCCTCGCCGGCGCCCGGCGCGACGGCTGTCGTTTCGCCGGTGAAGCGGTGGCAAGAGGCGCCGTCGCGATTCTGACCGACCGTCCCGACGCCCTTTCGCTTTCGCCGGACGAGCGCCAGCGCGTTGCGATCCTCTGCGACCCCAATCCGCGGCGCCGCCTCGCCCTTCTCGCCGCGCGCTTTTATGGGCGGCAGCCCCGCATCATCGCCGCCGTCACCGGGACCAACGGCAAGACCTCGGTCGTGCATTTTACGAGAGAGATCTGGACGGCTCTCGGGTTTGCGGCGGCGAGCCTCGGCACGCTTGGCCTCCTCGCGCCAAACGGGCGCCGGCCGGGATCGCTGACGACGCCCGACCCGGTGGCGCTTCACAAGGATCTTGCCGCACTCTCCGAAGCGGGCGTCGAGCATCTCGCGATCGAGGCTTCGAGCCACGGCCTCGACCAGTTTCGTCTCGACGGGCTTTCGCTGGCTGCCGCCGCCTTTACCAATCTCTCGCGCGACCATCTCGACTACCACGGCGACATGGCGCGGTATCGGGCGGCGAAAGAACGTCTTTTCGAGGTTCTCCTCAACCCTTCGGGGACCGCGGTGCTCAACGCCGACAGCGGTGAGTTCGCCCGCCTCTCTTCGCTTTGCCGCGAGCATGGCCACCCTGTGCTCGCCTATGGCCGCGCCGGGACGGCCGACCTGCGGCTTCTCGCCGCCGAGCCGCGGCCGGAAGGGCAAAGTTTGACGCTCGACATCCTCGGCGAGCGCCGCACCGTCGTTCTCCCGCTCTTCGGCGACTTTCAGGCGTTGAACGCCCTTGCCGCCTTGGGTCTCGCGATCGCCGCCGGAGCCTCGGCGCCAGCCGCCGCAGCGGCGCTCGCCCGTCTCGGCGGCGTTCCGGGGCGCATGCAGCGCGTCTCCTCGCGAGAGGATGGCCCGCTCGTCATCGTCGATTACGCGCACACGCCCGATGCGCTCGCGGCCGCTCTCACGGCTTTGCGCCCCTATGCCCGGGATGCCCGGGGCCGGCTCGTGGCGCTCTTCGGTTGCGGCGGCGACCGCGACAAAGGCAAGCGCGCGCTCATGGGAAAGATTGCCGCGGAACGTGCCGATCGGGTCTATGTCACCGACGACAATCCACGCAGCGAGCTTCCCGCGGAGATCAGGCGGACGATCCTCGAAGGAGCGCCCGATGCGATCGAGATCGGCGATCGCAGGCGCGCGATTGCCGCCGCCATCGCCGAGCTGCGCCCCGAGGACATTCTCCTCGTCGCCGGCAAAGGTCACGAGAGGAGCCAAATCATCGGCGAGGAGGCGCATCCTTTCGATGACTGCGCGGTCGCTCGCGAAATCCTCCTTCGACCCTTCGACGGGCTCAGGGCTGAGGACAGCCGCAGCGGATGAGCGCCCTGTGGACGGCGACAGAGGCGGCCTTGGCAACCGCCGGATCGGCTTCGGCCGAATGGGCGGCGAGCGGCGTTTCGATCGATACGCGCACGCTTCGCGCCGGCGATCTTTTCGTCGCTCTTTCGGGGCCCAATCGCGACGGTCATGATTTCGTCCTTGACGCCTTCGCTCGGGGCGCGGCGGCCGCGCTCGTCGCCCGCGACATCCCTCCGCAACATTCGCCGTTGCTGCGCGTCCGCGACACGTTCGAGGCGCTCCTCGCGCTCGCCGCCGCCGCGCGCGAGCGCAGCAGAGCGCGGATCCTCGCCGTTACCGGCAGCGTCGTCAAGACGGGGACGAAGGAGGCGCTTGCCCTTCT
>JAKAOO010000012.1 GCA_021812165.1 Pseudomonadota bacterium | reverse complement strand
TTCCGATCTATAGATCTTCATCAAGGCCCCGCCGGTGACGTTGATGCGCCCTTCGGGAAAGATGACCGCCCGCCTTCCCCCTTCGATCACCCGGATCAGGGATTTCGTCGCCATGGGATGGGTCGGATCGACGAGATAGCCTTCGGCCGCGGCAAGGAACGGGCGCGCCCACCAGTACCGAAACTGTCCGGGATCGATGGCGTAAATCAGGTCTTCCGGGAGAAAGGAGGCGACGAGAGGCCCGTCGAGAAAAGAGACATGATTGGGAACGATGACCGCCCGTTTGCCCGCCGCTTCAAAATTTTCGGCGCCGCGGACCTCGACGCGATAAGCGAAGCGAAAGAGCGTCCGGCCCAGGGTTCTGAGCGCCGGCGGCGGCAAGAGCTCGAGGCTGCGCAAGCCGGCAACGAGGCTCCCGAGGCCGAGGAGGATCGCTATCGGCTCGCGCCCGAGCCCTGCCAGGAGCAGGATCGCCGTCCCCATGGCTCCGGCCGACAAAGCGAGCGCTGCGGCGCAATTGGCGCCGGCGTTGAGGCGCCCGCGCTTTCCATCCTCGCTCGTCTCGGCAAGGCTCGCCCAGAGCGGGGTCACGAAGAGGCCGCCCGCGATCGCACTCGCGACAAAATCGAAAAAGAGGAGCGGCCCGGCGCGCGGCGCAAGCGCGAGATCGAAGAGAAAGAGCGCCATCGCGAGCGCCCCCGCGGGAGCGTAGAGCGTGCCTCTTGCCGAGCCCCGAGCCTCTTCGAGGGTCGAAAGCCCGCCCGCGAGCGCTTCCCCGGAAAGGGAGCCGAGAGAGGTGCCGAGCACCGCGAGAGCGACGCCGAGGAAAGGATCCATGCCGAGGGACGGCGTCAGGACGAGAAGGGCTCCGCCCGCGAGCCAAAACCACGAACCGGCGAGGAGCGCGAGGCGCACCCGTTCGCGCTCGCCGGCGAGGCGGAATATCTTTTCCGTCGCTTCTAAAGGGTTGAGGCTGATCAGCAAATCGGGCGCGGCCGCAGGCGCCGCCGGAACGAACCAAGAGGCGGAGAATGCGAGCGCCGCGCCGCAGGCGAGAAGCACTGCCGCTGTGGTCGCGGCCAAGGCGCCGGCGAGGAGCCCGAAAAAGGCGGCGAGAAAGGTCCCGGAAAGGAAAAGAGCGCTTCCTCTTCCGCGCTCTTCTTCTCTGAGCTGTTGCGGCAACAAGGCATATTCGACCGGGCTTGCGAAAGCCGCCGCCGCCGCCGAAGCGAAAAGCGCCGCAAGCGAGAGCGGCCCGCTCGCCGTGAAAAGCGAAAAAGCGCCGCCGAGCGCCGCGGCAAGCGCTACGAATTTCAAGAGCCTCAAGAGCGCCGGGCGGGCGTAGCGGTCGGCAAGCTCGCCGGCGGTTGCGGAAAAAAGAACGAAGGGTGCGGCAAGCGCAGACGCAGGGAGGGGAAAACCGCCGCGATGCGCGGCAACAAAGCCGGTCAAGAGGGCGAGCGCGAATATGCCGGAAAGGTGGGCCACGAAAAGCGGCAAAAAGCGCCGCACCCTCAAGAGCCCGATCTCCTTTGCCATCCCGCTCCTTTCTCGGCGTCAACTCGGACCGCGCCTGCGTGCAGATGGAGAGCAATTCGCACTCTTGAAGGCACGAGCGCAATATCGCGGCAGAGGCATCGACGCCTAAACGCCAAGTCCTCAACGCAGAAGCAACGATGCGAGAAGCGCGAGCGCCAGGAGCGCGGCGATCGCTTGCCAGACGCGCAGCGGCGCGCGTTCGTAAAGCGTCGGCGGGCGGCGAACGGCGCTGGCGGCGCGCGCTGGCCCCGCTTCCAATTCGAGCGCGAACCCGGTCATGTCGCGAAAGCGCTTTCCCGGATCCTGCGCGATCGCGCGGTTGAGCGCCGCCTGGAGCCAGGAGGGAAGATCGGGGCGCAGCGCCGAAAAATCGAGCGGCGCATTGCGGCGCGGCGGGCTCAAGGCGTCGGCATTGCCGTATGGGAACTCTCCCGTGAAAGCGCGGAAGAGCGTCACGCCCAAAGCATAGATGTCGGTCGCCTCATTGCCGCCTTCGCCCGCGAAGAGTTCGGGCGCCATATAAGCCGCCGTGCCGGGAGCGTTTTCGGGCGGAAACTCTTCGAGCCCCGGTACGCGAACCACCCCGAGATCGATGAGTTTCAACGACCCGCCGCCTTCGAGGATCACATTGTCGGGCTTGATGTCGCGATGGATGATGCCGGCGCGATGGAGCGCCCCGACGGCGCGCGCCAGGGTGACGCCGATCGCGCGTCCTTCTTCCAACCCGAGCGCCGGGCGGCGCGAAAGCCGCGTCTCCAGAAGCTCGCCCGCATAAAGCGGCATCACCGTGTAAAGAGAGGTCTGGCGTCCGGCCGGCAATTCGATGATGCGGCCGATCGAAGGATGGTGCATGCGAGAGCCGACCCAAGCCTCGCGCAGGAAGGCCGAGCGATAGGCCTCGACGCTGGCGATCCGGGGCTTCGGGAATTTGAGCGCGACGGCGCCGCCTTCGACCTCGTCTTCGGCAGCGAAAAGGCTGCTGTATCGGCCTTCGGAGATGAGCGCCTTCAGAAGAAACCCGTCGACGCTCTCGCCGAGAATGGGCACCGCGATCACGGGAAGCGGCTCGATCGCGGCGCTGATGTCCGCCGAGCCCGCCGTCGGCAACGCCACCACGTCCAAGACCAAGGCGGTCGCGTTGTCGGTGCCGCCCGCTTCGAGCGCCGCCGCGGCGAGCGCGCGGGCGGTGTCTTCGGGAGCGGAGCGAGCCCGCAGGATGTCGGCGATGCTGTCGTCGGAGAGAAAGGCGTGCACGCCGTCGCTGCAAAGAAGGAAACGGTCGTGCAAAGCGACCGGTTGCGTCGAATAATCGAGGCGCAGTTCGCTCTCCACTCCGAGCGCGCGCGTCAACGTGTGCGAGCGGGCTCTCCTCTCCTCGCGCACGTGATCGATCGTCAGGGAAGAAAGGCGCTCGCCGCTCAACCGATAGGCGCGCGAGTCTCCGACATGGAGCACATGAGCGAGGCGCCCGCGCAGCACCAGCGCCGTGAAGGTGCAGCCGAGACCCGCGAGCGCCGGGTCTTGGCGGCCCATCGCATTGATCCAGCCGTTGAGGGCATTGACGATCTTCGCGCCCGCCCGCTGCACTTCCATCGTCTCGGGCAGATCGCAAAATCCGTCGAGGAAACCGCGCACCGCAGTCTCCGCCGCGATGCGGCCCCCCTTGGCGCCGCCAATGCCGTCGGCGATCGCCGCGATCACCTCCCCTCGCGGCTCGGGCAGCTCCGCGCCACAGAGCGCGGCGGCGAAATCCTCGTTTTCTTCGCGCGGTCCGGTCTTCGAAGAAAACCCGACGCTTGCCTTGAGGCCGGCCTCAGCCGTCGCCATGGCAGCCTTCCGGCGCCGTCACCGCGGCCTCTCCAGGGCGCAATGAGCGTGGCGAGAATAGCCACCGGTGCTCGAGGCGACGATTGCCGAAAGATCGCCGGTTTTGCGATCGAGGGTGTAGTGGCCGCCGTCCTTGGGATCGAACCAGAATATTTCCGACCGCGTAATTTCGGCCGGATGGGCGTCGACGGTCGATTGGCGGTAATCAATCACGATCCGCCAGGAGGCGCCGCTCAGCGGATTGGTACAGGTGAGCGCGCTCCGACCCTTCTGCGCACCAACGCAGATTGCCGGCGCCGCCAACCCCACAGTGAAGCCGACCATCGCGCCCAAGAGAGCCCAACCCCGGAACATCGTCCGACCTCAATTCGGGCTCCCCGCAAGAAAGCCGCCCTTGCGCCCGCGCAAGCCCATCATGGCGTACACCGCTACCATGAGGAAATCCAGCGCCCGGCACGGATCCCAAATCTGCATTTCGGGCCGGCGCTCCTCGCTTCTGTTTTTCCGAATTTCTCCCCTCTGTTGCGCGCGCAACGAGAACGGTCCTGCTCCTCGCGCGTGCCGGGATCGCGCATACCCGGCTCGCTTCTGCGTGTCTCCTCAGCGGACGCTCTTAAAGGTGTACCAGTAGCGTCGCATCTGCGGCGTATCGATATTGTCCGCAGTCGCCGGGATGGCCGGCGGGTGCACCACCTTCTTGATGAGCGAGAGCCGGCCTTCGACCGCATCATAGGCGTAATCGACGCCGAGCTTGCCGTAGAGACGGGGCTGCTGAATGACCGTCGCCGAGACGATATGCTCCTCCAGGAGCTTCACCTCCGGCGGCGGCGCATCGAAACCCATCACGATCACTTTCCCCTTTTCCCCGGCGCTCACCACGGCGCGGCCGGCCCCGCCGGCCAGCAGTCCGGCTGTGCAAAAAATTCCATTCAACCCGTGGTACCGCGTGAGCAGCGCGGCGGCGGCGCTGGCGCCGCCGGTTTGGCTCAGCCCTCCGTATTCCGTCGCAACAACCTTGATCCGAGGATAGTGTTTGATGCCTTCGAGAAAGCCCTTCTCGCGGCGGGCGGAGGTCTCGTTGCCGGGAGCAATGCCGATCACGGCCACCGTCCCGACGCCGTGAAGAAGCGCGCCGAGTTTCATGCCGGCCAGCTTGCCGGCCGCCACTCCGTTCACTCCGATAAAACTGAGAGCGAGGCTCGGATCGCTGATCTCATTGTCGATGTCGATAATGGGAATGCCCGCGGCCTTGATCCGCGCCAAGGTCGGGTTTTCTTCCGTGCTGTTGTCGGGATCGACGATGATCGCGTTCGGATTGCGCGCGAGAAGCGCATCGAGGATCGGCACCTGATAGGAGCCGCCCCACGTCACCGGTGCAGCATAAATCAGTTTCGCCCCGAGCTTGTGCGCCTCGCGTTGCGCGGCTCTTTCGATCGTTTGGGCGAACGCATTCGCCGCGTAGAGACCCATCAAGGCGATCACCGGATGTTCGACCTTGAGCGTCTTCGGGGGTGGTGGTGCGGCCGCCGCCGGCGCGGCTGCCCCGATCAAAAGGGAAATCAGCGCTATAGCTGCGCAAGAGCCGAGAACGGCCCTGCGCGGCAAAGAAGAGACCTTTTTCATCCTCCGCTCCTTTCGCACCTTGGAACCGACGATCCGCGCCTCGCTCACGCGCCGCCTTACAGTGCGCGCGGGCGAAGAAAGTTTCTGAACCTCTGCAGCCCCGCCGCGCCGACGACGCTGCCTCGCCGCAAAGTGTCGGCGTAAACGGCGGCAATGATGATGGCGCCGATGACGACCTCTTCCCAGAACGGGGTCACGCCGACGATGATCAAGCCGACGGTGATGACGCTGATGAGGGCGACGCCCAAGGCGATCCCCGGGGCGCTGCCGCGCCCCCCGCTGAAGCTGACGCCGCCGATGACGGGCGCCGCGATCGCATTCAGCAATTCGCCCGAGCCCGCCGCGGGCGATGCGCCGACGAAAATACTGAGCACCAGGACCCCGGCGATGCCGGCGAGGACTCCCGAGATGACGAAAGCCATGATGCGGATGCGGGCGACGCTGATGCCGGCCCGTTCGGCGGATTCCGCACTGCTGCCGGTGGCGTAGAGGTGCCGTGCCGCCCGCGTGTAGCGCAGCCAGAGCCCGGCGATCACATAAAGCGCCGCGCCGACAAGGATCGGGATCGGGATCCAACCGCCGACGGCGGTGTTGCCGACATCGCTGACTTGGGGCGGCACGCTGATGAGCTCGGTGCCGTTATGAAGCAAGGAGGTAATGCCGGCATAGGCATCGAGCGTCGCCAAGGTCACGATAAACGGCGCCAGCCGCAGCCGCGTCACCAGCAGGCCGTTCAAAAGCCCGGCCAGCCCTCCGCACACAATCCCGCAGAGGTAGCCGGCGGCCATAATTTCCGAAGCCGGCAGGCCCGAGTGCAGCAGGTTTTTCATCACCACCCCGCCGACCATCCCGGAAAGGCCGAGGGTCGAACCGACGGACAGATCGATCTGCCCGCTCATGATGACGACGCCCTGGCCGAGGCCCAGCAAAAGGATTTCGATCCCTGCCTGGCAGATCGCGAACCAGCCGTTGCGGGAGAGAAAGGACGGCGTGATGAGGCTGAAAAGGGCGACGAGGAGCGCGAGGAACGCCGCCGTCGATAGGAGACGCCAGTCGAGGCGCGGGCGCGGGCGGGCTGGCGCCGAAAGAGCCGGCTCCGCGTCGAGCGCAGCCCCGCTTTCGCGCCCGGCGGCGAGAGGCGTGCGGTCGCCGAACCCGCTCTTAAACGCCATCTTGCGCGCCCCTTTCGAGAGGTCGCGAAGGCGCTCTCGCAGAGGCCCCGGTAATGTGCTCGACAATGGTGTTGACGGTGCATTCCTCTTTTTCGAGACTGGCCACGAGCCGCCCGCGGCGCAGCACCACGACGCGGTCCAACACCTCCATGGCGTGTTGCAGATTATGGGTGATCAGCATCACGCAGAGCCCTCTCTCGCGCATCTGTCGGATAAGGCCGAGCACGCTCCGCTGTTCTTCGATGCCGAGAGCCGCGGTCGGCTCGTCCATGAGGACGACGCGACTGCCCCACATGATCGCTCGCGCCACCGCGATCGCCTGCCGTTGCCCGCCCGACAGATTGTTGCACTCCTCCTCGACCGATCCGATATGGATGCCGAGCTTGGCGAGCTCCGCCGCGGATTCGCGGCTCATTTCTTCGTTCCGCAGCCAGCCGAGCCGCCGCCATAATCCGTTTTCGCGGATGCGTTCGCGGCCGAGAAAGATGTTTGCCGAAATGCTGAGATCGAGGGCGAGGGCGAGATCTTGATAGATCGTCTCGATTCCCCAATTGCGGGCGACATGCGGATTGTCGAGGTTCCGTTGGACCCCTTCTATGCGGATCGAGCCCTCATCGGGCTGCAAGACGCCCGAGAGAACCTTGACGAGGGTCGACTTTCCGGCGCCATTGTCGCCGAGCAGCGCCAAGACTTCGCCCGTATAAAGCGAGAAGGAGACATCGGACAACGCCATCACCGGGCCGTAGCGTTTGGTGATATGGCGGAGTTCGACAATTTCCCGCATTCCGAGACTCTCCCTCCCTCTAACACGATATCGGCGCGAAATCGGCCTTTTCCGGGAAAAGATGTTGCAATACGAGTGCAAACCAGTCAATATATTATCCGCTTCGACAAGACGGAATATGACCGCGATGGAGGGCAAAGCGTCGTCCCCGCTTCGCCGCAGAAGCGCCCGCACCCTTTATGAGCAATTGAGCGACCGGCTGAGCGCCAAATATGGCGTCGTTTATCGGGCCGGAGATCAGATCCCGACCGAAGAGGAAATCCGGCGCGCCCACGGCGTCAGTCGGGTGACGGTTCGGCGGGCGATCCAGACCCTTGTCGATCGCGGCCTTCTGATCCGGCGTCAAGGCAAGGGCACCTTTGTCACCGGTTCGCGCTCCCGCATCGTTTATCCGATCGACCGCTTCGCCCCGTTTACGGAGGCGCTTTCGGCGGCGGAAGAGCCGGTGCGCGCGAGGCTTCTCGATTTCGGCTGGGTCGGCGCCTCAGCCGCGGGCGCCGGGGACGGCGTCGGCGTTTGTCTC
The DNA here is from genome assembly GCA_021812165.1 of Pseudomonadota bacterium. Classification (GTDB taxonomy): domain Bacteria; phylum Pseudomonadota; class Alphaproteobacteria; order ATCC43930; family CGMCC-115725; genus AP-15. Next base: position 22,141 of record JAKAOO010000012.1, on the reverse strand, counting down.
GTTTATGAGCGGCTTTACGAGGGGGCCGACGGCGCCCCGCATGCCTTGCTGCGCATCATGCTGCCGGCCGAAATCGGCGAAAAAGTCAGCCGCGCCGAGGCCGCCTCGATGGGGATCTACCAGATTTTGGAAGAACGGATCGGGGTTTGCCCGCAAAGGGCGGAGTTTCACATCAGCAGCGATCTGCCGGACGCCGCGCTGGCGAGCAAACTGCAAGTCTCGCCGAGCACGCCGCTTTTGATCCTCGACCGCAAGAGCTTCGACCGGCGCGGGGGGATGGTGGAACGGACGATCCATCATCTCCACCCGCAAGTCTATCAGCTGAGCGTTCGGGTGCGCCGCTCGCGGACGACCGCGTGAGATTGGGGCAGGCTCGAGCGGGCGCGCTCGAGCCTTTCCGTTGCGCGGGGATTCATCGGTGCCCCGGGACCGAGCCTTTCGCCGGGGATGAAGCGAGGGTCGCGCAGAGGAGCGATGATCGCGGCCGACTTCGCCGCCGCTCGGCAAGGCGGGCGGCTACCGCTGCGGCGCGACGGCGTTTGGCGTTCTTTCGTGGGGTATAAACTGACCCACAAGAGCGGTCAGCGAGAACGGTCGACCGTATCGAAATCGCGTTTTATAATTGCCATCGCTTCTTCGTAAGAAAACGCTTCTCTCACTTCTCTGACAAAATTCATTATGTCATGGGAATGCCAGCCATAGGCTTTGGCGACAGCTTCGCATGTTTCGAGCCGCCGCCAAATGTTGTCGCTGTCGAATGTAACTTTCGGCCGCATTGGCCCCTACGAGGACGGTTCCCCACCGCAAGAAACGACGCCTCGCTTCCGGCGGTTCCCGGCGCTGCGATTTGCCCCATCCCGTCCGATAAAGTCAATGATGATCCCTGCCCAATTTCTATGCGCGTTATTGCATAATTTTTGTTCAATTCTTGGGTGCCAAGCCCTCGATCCCTGAAAAACCGACCTTTCCAGGGCGTCGCCCGCGGCCGGCACGGCTTTTGCCTTCGAAAACGAAGATGGTCTCAACGCTTGGCGCCGCATCGGGGCGTCCGGGTTTTCCGTATCTTTCCAACAGAAAACGGGGACAAAGTAATGCTCGTACCTTCACCAAAATGGCTCGACACCGGCGACAATGCCTGGCAGTTGGCGGCTGCCACCTTCGTCGGCCTGCAAAGCATTCCCGGCCTTGCCGTCCTTTACGGCGGCGTCGTCAAGAAGAAATGGGCGATCAATTCCGCCTTCATGTGCTTCTATGCCTTCGCCTCGGTCCTCGTCGTGTGGGTTCTGTTCGACTACAACATGGCATTCGGACCGCAATGGTTCCCATTCCTCGGCAAGCCGATGCTGGCGACCTCAGCGGCCTTCACCTTGGGTCAGGCGAGCGTGCCGGCGGCCGCCTCCGGCATGCCGGCGATGGCCTTCCCGATGGCCACTCTGATGTTCTTCCAGTTCGTCTTCGCCGCGATCACGGTGATCATTCTCGGGGGATCGTTGCTCGGGCGGATGAATTTCGCGGCGTGGGTGATCTTCTGCCCGGTATGGATGACCCTCGTCTATACCGTCGGGGCGTTCAGCCTCTGGGGCGGCGGCTGGCTCGCGAGCGCGGGCGCCGCGGACTTTTCGGGCGGCTATGTGATCCATCTCGCGGCCGGTGTCTCGGGCTTCGTCGCCGCCTGGACGATCGGGCCGCGCCTCCAGGCCGACCGCGACCAGTTCCCGCCCAATAGCCTCCTCGTGACCCTGATCGGGGCCGGCATCTTGTGGCTCGGCTGGAACGGCTTCAACGGCGGCGATCCTTATTTCGCCAACGCCGATGCGGGCGCGGCCATTCTCAACACCAACGTGGCCACGGCGGTGGCGCTCCTCGTCTGGACTCTGATGGACAAGATGGCCTACGGCAAGCCGTCGATCATCGGCGCCGTCAACGGCATGATCGCGGGCCTGGTGGCGATCACCCCATCCGCCGGTTACGTCAACGGCTGGGGCGCGATCATCGTCGGCATCTGCGCCGGCATCGTCCCGTGGCTGGCGATGAACAAATTGCAGAAGACGAGCTTCATGATGAAGGTCGACGATACGCTCTCCGTCTTCTCGACGCACGGCGTCTCGGGGCTGATGGGCGGCCTCCTCGTCGGCGTCCTCGCCGACCCGAAAATGCTCGTCTATATCGGCACCGCCAAGGATGCGCCGGGCGTCAGCATCACGGGCCTCCTTTACGGCGGCGGTCCGCACCAGCTGATGCTGCAGATCGAGGCGGCGGCCTTCATCATCGCCTTCAATGCGGTCATGACCTTCATCATCTTGAAAGCGATCTCGATCTTCGTGCCGCTGCGCATGGACGAGGCGAAGCTCAAAGTGGGCGATGACGCGGTTCACGGCGAGACCGCCTATGCGCTCGGAATAGAAGGCGAATAATCGGCACTTCGTTTCCTCTGGCGGAGGCTGAGCTGCGTGGCGCGCGCCTCAGCCTTCTTTTTGTGTCCGTGCAAGTGCGCCGAGAGCCGGCTAAGCTCCAGTCGACTCTATCGCCGGGAGGGACGCGGACATGGCGCAAAGGAACGTTGCGGGCGCGATCGCCGCGCTTCTCGAAATCATGGGCACCGAGTTCGTCTTCGGCCTCAACGGCCACGGCAACTGGGCGCTCCTCGACGCGATAGAGCACGAAACCAAAATCCGCGGCATCCCGGCGCGCGCCGAGGATCAGGCGGTGCACATGGCCGACGGCTATTGGCGGATGCGGCGGAAGGCGCCGCTCGCGGTTGTCGCGACGAGCGTCGGCCCCGGCAACATGAACATCGTCTCGGCCGTCGCCTCCGCCTTTTACAATTCGATTGCGCTTCTCGTCTTGGCCGGGGCGGGAGCGACCCATTGGTTCGATCGCGGCGGGATGGAGGAGTCCTACCGCCAAGGGCCCGAAGACTGGGTTGCGGTGTTGAAGCCGATCACCAAGAAGGCGATCCTCGTCACCCGGCCGGACAACGCGCTCGACATGTTCCTGCGCGCCTACCAGACCGCGCTGAGCGGCCGGCCGGGACCGGTCGTCGTGCAGATCCCCTTCGACATCCAGCACAGCCGGGCGCCCGACCGGCTGCCCGATCCGACGCCCTTTCTCCAATGCTATCCGCCGGCGCCGAACCCGGAAGGGGTGAAGGCCGCCGCGGCGCTTTTCGCCGCCGCCGAGCGCCCGCTCATCATGGCCGGCGGCGGCGTCGCGAGCGCCCGCGCCTGGGAGGAACTCGCGCGCTTTGCCGAGCTGACCGAGACCCCGGTCGCCACCACCGCCACCGGCAAAGGCGCCTTCCCCGAACGCCACCCTCTCTCTCTCGGCTGCATCGGCCGCGCCGGAACGGGACAGGCCAACGAGGCGGCGCGCCATTGCGATCTCCTCTTGGCGGTCGGGACGCACTTGACCGACATCGACACCGGAGGCTGGACTCTCTTCGACATCCCGGGGGACATCCCGGGGGACATCCCGGGGGACATCCCGGGGGACATCCCGGGGGACATCCCCGGGGACATTCCGGGGAAGACGCGGCTCATCCATCTCGATATCGATCCGAGCGAACTCGGCCGCGTCTACCCCGCTTCGGTCGCCTTGCCGTGCGACGCCGCCGCCGGCCTTGCAGCGCTCGGCGACGCGCTCGCGCGGCAGGAGCATCCTGCGCGTGCGGCTTGGCTCTCGACTCTGGAGGCGGCGCGGCAGCGCTGGCTCGATGAGACGGCGGCGCAGCGCGGTTCCGATCTGGCGCCTCTCCACTATGCGCGGATCTGCCACGACACGGCGCAGATCCTCTGCGAAATTGATCCGGAAATGCCGGTATTTTTCGACACCGGCCATCTCTTGAGCTTCGCTCCGGCCTTTCTTTCGCCCCTCTCGCGCCACGTCGGGCATGACGGGTTTTTCCATCGCATGGGCTGGAGCGCCTCGGCGATCATCGGCGCGAGCCTCGCCGAGGGCGGAAGGCCGGCGCTCGCCCTTTTGGGCGACGGCTCGTTCCTGATGGGCGGGCTCGCCGTCGCGACGGCCGTCGAGCAGAACCTCCCCGTCATTTGGGTCGTTCTTACGAACCGCACGCTGCAGATCGAGCGCGAGCTGATGCTGCGCCTCTACGGCCGCGAGTCGTTCTGCGATTACCGCCGCACCGACACGGGCGAACTCTGGAACCCGGACATCGCGTTGTGGGCGCAGGCGATGGGGGCGGAGAGCCTGCGCGTGACAAAGCCCGAGGACTACGCCCCCGCCCTGCGCCGAGCGCTCGCCGCAAAGCGGCCCTTCGTCGTGGAGGTCGAGGTCAATCGCGACATCGAGGGCTATCGCGCGGTCTGGTACCCCTACCCGAACAATTTCTACGAGACCTGGACCCCGGGGCCGCCGAGATGAGCCTCACCGCCGAGCTCGGCGCGTTTTGCGCCGCCATCCGCTACGAGTCTCTGCCCGCCGAAGCGTTGCCGATCGTGCGCACCGCCTTCACCGATGCCGTGGGCGTCATGCTGGTCGGCACTCTGGAGCCCGTCACCGAGATCGTCCGCCGCGCGCTTGCCGCGCCGGCGAGCCGGCCGGAGGCCCGCGCCTGCCTCTCTCCTTTGCGGCTTCCTGCGACGGACGCCGCGCTCTTGGGCGGCACCGCGGCGCATGCGATCGATTATGACGACCAGTCCCTGACCGGCCACCCGAGCGCCGTGCTGGTGCCGGCGATCCTCGCCGAAGGCGAAAGGCTCGATGCCGACGGGCGCGCGCTCGTCACCGCTTATGTGGCGGGCTATGAGGTGTGGGCCGAGCTGGTGCGGCGCGACAGCGGCTATCACCGGAAGGGCTGGCACCCGACGGCCGTCTTCGGCGTCCTCGGCGCTGCCGCGGCCTCGGCCGTACTCAATCGGCTTTGCGCGGAACGCGCCGCGACCGCCCTCGCGATCGCCGCGAGCCATGCGGGCGGCATGGCCCAAAGTTTCGGCACCACGCTCAAGCCTTATCACGCCGGCCGCGCGGCCCGCGACGGCCTCGCGGCGGTCCGGCTCGCGGAGGCCGGGATGACCGCCGGGCGCGAAACCTTCGAGCATGAACAAGGCTTCCTGACGGCCTTTTCGCCCGGCTCGCCCGATCGCGACTCGCCCGCGCGCTTGGGGAGCGAGTGGGCTCTTCCGCGCCTCGGCCTCTCCATCAAGCGCTATCCCACCTGCTATTTCATGCACCGCTCGTTTGAGGCGGCGGCAGGGCTCCTCGCCGGGCGCGGGATCGCGCCCTCCGGCATCGCCGAGGCGAGCGTCACCCTCGGCCGGGGCGAAGCCGACGTCTTATTGAACCACCGCCCGCGCAGCGCGAACGAGGCGCGGTTCAGCGAGGAATTCGCCATCGCCGCCGCCGTCATCCTCGGCCGCATGGGGGTGGCGGAGCTTTCCGATACGGTCGTGCAACGGCGGGACATCCAGGATTTCTTCCCAAAGGTGCGCATCGACGTGATCGGCGAACGCGACCCGCGCGAGCCGGCGATGGCGCCCTATACGCGCGTCAGGATCCGCCTTGTGGGCGGCGCGGTGCTCGACAGCGGAGAGGTGCGCACTCTGCGCGGTCATCCTTCCGACCCGCTCACCGCCGCGGAGCACTGGCGGAAGTTCCGGGAATGCACGGCAAAGACGCACGCCGAGGCGGAAGCGCGGGCATTGTTCGACATGCTGCAACGGGTCGAGACGCTTTCGTCCGCCCGCGCGCTCCCGACTGCCCTGAGGGTACTCCCCGGCGCGAGTTGAATAGCGGGATCGATGCCGGTGCCTCAGGGGGCCCGCGCCGCGACGGCGCGTTCCGGGATCGTCTCGCCGAGCGTGTGGTGGGTGAAGGCGGCCGAGACGACGGCGCCGAAGAGCGCCAAGGCGCCGGCCAGGACGAAGGCCGAGTTGAAGCTGCCGGTGGCGGCGACGATGTAGCCGGTGACGATCGGCGCGAAAAGACCGAAGACATTGCCTCCGAGAACCAGAAACCCAAAGGCTCGACCGCTGTCCGCCGAAGAACGCAGCAGATCGTTGGTGAGCGCGGCGTTGGTGGCGGGGGTGGTGGAGGCGAAGCTGACGGGCAGGATCGTCAAGAAGACGACGAGCGCCAACGAATGCGCCAAGGGGATCAGCATCCCCCCGGCCGTCAGAACGAGAGAGGCCACCACGACCAGGCGCCGGCGCCCGCTGCGCATCGTTCCAGGAGTGAGCAGTCGATCGCCGATCCAGTTCGTCGCGATCATGATGACCGAGGCCGCGGCAAACGGCACCGCAGTAAAGAGCCCCGAGCTTGCGATCGAAAGGTGGCGGGCGGTCACGAGATAGGTCGGCAGCCAACTGAGGTAAAGGTAGAGCGAGTAGACGGCGCAGCCCTGCGAGATCGCCAGCCCCCACATCGAAGGCGAGCGCATCAGTCCGAGATAGCCGACGCCTTTGCCCTCCGAAGGTGGTTCTCCGGCGTAGCGCTCGGCGAGAATTCGCTGCCGCTCCGGCTCGGGGACCCAGCGAGTGCGTTCGGGGGTCCTGACGAAAACGCTCCAGAGGACGACCCATAAAAGCCCGATCCCGCCGGTCAGGGCAAAGGACCAGCGCCAGGACGTCGCCTGGATCAGCCAGGCAACTCCGGGAGCGGCGAGGGCGGGCCCGAGCATCGATCCGGCCGAGATCGCGCCGACCGCCCAACCCCTCTCGGTATAAGGCCCCCAGTCGCGAACCGCCTGATAGGTCACGGGGTAGGTCGGCGCCTCGCCGGCGCCAAGGCCGAGGCGCGTCAAGAGGATCGTGACAAACCCGGCGGCGGCGCCGGTCAATGCCTGAAAGATCGACCAAACCGCAGCGGCGATCGCCGCCATCCGATGCATTCCGAGGCTGTCAACAAGACGCCCTGCCGGCAGCATCATAAGAACGTAGGCCCAGAGGAAAGAAGAGAAGAGATAGCCGAGAGCGACCGGTGACAGGCCGTATTCCTGGGCCACCGAATGGCCGGCAAGCGACATGTTGACCCGGTCGATATAGCAGATGGCGTTCAAGAGGAACAAAAGGAAGTAAACCCAGAAACGGCGGCGGGTCATTGGCGCTTCCCCCCAGATCTGTTGGCCGGTGTGCTGGCCGGTCAAATTGAAGCGCAAAGTGGCCCGAGCTTTGATCCATGTCAATTCGAGAGAGGGCATGGGCGCTTCGCCGCCCTCCCCGCCGCTGCCGAGGATCCTCCGGCTGCGCATGCGGCGAGCCGCCGCTCGTCCCCGGAGAGATGAGCCTTATAGTCTTTGCGATCCTGAGCCGGCAGAGAACCAAGCGGCGGCAAGGCGGGACAAAGCGGGGGGTTGGAGGCGGGCGCGCACTCTCCCGGCCGCCCTGAGGGTATTCGGCGGCGTGGCCTTCCGACGCTCGCCGCCGATGAACGCCGCGCCCGGCGGCGTGCCGGCCGGCGCCCTTTTCTTCGCCCTGTGAACATTACCAAAATTTATAGGAGTGAGCGCTCGTGCGCCTGCGTTAGGGAATCATGGGCGGCGAAAATTGCCGCGGAAGCGGTTGGAGGTACGCGATGTTCCCGTTCAATAAGAAGCGGCTCATGGGCGCCGTTTGCGCGGCGGCGATTGCGGCGGCAGCGGTGGGAACGGTGACCATTCCGACCCAGTCTGCCGATGCCCGAGTTTTCTTCAGCTTCGGCATTCCCGGCCCCTACTATTACGGCTTTCCCGGTTTCTCCATCGGCGGGAATTTCGGGCCGCACCGGTACGGGTATCCTCACTACGGGCAGCGATTCTATCATCATCCTTTCGTGCGCCACGCTTTCAGCTATCGCTTCCACCACGGTTTCCACCATGTCATCCACCATGGTTTCCACCACGGTGGCTTCCACCACGGTGGCTTCCACGGTTTCCACCGGCGATGAGCTCGGTGCGCCCGGCGACGGCGGCCTGATCGAGAGAGCGTAGCCTCGGGCCGCCGATCCCGCACCGTCGGCGCGCCTCTCTCGCGGCGAGCCGGGGTGCGGCAAGCCGCCTCTACTCTCCCGAGATTGGAGCCCTATACTTTCTGCATTCGGAAGAAGGCGGAGGGTCTGTTGGGGGCGAGGAGCGGCGGCGCGGCGCAGGTCGGCGCGAGGATTTTCGGCGCGAGGATTTTCGGCGCGCCATGAGAGGGCGGGAAATTCGTGCGACGAGCGCGCTCGCAGCGGTCTTTGCGACGCGGCTTCTGGGCCTTTTCATCATCTATCCGGTCTTTGCCGCTTACGCCCGGCATCTGAAGGGCGCGACGCCGGAGCTGATCGGGTTCGCTCTCGGCGGTTACGGCTTGACCCAGGGGCTGCTGCAGATCCCCATGGGGCTCATTTCCGACCGCATCGGACGCAAGGTCGTGATCGCGATCGGGCTGCTCTTTTTCGCGGCCGGCAGCGCCGTCGCCGCGCTCTCGACCTCGATTGAGGGTGTGCTTTTGGGGCGCATCCTCCAAGGGACGGGAGCGGTCGGCTCCGTCGTCCTCGCGCTCGTCGCGGATTCAACCCGGGAAGAAGTCCGCACGCAAGCGATGGCGTTTGTCGGCGTCACGATCGGCCTTTCCTTTCTCGTCGCGATCGGCGTCGGACCGCCGCTTGCGGGCGCCATCGGCGTTCCCGGCATCTTTTGGCTGACGGCGGTTCTGGCGCTCCTCGGGATCGGCATCACGCTCGGCGCGGTTCCGGCGCCGCCGCGGCTTCTACACCATCGCGATACCGAAGCGCTCCCGGCCCTCTTTTCGCGGGTCTTGCGAAATCGCGAACTCCTGCGTCTCGACTTCTCGATCTTTGCGCTGCACGCGATCCTGACGGCGAGCTTCCTCGCCGTTCCCCGGCTCCTCTCGAAAACCCTCAAGCTTACCGAGACCGGCGACTGGAAGTTTTATCTTCCGGTTCTCGTCGCATCGATCGTCCTCATGGTTCCCGCAGTCATCCTCGCCGAGAAGGGAGGGCGGCTGAAAGAAGTCTTCCTTGCCGCAATCGCGATCTTGGGGGCAACCCTTCTCGCGCTCGCCGTCCGCGGTGACGAGGCCTTCGTCGTGATTGGGGCGGTCGTCCTCTTCTTCTCAGCATTCAACACGATGGAGTCCCTTCTCCCCTCGCTTGTCACCAGAGCGGCCCCGGCGGGGGCGAAAGGCACGGCGACCGGGATCTATTCGAGTTCGCAGTTTCTCGGCATCTTTTTCGGCGGCGCCGTCGGCGGCTGGGCGTTGGGCGTCGGCGGCCTGAGCGCCGTTTTCGGGTTCTCGGTAGCGGTCGCGCTCGTCTGGCTCGCGTTTGCGGCAAGGATGCGCAAACCCCTGCGCTACAAGAGCTACCTCGCGCCGCTCGGCCCGGTCGAAGGACAGGACATCGGCGCTCTCGCCGCCCGCCTCCAAGCGGCGCCGGGCGTCATCGAAGCCGCCGTCGCTCCCGAGGAGGGCGTCGCTTATCTGAAGATCGACGCCTCGCGCTTCGACGCCGACGCCGTCGCCCGGATCACGGGAAAGGAGGAGCCCGACGGCGTTGCCGCGGCGAGCTCCTAGCGGCGAGAATCTGACGACTGGTACCGCGGTGGCTCCCGCCGAGATTGCTTCCCCCCGGAACGCCCGCGAGGGCGGTCGTCCGGTCGTCCGGGGGTCGCAATGACACGTAAGTCACTGTCATTGCGAGGAGCCCACGGGTCCGCGTTTCGCGCGCCCCGAGGATAAACTGCGCGACGAAGCAATCCCGACGCGGCAGGCGAGCGCGTTCCAACAACGACGCAGTGCGACGATCGCCATTTCGAAGCGCGGGCGCTGACCCGGACGAGAAGGCCATTCGCGAGTTAGAGCAGATAATTATTAATTTGAATTAGAATAATGCTGAGTCCTCAGAGGAAAAGACCAATCTTAAGCAGCGGCGATCGCTGAAATTCGGAGGAACAAGAGAACCAGGATAGTGAATTGACAGAGATCAATTCACCTACCTGGTTATATGCTATGTTTAAAAACTGTTGCGTAATTTTTGGCGGGAGACAGCCGTGAAGATCAATAGGCGGGATGCGTTGAAGCTCACCGGGGCCGCGACCGTGGGCGGGCTGGCTGCTGCTGGCGCGCCGGAAAAGGCGCTGGCGTGGAGCGAATTCGACCCGCCTTGGGGGATGACGCAGAAGAACAGCCTCTTCCACTCGCTCGAGCCGTTCTATCCGGGAGAGACTCTGGGCGCCAATGAGATGCGAATCAGCTTCATAGGGACCTCGGTCGTCCAGCGCCAAGCCCAGCATCAAAACAGCGTTTTTGTGGAATTGGGCAACGGCGACAGCTTCGTTTTCGATCTCGGCTCCGGCACGACGATCAACTATGCCGCGATGCAAGTACCGTACTCGAAGACAAGGAAAGTCTTCCTGACCCATTTGCACGGCGACCACACGGGCGATCTGACGCAATTGTATTGCTTCGGGCCGTGCCACGATGGCAAGTCGCCGCTTTACCTCTTTGGGCCTTCCAAATCATTGGTGCCCGATCCGATCGATGGCACGATTTACGATGATGGGGTCCGCAATTTCGCCCACCATCTTCGCGAGATGAACCGCTGGCACACGGAGTCGTTTAGCTTTTTGCCAACCCAGTGGAACCGCGCGGAGGGCGACGGGTTCGACATCTTTGCGACCGAGCTCGACTGGAAAACGGGGGATTCTTCGAAGACTTGGAGCAGCAACCCATCCCTGGAGCCCCCTTTCGGGCCCGCTCCCGGGCCGTGGATCGCCTACCAGTACAATGGCGTCACGATCTCCTTCCAGCCGGCCGTGCATGACCGCAACGGCTTCCTCATGTACCGGCTGGACTGGAACGGCCTGTCGATGATCTTCACCGGCGACACCAAGCCGAACACGTTTCTACTCGACCTTGCCAGCCAGGGCAACGGCGTCGATGTCCTCATCAGCGAGATCGTGGTACCACCGGATATCTGGGCGGAAAGAGAATCGGGGATCTCCGACACGACCAACCAGATATACCAGACCGGTCTCCTCTATGCGCGGTCCATCCAAGAAAATTCCCATACGCCGCAAAAGGCGTTTGGTTACATTCTCGCCCAGCTCGCCAAGGCCGGGAAGGCTCCGCGGCTCGGAATCGGGACGCATTTCCAGGCCACGAACGACACCATCAAGCCCGCGCTCGACGATATCCGCTCCTGGTACAACGGCCCGGTGACCATCGCCACCGATTTCATGGTCATCAATGTGTCCAAGACGCAAATAACGCAGCGCCGGGCCGTCGTTTCCGATTATACCTGGGATACACCGGGCACATTCGATCCGCGGGCCAAGTACGGAGTGTATCCTCCGAAATATGAGGATACGAATCCCACTAACCCCTATTTCCCGACGGCCCCTCTGGCCCAGCTCGACGAAAGCTTGCTGGCGGCTGTGATCCCGCCCTGCGATTACGATCCGACAAGCTTCATGTGCACGAACCCCTATCACGACATTTAGTGTGCTGGGCCAGAAATTCTCGACATTACTCAAACGCTGTCATCGCGAGCGCAGCGAAGCGATCTCGGTCCCGCGGAGGCCGAGGTTGCCACGTCGGCCCTCCGGGCCTCCTCGCTACGACAGCAGATGATGCTGCGAATTTGTGGCTTGGGACCTTGGAGGCCCGTTGGCGGGCGACCCGCTCCCGAGACGGGGGCGGTCGCCCGCGCGACGCCCGCGCGAGTCATCCGTTTCCGTCGTCTTCGCCGGCCTCTCAGAGACCGAGATAAAGCCGCCGCACCACGTTGCTGCTGCGCAGATCCTCGACCCCGCTCGCCGAGAATTCGATCTTGCCGTGAACGAGGACATAGCCGCGGTCGGCGATGCGGATCGCCTGCTGGAAATTCTGTTCGGCCATGAGGACGGTGAGGCCGAGCGCCTTCTTCAGTTCCGCGATCTTGTCGATGACGCGGGTCACCAGGATGGGCGCCAGCCCGACCGAGGGCTCGTCGATGATGAGGATCTTCGGAGAGGCCATCAGCGCGCGCGCAAGCGCCAGCATCTGCTGCTCGCCGCCGCTCATGCTGCCGGCCGTCTGATGCCGCCGCTCTTTGAGCCTCGGGAAAGTCTCGAAGCAGAATTCGAGGTTCGCGCCGATATTCGCGCGCGCCCCGGTGCGATAGGCGCCGAGTAGCAGGTTCTCTTCGACCGTCAGCTTGGGAAAGAGGCGCCGGCCTTCGGGAACGATGCCGATACCGAGCCCCACGATCTCCTCGGTCGCCATGCCGACGAGGTCATGGCTTTTTCCCTCGATCACTGCAGTAATGCGGCCCTGCGTCGGCCGCACCTGGCCCGTCACGCATTTGATGAGCGTCGATTTGCCGTTGCCGTTAGTGCCGAGCAGCACGACCGTCTCGCCGTCGTCGGCGCGCAAGCTCACGCCCGAGAGTACGCGCACGGCTCCATAGCCGGCGGAAACGCTCTCGATCGAGAGGCTACTGGCCAAGATAGGCCCTTTCGACCTCCGGGTGAGACATTACCTCGCGCGGATCGCCGTCGGCGATCTTCTTGCCGGCGACGAGCACCACGATGCGCTCCGAAAAGCGCACGACGGTCCGCATGATATGCTCGATGAGGACGATGCTTATCCCCTCGGCATTGAGCTTCATGAGGACTTCCAGGACTTCGTCCACCTCGGTGTCCGAAAGTCCGGCCATCGATTCGTCCGCAAAGAGCACCCGCGGCTTTGCGGCGAGCGCGCGGCCGAGTTCGAGCTTGCGCAGTTCGACCTGGGTGAGGCTCTTGGGGCTCGCCCGGCTCTGCGCGCCGAGACCGACTTGCAGAAGGATTGCTTCGGCCTCCGCCGCGATCCGATCGGGGTTCGTTTGCCCGACGGCAAACATCAGGGGGATTTCGATGTTCTGGCGCACGCTCTGGCTCTTGAAAGGCCGCGGCAGCTGGAAGCTCCGCGCGAGGCCGAGCCGCGCCCGCTGCCAGGCGGTGAGCCTCGTGATGTCGGTGCCGTTGAAGAGGACGGACCCGTGATCGATCGGGAAGACGCCCGTCAGGGAATTGACGAACGTGCTCTTTCCCGAACCGTTCGGACCGATCAATCCGACGCGCTCGCCTTCTCTGAGGCTGAAATCGACCGCGTCGAGCGCCACGAAGCCGTCGAAGCGCTTCGTCACCTGAAGGGCGCGCAAGACCGGAGCGCTCTGGGTCACGGCTTCGCCCATGGCCGCCGCTCCCACAAAGCCTTGACGACGCCGAGAATGCCGCGAGGCGCCAGCGCGACAAAAGTGACGAGCAGCACTCCGACGAGCATCACGCTCAGCGCCGAGGAAATCGTGACGGTGGTCACCTGCTCGAGGGTGCCGAGCAATAAGGCGCCGATGACCGGCCCGATCCAACTCGTCATGCCGCCGATCACCGGCATCGCCACCGTATTGACGGCGGTGGTGAGGCTGAAGGCGGAAGCCGGATCGACATAGGTGATGTAATAGGCGAACGGAGCGCCGGCCATTCCCATCAGCGCGCCCGAGAGGGTCGTGGCGATGAGTTTGAGGCGCAAGGTCGGGACGCCGCTGCATTCGGCGGCGATCTCGTCATCGCGAATGGTGGCGAGCCCGCGCCCGATCCAGGAATATTCGACGGCGCGGGCGATCAGCACGGAAAGGACGGCAAGGCCGAGCATCACGCCAAAAAGGTAGCGCGGATAGGTGCCGAAGAAATAAGGCGCGGGCGGGCGCAGCACGGAAACGCCGCGAGCGGCGCCGACGAAGTACCAGTTGTTGAATACGGTATTGAGCACGATCGCAAAGGCGAGCGTCGCGATCGCGAAATAGGCCCCTTTGAGGCGCAACGTCAAATAACCCATTCCGAAGCCGACAATGCCGGCGATGACGCCGGAGACGAGGATCATCAGCGGCAGCGGCAATTGCAGTGTCAGATAGTTGACGACGCTCGTATAGACGCCGAGCGCGAAGAAGGCGGCGATCCCGAAATTCACATAGCCGGCATAGCCGCCGAGGATGTTCCACGCGGTCGCCAGCACCACGTACTGGAATACGGGATAGCTCGCGATATAGGCGTATTCGATGTGAAAGGAGTCCGCGACCGCAAAGGTCGCGAGGATGATCGCCGCACAGGTCGCGAGCGGCAGGAGGTAGCGGCGCCCCCATCGCCTGCGGATCGGCCTCGCCGTCGCGACCCTCATCGCCCTTCCGCTCATCGCTGGAACATCCCTTCCGGACGCAGGAGAAGCGTCAGGATCAAAAGGCTGAAGGCGACGGCGGGGGCCCAGGCCGGCCCGCCGAATGTCGCCGTCACCGCTTCGGCGATCCCCACGATCATCGAAGCCACGACCGTGCCGCGCAGGCTCGACATGCCCCCGAGCACGCAGATTGCGAAGACGCGGCCGATATAGTCACGGCCGATCGAGGGCTCGACCGGCTGGATGATGATGAGGAGCGGGCCTGCGATCACCGCGCTCGCGATCGACACCCCGAACGCGATCTCCTTTATCTTCACGGGATTGCCGCCGACAAGGCGAAGGGCGCCGGGGTCCTGCGAGACGGCGAGGATGGCGCGGCCAAGAAAGGTGCGGCTCGTAAAGAGCTGAATTGCCGTCACCATCAAAAGGCCGACGACGAGCGGGATCACGAGACGCAGCGGCAGAGAAACATACCAGAAGTTGAAGGTCGTGCTGATATAGGGCGCCTCGACAAAGCGATAATCGACGCCGAAGAGCAGAATAAGACCGATTTCGACGATGAACAGGATGCCGAAAAAGAATGCGAGGCCCTGCAGCGACTCTTCCCCGTGCCGTTCAAAGGCGTAGTAGTACATCTTGTAGAGGAGTCGCCCGAGGAGGAAGGCCGGAGCAGCGGCGATCACCAAAGAGAGAAGGGGATCGATGCCGAAAGTGCTGTTGAGGTAGTAGGCGACGAACGCTCCGAGGATGATAAAAGCGGGATGCGCGATGTTGACGATGTCGAGCATCCCGAAGGAGATCGTGATCCCTACCGAGACCGCGGCGTAAAAGCCTCCCAGCAACAACCCCGTCTGCAGCGCATAGAAGAGGAGTTCGGCGTCTACTCCCATCCTACGGCCTCCGGGCCGGCAGGAGATGCCGGCGAGCGTGTCATTCCTTTGTCAGCGTGAACGGCACCCTCAGATTGCCCGACTTCTATTGCGGGGGATAGAGAATAATCTGCCTGCCGGGCTTGGCGAAATCTTGTAGGTGCGGAGCGCCGCCTTGCCGCCGCCGGCGAGCCCGCGCGAGAGCACAGTCATCTTGAGAGCCTCCTTCTCATTGCGCGACCGGATCGGGAGGGGCTATTGCCAGGTCGGGTTGAAGGGCTCCTCGAGACTGCCCGATTTGAATTGCGGCGGCCACAGGATGACCTGCCTGCCGGGCTTGGCGAATTGCTTCCAGCCGTGGCCCTTGATGTTCTGATACTGTACGAGGAGTTCGCGCGCAGGGTTCCATTCCCCGTCAGGGCCCCACTTGACATTGCCGACGACCGTCTTGAAGGTCGTCTTGTGCAGGTACGCCGCCATCTTGGCGTCGTTGTAACCGTGCACCGCCTTCACGGTCTGCGTCAGAATCTGCATCTGCGCGTAGGCGTAAGGCGGGATGTAGATGCCGAGCGGATCGACGCCGGCGGCGGCGGCCTGTTTGCGGTACTTGGCGAGAAACGTGTCGAGGCCTTTGAACTTCATCGTCGGTTCCGGCACCCAATAATCGTAATCGATGAGCCTATCGAGCTGAGGGCCAAACTCCTCTTTGAGCGCGGCGTACTGCAATCCGACCATGCCGCCGCCGAGCATCTTCGCCGAGAGGCCGACCTCATGGATGGCGCGCAGCATGCCTGCCGAGTCCGGCGGGTAGGAGGCGATGTAGACGAGATCGGGATGGAGAACCTTGAGGGTGCGCACGATCGAGGTGAAATCGACGGTGTTGGGCGGGTAGAGCTCGTCATAGACGATCTTGAAACCGTACTCTTTGGCGAGCTTGCGCGCGGCGACTATCGAGATCTGGCCGAACTCCGCGTCGGCGCCGACGAGCGCGATCGTCTTCGGTCTCGGAGTAATGCCGGAGGCGAGCTTGAAAAAGCCCTCCCCTTGCGCGATCCCCGGATGGGGCCCGCTCGGCTGCATCGTAAAGTAGCGTTTGTAGTGGAATTTCGCGTTGCCGTCGAGCGCGTAGAACGCGAGAAAGGTTTTCTTGTGCGCCATGATCACCGGCATGGCCGCCACGACGAGGTTGGTGCCGTAGCCGGAAATGACGATATCCACCTTGTCGATGTCGAGGAGCTTCGAATAGATGCCGGGCACCAAGGCGGGATTGGTCTGGTCGTCGTAATAGACGAGCTTGACCTTGCGTCCGAGGAGGCCGCCCTTGGCGTTGATCTCCTTCTGCCAGATCTTATAGGTGAGGAGCGCCGCCTTGCCGCCGCCGGCGAGACCGCCCGACAATGACATTCCGAAACCGATCGTGATCGGCGGCTCTTTGGCCGCAAGCGGCTCGGCAAAGAGCGCGCAAACGCCCAAAAGAACCGCGCCGGCGACGAGCCGGGACAACACCTTCATCGAAATTCCCCCCATTGCGCGACCGAATGGGCGCGCATGTGCGTTAAGGTAGACCCTACCTCGCCGCTTTCACGCGGTCAAGCGTGTTCGCGCCAATCTCTGTCGTCGTCCTGTCGAACCGAATTGTCGTAATGTGTCTCGTCTCGGTGAGGCTTTAGGCTGCGGGAAAACCCGTTTGCGTGGAATTCCCGCCGCCTTTCTCCGAGCCCTTGCCCGGCCGGCGGGTCGCCTGGCACCTCGCCGGCGAGTCTTGATTCCGGCGAGTCTTGATTAAGGAGACGAGAGTGCGACGCGTCAGCGCCGATGAAGCGGTCACGGTGGTGCGCTCCGGCGATTGGGTCCTCGTCGGCGGCTCGGGCGGCGGCCATGCCGTACCCGAGGCGCTCTTGGCGGCGCTTGAACGGCGCTTTCTCGAAACCGGCGAACCGAGAGCGATCACCGCCGTCCATCCGGTCGGCCTTGGCGATGGCGGCGTCAACGGCGCCGGCCGTTTCGCGCATGAGGGGCTCTTGAAGCGCAGTATCTGCGGCACGCTCGTCAATTCGCCGCGGCTTTCCGACCTGGCGCTCGCCGATCGCATCGAAGCCTACACGCTGCCGCAAGGCGCGCTTTCGCTCCTGATGCGCGAGATGGCGGCCGGCCGCCCCGGCCTTTTGACCCGCACCGGGCTTCATACCTTTGTCGATCCGCGCCTCGGCGGCGGCCGGCAAAGCAAGAGCGCGACCGAGGATCTGGTCGAGCTCGTGCGCTTTCGCGGCGCCGACACCCTCTTTTACAAGCCCTACCGGATCGATGTCGCTTTCCTGCGCGCGACGACCGCCGACGAGGAGGGAAACGCGACGATGGAAGAGGAGGCGATCTTCGGCGAGATGCTGTCGCAAGCGCAGGCGACGCGGCGCTGCGGCGGCGTCGTCATCCTGCAAGTGAAGCGCCTCGCAAAGCGCGGCACTCTCAACGCGAAAGAGGTCAAGATCCCGGGCATTCTCGTCGATCTCGTCGTCGTCGAGCCCGAACAATGGCAAACCTACGAGACCTATTACAGCCCCGCCTATGCCGGCGCGTTGCGGGTGCCGCTCTCCGACATTCCCGCCCTTCCTCTCGACGCGAGAAAGGTGATCGCCCGCCGCGCGGCGCTCGAGCTGTTTCCCGGCGCCGTGTGCAATCTCGGCTCGGGCGTCGCGACGGGCATTGCCAATATCGCCGCCGAGGAAGGGATCCTCGAAATGATTTGCCTCACCAACGAGCAAGGCCTCATCGGCGGCGCGCCCGCGTGCGGCAACGACACCGGCGCCTCGCGCAACTACGACGCGATGATCGACCAGCCCTACCAGTTCGACTTTTATGACGGCGGAGGGCTCGATCTCGCGTTTCTCTCGTTCGCCGAGATCGACCGCGAAGGAAACGTCAATGTGAGCCGGTTCGGCGGCCGCATCATCGGCCCTGGAGGCTTTATCAACATCAGCCAGAACGCCAAGAAGGTGGTCTTCGGCGGCACGCTGGCGGCGGGGAAAAACGAGCTCTCCTTCGAGGAGGGGCGCATCCGGATCGCCCGCGAGGGCGGGCGGAAAAAGCTCGTCGCGGCGGTCGAGCAGATCACCTACAGCGCCGGCTTTGCGCGCGAGAGAGGCCAGAGCGCGCTTTACGTCACCGAGCGCGCCGTTTTCCGCCTGGCGGAAGAAGGGATCGAGCTTTCTGAGCTCGCTCCGGGGGCCGATCTCGAACGCGACGTTCTGGCGCGGATCGGCTTCCGGCCCCGGATCGCAACGACCCTGAAGCCGATGGATGCCAGGCTTTTCCGCCCGGAGCCGATGGGGCTCAAGGAAGATCTGCGAGCGCGGCCCGCGCCACTTCGCAGCGACCGGCTCGCAGAGGAGCCCGCGCGATGAGCGCATTGGAATTGCCGGCGATCGTCGATGGCGCGACGAGGCTCTTTGGCATCATCGGCGACCCGATCGCCCAGGTGCGCTCGCCGGAGATCCTGACCGCCCGCCTGCGCGGCGCCGGCCGCAATGCCATCCTCGTCCCTCTTCATGTGGCGGGCGAGCGGTTCGACGAGACCGTTCGCGGCCTCAAAGCGCTCGCAAACCTCGACGGCCTCGTCATCACCGTCCCCTACAAGGCGCGTGTCCTCTCTCATGTCGATCGGCTGCTGGCGAACGGAATGCGGGTCGGCGCGATCAACGCCATGCGGCGGGAGGCCGACGGCAGTTGGACGGGCGACAATTTCGACGGGCGCGGCCTTGTCCGCGGCTTGCGCGAGCTCGGCCACAGGGTTGCCGGCCACAGAGCAGCCGTCATCGGTTGCGGCGGCGCCGGCAGCGCGGTTGCCGTCGCCTTTGCCGAAGAAGGAGCCTCGGCGCTCAGCCTTTTCGACGCCGACGAGCGGCGGGCGGGCGATCTCGCACACCGCGTTCGCGCGGCCTTTCCCGACTGCGCCGCCGCGCGCGCCGCGCCTCAGCCCGACGCAGTCGACATTCTTGTCAACGCAACCCCCGTCGGGATGGCGCCGGGCGACGGCCTTCCGGTGCCTTTGGGGCCTCTTGATCCGCGCCTTCTCGTCATCGACGTCGTGATGAAACCGCCTCTGACGCCGCTCTTGCGCCACGCCGAGGCTTGCGGCTGCCGCACCGTTCCGGGCCGCGTCATGCTCGAAGGCCAGGTCGAGGAACTCATCCGCTTTTTCGGGATCGCGGCCTGCGACCACGCCCCGGAATGACGACGTTCCAGCATTTTTCCGCAGCCTTTGACGCTGAATTTGCAGGAGATTGCTTCATCCCCGCGGGTCAAGCCCGCGGGTCCTCGCAATGACAATCCTTGAGAATAATGCTGCGAATCACGCGGACCGCACACTACCCGGCGTTCGCCGGCCAGTGCGGTCGTGACCGACCGGCCCGGTTTTCCCGCTTGATGATGGCCGCCCTCGGCAGTTCGATGACATTGTCCGCCACCGGCTTTTCGAGGATGCGGGAAGGGGGCAGCGTGAAACGGACGCGGGTCCCGGTCCCCGGCTCGCTGTGCAATTCGAACGTTCCGCCGTGCAGTTCGACGAGCGCCTTCGCCAGGGGCAGACCAAGCCCCGCTCCTTCATACCGCCGCGTCAGCGCGTTCTCCACCTGACCAAAGGGCTGAAGGACCTGCGCGATCTTGTCGGCGGGAATCCCGATGCCCGTATCGCGGACTTCGATGATGACGCCCTTGCCGTAGTCCACAAAGACCTGGAACGTGACGGTGCCGCCGCGCTCCGTGAATTTGACGGCGTTCGAAAGCAGGTTCAGCAAAATCTGGCTCAGCTTCGTCTTGTCCGCCATCAGGTGAGGCAGCGTCGGGGGCAGGAGCTGGACCAGGTCGAGGCCAACAACTCCAGCCCGCGCTTTGATGCGTTGGATGGCCGCGGCGACAAGGGGTTCCAGCAAGACCTCTTCCTCCACGAGCACGAGCTTTCCTGCTTCGAGCCTGCAAACATCCAACACATCATTGATGAGCGTCAGCAGGTGACACCCGGCATTGAAGATGTCCTCGGCATATTCCTCGTATTTCTTGTGACCCAAAGGCCCGAAAGTCCGTTGCCCCATGACTTCCGAAAAGCCGATGATCGCGTTGAGAGGCGCGCGCAATTCGCGGCTCATATTGGCGAGAAATTCGGAGTTCGTGCGACTGGCGCTGATCGCCGCCTCCTGTGCGTCCGTCCGCTCCTTATGGCGACGCTTCTTCTGCGCGATCGACTCGCCGAGGCTATCGATCGAAGCATTGAGGGAGTGCAGTTCGGCGGGAGCAAAGGCGGTCAGCCTGAGGGGCCGGTCGCATACCCCCCTCTGAAGCTCGCCCAACCGCTCGGCCATCCGCGCGATCGGAACCACGGCGAAATGGCGGATCGCAAGAAAGGCGAGTAGGCCAAGGAGGAAGCAGATGATCCCAACTGTGCCGGCGATCA
This sequence comes from Pseudomonadota bacterium, assembly GCA_021812165.1. Taxonomy (GTDB): domain Bacteria; phylum Pseudomonadota; class Alphaproteobacteria; order ATCC43930; family CGMCC-115725; genus AP-15. The sequence goes on along the minus strand of JAKAOO010000012.1, from coordinate 1,703 downwards.
AAAGGGAGTGGCCGGTCGTCGCCCGCTCGAGAAGCCCGATGTTCCCCTTGACCCGCGAAGCGGAAATGAGGAGTTGGAACTTATGCCCGCTCTCGCTCGCGAGCAGCCGATCGAGATAATGGCGCTCGATCTGGCGCATGGCGAAGCCCGCGCCCAAGGCCGCTGCGAGCGCGAGGACCAGCGTTCCGAAAAAGACCTCGGCGCCGAAGGAAGGCGACCGCGGAAGGCGCGGTCGAATGAAGCGGAGATGGATCATCGCAGGGTCACAAGCACGCCCGATCCGACGCGGAAACAGCGCCGGTTCTCCTCGATGGCCGTGCGGACCAGCGTGCAGTCGTTGTCGCGCACCTTGAGGAAGCCGCCAAACCGCAAAGCCGCCGGCAGTATCCGGCTCCCATCCTCTTCAGCCTCACCCTGGAATTCGAGCGCGGAAAAGCTTAAGAATCTGTGGATCCGCAAGATGCGCACGCGGCGGGAGCTCGGGGCGGTCCGGCGGGAAAAACCCGAGGAGTGGTATGACATTTTTCGAATTTGCATTCCCGAAGGGGGATGCGGATGCAATCCTTTGAATAGAATTAGCCGGAGTGACAGAGAATTCGGTCTCTTAAAGAGTAGATATGGCGGGTCGACTTTCTACTTTCATTATGGACGACAAGGGGAGGGGGCTCAAATGGCGAGCCCGCCGCCATGGCGAGAGCGCGCGAGCTCCTCGACGACATCAACTGCGAGAGCCTCGTCCTTTCCGACAACCACGGCGAGAGGGTGGCGGGAATCCGCCTTCAGCTAAAGCTCGGGATGACGGCGATTTAGCCTGCGCCGGGTTTCGAGCCGGCACAGCCTGCGTGAGCGAGGCAGAGGATTGCGCCGCGGCGCCGCGACGCCGCGAGGAACGGGACAGGTTGACCCACATCAGTTGTGTTTGCCGTCGAAGCGGCTATCGTACCTCGGCCCATTCAGCTAAGGAGACGTTATGCGTATCCGTCACCTTGCGATGTCCGCCGCCTTTGCGGGCGGGCTTGCCGCTTTGCCCCTCGCGGGCGCCGCGGCGCAACCCTATCCTCCTTGTTCGCCGTTTCCGCTCTTTTGGCCGTTCTGTATCGTCGGCGCTGTCGTCGGCACGGCGGCCACGATCGCCACCGCGCCGTTTCGGGCGCTGACGCCGCCGCCACCGGCGGCGCCGCCCTATTCCTACGGCTATTACGGGTATCCCTACGGGCCGGCTCCCCGATGGCGGTATCGGCGCTGGTGCTGGCATCATCCCTACCGTTGCGGCCGGTAAGCGTAAGGGGAAGAGGCGAGAACATTTTGGCCGGCCTCGGACCGCTCTAACCTGGCCTCGCCCGGCAATGCCGCCTGGATGGCGGCGGCCGGGCGACCCTCGGCGTCTTTCAATTTCTCGCGTCGCGTCGCGCGGTAAAATGGTGGCCGCGCGGAGGGCAAACTGCGGCTCGCCGCCAAAGCGGGCGACAATCGAAAACGCTTGAAATTCCCTGTGCCTGAACATTTTCTTTGCGGATCAGCCCAGGTTTTCTCGCGTGTTCCCGCCGAAACGAATGGTTTGCCTTTCCGGAGAAGCAAAAACGGATACTCCCCCTATCGCAATCGACCGCGATCCGGGGCTTCGCGCCGGCGCGCTCGGTTTTGCCGAATCCGTGATCATGGGCGTTGCCGGCAGCGCCCCCGCCTATAGCCTTGCGGCGAGC
>JAKAOO010000196.1 GCA_021812165.1 Pseudomonadota bacterium | reverse complement strand
TTCCGATCTGGGTCATAAATCTGTCATCGAAGGACGCTAGGGTGCCGCTCGCTTTCGGGGGGCCGAGAGCGCGCTCCGCTTGTCGCGGTGCGAGGCATGACAGATGAAATGACAGATGAAAGGAACTTTTTCGATGCCAAAGGGGGTTCTTCGTTCCGTCTCGAAGAGGGCTCGCGCCGCTTTGCCGGCGCTTCTTGTTCTTGCGGCGGGCTTTCTCTTCTCGGGCGCGCCCGCCTCCGCCGCCTCGGTGCGCCTCTTGGAGACGGGATCGACGCTTCTCTATCCGCTTTTCAATCTCTGGGTTCCGGATTATGGGAAGGCGCACCCGAACGTGCAGATCACGACGCAGGGCACCGGCAGCGGAACCGGGATCGCTCAGGCCATCTCCGGCATCGCCCAGATCGGCGCGTCCGACGCCTATATGAGCAACGCGCAAATGAAGAAAAACCCTGGGATCCTCAACATCCCGCTCGCGATCTCCGCGCAGATGGTCAATTACAACATTCCGGGTTTGAACGGGCGGCATCTGAAACTGAACGGCCCCGTTCTCGCCGGGATCTATTCCGGCAAGGTCAAATACTGGGATAACGCTCAGATAAAGGCACTCAACCCCGGCGTCAAACTACCGCATGACCTGATCGTGCCGGTGCACCGCACGGACGGCAGCGGCGACACCTTCATCTTCTCGCAATACCTGTCGTTCAGCACGCCGTCCTGGGCGAATTCGGCCGGCTACGGCACGACGATCAGCTGGCCGCCCGTTCAGGGCGGAATCGGCGCCGTCGGCAACCCCGGAATGGTCAACGCCTCGAAGACGACGCCCTATTCGATCGCTTATATCGGCGTCAGCTTTAGGAATGCGACGACGGCGGCGAAGCTCGGCGAAGCGCTCCTGGAGAACCGCGCCGGCCGGTTCCTGAAGCTGACGCCCGAGACCGTCTCAGCCGCGGTCAAGGTGACGGCGGCAAAGACGCCGGCCGACGAGCGCTTGAGCCTCATCTTCGCTCCCGGGCCGCAATCCTACCCGATCATCAATTACGAATACGCGATCGTAAAGAAAGACCAATCGTCGCCTGCGGTCGCCAAGGCGGTGAAGGCATTCCTCGACTGGGCGATCAGCCGCAAAGGAGGCAACGCTCCGCATTATCTGCGGGCGGTCGGATTCGTCGCGCTGCCGCCGGCGATCGCCAAGCTCAGCCACAAACAGATCGCCGAAATCCATTGAGAAGAAAGGCCATGATGACGCAACCGGCGGGGGCTCGCCTGCACCAGCCCCCGCGCAAGCGAGGCTGAGAGGGTTGCGCCGCGCACTCGCCCTTCTCGCCGGCGTCTTGCCGGCGAGCCTCATGGCGGTGGTGCTCTTTCTCGCGATCTACGCCTGGCCGGCGATCCGCTTCAACGGCATCGGCTTTGCGTTCGAGAACACCTGGAATCTCGGCAATCTCTACGCCAATCCGGTAACGATCGCGGGGACACAGATCCAGCCGGGGGCGCATTACGGCATCCTCTTTCTCATCGTCGGCACCCTTCTGTCGACGGCGATCGCGCTTGCGCTCGCGCTCCCGGTCGGGATCGGTGCGGCGATTTTTCTCGCCGAGGCGGTCAAGGGCCGGTTTCGCCTCGTCGTTTCCTTTTTCGTCGAGCTGTTGGCGGCGATCCCGAGCGTCGTCTACGGGCTTTGGGGGATCGTCGTGCTGATCCCCTTTCTTTCCCGAAACGTCTTTCCGTTCCTCGCCCGCGCATTGGGGGTTTTTCCCGTTTTCGCGGGACCGACCGGAAGCGGCTACGGCCTCTTGACTTCGGGGATCCTGTTGTCCTTGATGATCGTGCCGCTGATCGGCGCCACTCTGCGCGATGCGCTCGTCGGCCAGCCTGCCGAGTTGCGCGAAGCCGCCGCGGCGATCGGCGCCACCCGCTTCGAGTGCGTGTGGTCGGTACTGTTGCCGCGCACCCGCACGGTGATCATCGCGTCGACTTTTCTCGCGCTCGGACGGGCGCTCGGCGAGACGATGGCCGTGCTGATGGTGAGCGGCAACGCCCTCAACTATCTGCCGCAGAACATCTACGCGCCGATCTCGACGATGGCCGCATTCATCCTCTCGCAACTCGACAGCGCCTTGCAGGACCCGACCGGGATGGCGGTGCGCTCGCTCGCCGAGATCGCCCTCATCCTGGCGGTGATCTCGCTTCTCATCAACGTCCTCGCGCGCGTCCTTCTTTACGCGGCGGGCGTCAAGCGGAGGAGCTTTTAGCCGTGGCGGCGGCTTTGGAGCGGGGGCGCGCCGCAATTGCCCGAGCGGGCGGCCTCGGTTGGCGGCGAGGGCTCTTTGTCGCCGCCGGTTGGAGCCTCTCGGCGCTCGCCTTTTTGCTGCTCGGGGTCGCGATGGCGTGGATTATTTGGGTCGTTGTGGCGCGCGGCGCCGGCGCGCTTTCGCCGGCGCTTTTCTTGACGATCACGCAAGGAACGGGCGGCGGGCTCTTGAATGCGATCGAAGGCACGCTCGTGCTGGCGGTCGGCGGCCTCCTGCTCGCGGTGCCGTTCGGCATGGCCGCCGGCATCTACGTCTCCGAATACCCCTTCACCCGCTGGGCGGCGGTGATCGAGCTTCTCGCCGACGTGCTGGTCGGCGTGCCTTCGATCGTCATCGGTTACTTCGGCTACATCACGATGGTCGAATGGCTCGGCTGGGGCTTTTCGGTTGCGGCCGGAGCGATCGCTCTGGCGATGATCGCGCTTCCCTATGTCTGCCGCACCACCGAAGTGGCGATGCGGCAGGTGCCGACGGAACTCAGGGAGGCGGCTTATGCCTTGGGTGCCGGAGAGGCGAGCGTCATCTTCAAGATCTGTCTTCCGGCGGCGCTTCCCGCCAGTCTGACCGGCATTCTCTTGGCGCTTGCCGTCGCGGTCGGCGAAACGGCGCCGCTCCTCTATACGGCCGGCTGGTCGAACTATTTGTGGAACGGCAGGCTCATCGGTTCGCCGATCGGCTACCTGACCTATGCGATCTGGACCTTTATCAACGAGCCTTTCGCTTCCGCCAACGCTCTTGCCTATGCCGCCGCCTTTCTCGTCACCGCCTTTATCCTCGTCATCAACATCTGCTCCCGCTTCGTCTTCGACCGGCGCCGCTGAAACGGTTTGAGGCCTCGAGGAAACGCGCGAGTTCCGCCATGGTGCCGAAGACGCTCGCGCATCCCGCGGCCAAGAGATGCTCGCCGTGGCCCGCGCCGCAGTGGCTCCCTCCGCAAAAGCCGACGGCGGTCATTTGGGCGGCGAGCGCCGCCTCGACCCCGCGTGGGCTGTCCTCGACGACGAGCGTCGAAGGCGGGGAGGCGCCCTCTTCTCGCGCGGCCAAAAGAAGAAGGTCCGGAGCGGGCTTGCCGCGCGCGACCTTCTCGGCGCTGTAGACGCGGCTGCCGAAGAATCGGCCGAGCCCGGTCAGCTCGAGCCCTTTGCGAATGGCCTCGAGGGGGCTGTTCGAGGCAACGCAACAGGGCGTTTCGAGCGTTTCGAGAAGCGCGATGACTCCCGGCATCGGCCTCAGCTCGATCGTGAAGGTTTCGAGGGCGCTCTGCCACATTTCCACGAAAAAGCCTTCCGGAAGCGGCCGGCCGAAGCGGGCGCGCACGGCCGCGGAAACCGCGGCGTCATCGAGGCCGAGGCCCAAGGACAGCGCCTCCTCGACCGTCGCCGGAAAGCCGGCGGCGGCGAGACCCTCGGCGAGAGCGCGCGCAAAAATCCGCTCGCTGTCGATGAGCACGCCGTCGCAGTCGAAGATGACGAGCGCGAGCGCGGATCGCCCCTCTTTCATCAGCCGCGGCCGATATAGGGCATCTTCGTCGCCATGATGGTCAGGAACTGGACGTTCGAATCGAGCGAGAGGCCTGCCATGAAGAGGACCGCCTTCGCAACGTCGCCGACGTCCATTCTGGGCTCGACCGCAATCCGGCCGTCGGCCTGGAGGATGCCTGCCGCCATGCGCTCGGTGCGGCGGGTCGCGGCATTGCCGATATCGATCTGGCAGCAGGCGATGTCGTATTTGCGCCCATCGAGGGAAAGCGAACGGGTAAGGCCTGTGAGCGCGTGCTTCGTCGCGGTGTAGGGCGCCGAATTGGGCCGCGGCGCGTGCGCCGAGATCGAGCCGTTGTTGATGATCCGCCCGCCTCGGGGGCTTTGGCTTTTCATCATGCGAAAGGCGTGCTGAGAAGAGAGAAAGGCGCCCGTCAGGTTGACCGCCACGACCGCCGACCACTCGTCATAGGTGAGTTCGTCGAATTCGACCCCGCGGGCGCTCGTTCCGGCGTTGTTGAAGAGGAGGTCGATGCGGCCGTATTTCGCTTCGACCGCCCCGAAAAGAGCGGCAACGGAGGGCGGAGAGGCGACATCGGTCGGCTGGACGAGGAGATCCGAAGGCGCCGCGCGGGCGAGAGCGGCGGTCTCTTCAAGCGCTTCCCCGCTTCGCCCCGCGAGCACGACGGCAAAGCCGCCGCCGAGGAGCGCCAGCGCCGCCTCGCGGCCGATCCCGCTTCCCGCTCCCGTAACGACGGCGATCCTTTTCGGCGTTTCCATCGCATGACTTCCTTTCGCTGGTCCCGTCCCAATGGTTCGTAACATTATTCACCGGGAGTGTCATTGCGAGGACCCGCGGGCTTGACCCGCGGGGACGAAGCAATCTCCCGCAAATTCAGCGTCATAGGGTACGCGATTGCTTCCCCCCGGAACGCCCGAGAGGGCGGCCCTCCGGGGGTCGCAATGACAGCGTGGATTTATGTGATGAATTTCGGAGGCGGGACACCAGAGCCTCGGGAACTTCCCTTTCTCGATGTCCGGGAGATCAGTCGCGCGATCGATCGCGATGGTCGTAAACGTGCTTGATGTTGAGAAAGACGGAAAGCGCGCTGACGACGAAAAGGGCAAGGCCCGCCCCATAAAGGCTTCCGCCTTTTGCGGCGTGGGCGAGGAAGAGGCCCAACAGGCCGAGCACCGTCAAAACCGGAATCGCCGCCGCGAGCCCGCGCGTCGTTTCGGCAAAAAGGACGCCGCCCCAGAGGCTGTTGCCTCCATCGAAGGCTTGCTTCAAAAAGAAAAAGCAAAGAAGGATCGCCGATACGCTGAGCGTGAGCCCGGCCGCGTAATCGCCCGCAGCGCGGTCGGCGTCGGCGACGACGAAGCCAAAGAGGGCGAGAAAGATGAGCGCCAGGATTTGCACGCAGAAGAGAAACCAGGTGAGGAATCCCCGGTTCGGATCGTTGGAGTTCTCCTCGTTCTGCGCCATGACCTCGCCTCCGTGTTCGTGTCGGCCGCGCGCCGCGAAGATGCCGAATCGGTTCGGAGAGGGCCGCGCCGCGCGCCCTTCTCCCTCATATAGTCTTTATCGGATACCCGCCATGCCGCGTCCCGCCGTTGACACTCTCCTCTGACGTGTCTAAGGGACGACCGGCGGTCGAATTTCGGCCGCCGCATGGTTTCGACGAACGGGACGTTGCCTCATGAAATCGCCCGAGAGGCCGCTTTCGCCACACCTTCAGGTTTACCGCTGGCAACTCACAGCGGTGTTGTCGGTTCTGCATCGGGCGACGGGGATCTGGGTCTCCTTGGGGGCGGTTATTCTCGTCTGGTGGCTCCTCGCCGCCGCTTTCGGCCCCGGCGCCTATCGCATCGTCGAGGGGGTTTTCCGCTCTCCGCCCGGGCTCTTCCTCGTCTTTCTCTGGACCGCCGCGTTTTTTTACCATCTGTGCAACGGCGTGCGGCACCTCGCCTGGGACTGCGGTTGGGGTTTCGAGATCAAAGAGACCTATCGCAGCGGCCGGGCCGTCCTTGCGCTGTCGGCGGCGTTGACCATCGTTGCGTGGGTCATCGGCTTCCTTCATTGGAGTTGACGCGATGAGAGCGCAAGAGATGCGTTCGCCGCTCGGCCGCGCGCAAGGGCTCGGATCGGCAAAGGAAGGCGTGCTGCATTGGTGGCGCCAGCGCATCAGCGCGCTCGCGCTCATCCCGCTCTCGCTCTGGTTCGTGTCGGAAATCATCGCCCATTTGGGCGCGCCGATCGACGCCGCGCAGCGCTGGGTCGGCCGGCCGCTGCCGGCGATTGCTCTCATTCTGCTGCTGATCGCGGTCTTTTACCATGGAGCGCTCGGGCTCGAAGTCGTGATCGAGGATTATGTCGAGACCCCCCTCGCAAAGCTCGGCCTCATCGTCTCCGTGCGTCTCGCTGCGATTGTGCTCGCCGCGGCCGGCATCTTCGCGGTGTTGCACATGGCGCTCTGACGCAACTGGAAGGGACGTCGTCGATGCCGCCGGCTTATCCGATCACGGACCACACTTATGACGTCGTCGTCGTCGGCGCCGGAGGGGCGGGGCTGCGCGCCGCCCTCGGAACGACGGCTGCCGGGCTCTCGACGGCCTGCATCAGCAAAGTCTATCCGACCCGCAGCCATACCGTCTCGGCGCAAGGCGGGATCGCCGCCGCGCTCGGCAACATGGACGAAGACGAGTGGCGCTGGCACATGTACGACACCGTCAAGGGCTCGGACTGGCTCGGCGACCAGGACGCGATCGAGTTCATGTGCAAGAACGCGATCCCGGCCGTCATCGAACTCGAACATATGGGCGTGCCGTTTTCGCGCACGTCAGAGGGGCGGATCTATCAGCGGCCT
>JAKAOO010000195.1 GCA_021812165.1 Pseudomonadota bacterium | reverse complement strand
CCCGATCAACATCCAGTTTACGAGCGGCACCACCGGCTTCCCCAAGGGCGCGACGCTCACCCACCACAACATCCTCAACAACGGCTTCTTTATCGGCGAAGCGATAAAGTTCAGCGAGCGCGACCGGCTCTGCATCCCGGTGCCGCTTTATCACTGCTTCGGCATGGTTGTCGGCAATCTCGCGTGCCTGACGCACGGCGCGGTGATGGTGTTTCCCTCGGAAGGATTCGATCCTCTGGCGACGCTCGAAGCGGTCGAAGCCGAACGCTGCACCGCGCTTCACGGCGTGCCGACGATGTTTATCGCCGAGATGGACCACCCCGATTTCAAGAAGTTCGATCTTTCCTCACTGCGCACCGGCATCATGGCCGGCAGCCCCTGCCCGATCGAGGTCATGAAGCGCGCGATCGATCTGATGCATCTCTCCGAAATCACGATCGCCTACGGCATGACCGAGACGAGCCCCGTCAGCTTCCAATCCTCGACCGACGACCCGCTCGAACGCCGGGTATCGACGGTCGGCCGGGTGCACCCGCACACGGAAGTCAAGATCGTCGATGCCGAGGGACGGGCCGTGCCGCGCGGGGTGCCGGGCGAACTCTTGACCCGCGGCTACTCAGTCATGCTCGCCTATTGGAACGATGCGGAAAAGACGAAAGAAGCGATCGATGAGGCCGGTTGGATGCATACGGGCGATCTCGCGACGATCGACGCGGAGGGCTATTGCAACATCGTCGGCCGCATCAAGGACATGGTGATCCGCGGCGGCGAAAACGTCTATCCGCGCGAGATCGAGGAGTTCCTCTATCGCCACCCGAAGATCCAGGACGTCCAGGTGATCGGCGTCCCCGACCCGCGCTACGGCGAGGAACTGTGCGCCTGGATCAAATTGCGCGGCGGCGAAAGCGCGACCGCGGAAGAGATCCGCGCCTTCTGCCAGGGGCAGATCGCGCACTATAAGATCCCGCGCTACATCAAATTCGTCGACGGCTTTCCGATGACCGTCACCGGCAAGATCCAGAAATTCCTGATGCGCGAAGAAATGATCCGCGAACTGGGCCTGACCGTAGAGAAGACGGCCTGAGACGTTCTTCGCCGTTAACCGCCGCGGGCGGCTTTTGCGAGGGCGGCGCCGGGCCAGAGGTTGGGGCGCGCGCGGTGGTATTGCGGGGGGCAATGCGCTTCGGCGCCGAGAACGTCGGCGGCGTGCCAGCCCCAGCGCGGGTCGTCCAAGAAGGCGCGCGCGAGCGCCACCCAGTCGGCGCGGCCCTCCGCGATGATCGCCTCGGCCTGATTCGGATCAACGATCATCCCGACCGCCTGCACCGCGATGCCGCACATCTTCTTGACGCACTCGGCAAACGGCACCTGATAGCCGGGCGCGACCCTGATCCGCGCCTTGGGGCTGATCCCGCCCGAGGAGACGCAGACGTAATCGAAGCCGATCGTTTCGAGTTCGCGGGCGAAAATCCCGGCGTCTTCGGATGTTAATCCGCCCTCGATCCAGTCGCAGCCGGTGATGCGCATGCCGAGCGCCCTCTCGCGCGGCCACACTTGTCGCACCGCCTGCGCCACTTCGAGCGGAAAACGCATGCGCTGCTCAAGGCTGCCGCCATAGGCATCGCCGCGGCGGTTGGCGATCGGCGACAGGAACGTGTGCAAGAGATAGCCGTGCGCCCCATGCAACTCGACGAGGTCGAAACCGAGGCGCGCCGCGCGCCGGGCGGCGGCGGCAAAGGCGTCGCGGACGCGGGCGAGCCCGCTTTCGTCCAAGGCTTGCGGTGCGGGCCAGCCTTCGTCGAAGGGGATCGCCGAAGAAGCAAGGCTGCGCCAGGCGCCCGCCGCAACGGTGAGAGGCTTGCCGCCCTCCCATGGAACCTCGACCGAAGCCTTGCGGCCGGCATGGGCGAGCTGGATGCCGAGCCGCGCGGACCCCCAGCGCCGGCAGAGCGCGACGACCGGTTCGAGGGCCGCTTCGTTCGCATCCGAATAGAGCCCGAGGCAGCCCGGAGTGATGCGGCCTTCCGGCTCGACCGCCGTCGCCTCAATGATCAAAAGCCCGGCGCCTCCGAGCGAGAGCGAGCCCAGATGCTGCAGGTGCCAATCGGTGGCCGAGCCGCCGACGGCGCTGTATTGGCACATCGGCGAGACCGCGATGCGGTTCGGCAAAGTGAGGCCCCCGATCGCGATCGGCGTGAAGAGGCGGCTCTCTCGTTTCATCAAATGTCCTCGCGCGTGTCGGTTGCGAATGAGCGGGGTCGAAGACGCTTTGCCGGCTGCATGTAACAGCCTGCGGCCCATGGTTCAACCTCAGGCGCTCCGGCTCTATTTCGCCCGCGGGCTCCTCCATCGAAGGGGAGGGAGTGTGCAGGGGATGGTTCGAGCGCGGCTTCTGGACGGCCTTCCCGTTCGTTTACGGTCCCTGACGATGAGCCCCGGTGTTCGAGAGCCGGGCGCGAACCTGATGGGGCTTGGCGGGAAGCGGGATTTCGAGGAATATCGGGCGAGATCCTGATACCGCAGGTGAGCGCATGGACAATTCCGAAATCAAGGACATGGTGCGCGCCCGCTACGGCAGCATCGCCGCTTCCAAAGACGGCTCGCAGCCCAAAGCGGCCTGCTGCGGCGCGGCCTCCGAGGTTGGCGAGAAGGCCCGGCGAATGGGCTATTCCGAGGCGGAACTCGCCTCCATTCCCGAGGGGGCGAACCTCGGGCTCGGCTGCGGCAATCCCGGAGCGATCGCGAAACTGCGGGCAGGCGAAGTCGTCGTCGATCTGGGCAGCGGCGCGGGGTTCGATTGCTTTCTCGCCGCGCGCGAGGTCGGGCCCTCCGGCCGCGTGATCGGCGTCGACATGACCCCCGAGATGCTGCGCAAGGCGCGCGAGAACGCCGCCAAGATCGGCGCCCTCAACGTCGAATTCCGGCTTGGAGAACTGGAGCACCTGCCGGTCGCCGACAATACTGCCGATGCCGTCATCTCGAATTGCGTCGTCAATCTCGTCCCGGAGAAGGCGCAGGTCTACCGCGAGGCGTTCCGCGCCTTGAAGCCAGGCGGCCGCCTTGTGCTTTCCGACGTCGTCAACAAGAGCCCCCTTCCGCCCGACCTCAAAGCCGACCGCGAACTCCTTTGCGGCTGCGTCTCGGGCGCGGCGCGGGCGGAGGAAATCGCGCGCTGGCTCGAGGACGCCGGTTTCACCGAGATTCGCATTGTCCCCAAGGCCGAAAGCCGCGATCTGATCGCGACCTGGGCGCCGGGACGCGGGGTGGAGAATTACGTCGTCTCCGCGACGATCGAAGGAAGAAAGCCAGCCGCGCACGGCGCGCCGGCTTCCTCGTAATCCGCGCTGCGGCCACCCGGACGGTGGCCGCTGTTTTTGGTCGCGATCCGATCAGCGCTCGGCGAGAGGGATCGGCTGGACGAGCCCGGCGTAAGGCTCGCCGCCGCCGATACCGCCCCCGCTTCGCCCTCGGGCTCCTTCGCTGCTTTCTCCACATGCCTCCCATGCGGAGTGCACAAGCCTGCTCACGATAAGCCTACCTATTATATATCTTCCTTATTAAACAAAGACGGCTGATGGAACACGAAACCCCGTTCCGCGCGCTTGGCTTTCTTCTGAACGATGTGGCGCGTCTGATGCGCAAGCGCTTCGAGCAGCAGGCGCGCGCCGGCGCGCTTCCCCTCACCCGCGCGCAATCGACGGTTCTCGCGTATCTGGCGCGCCAAGAGGGCCTCAATCAAGCGGCGCTCGCGCAAATTCTCGAAATCGAACCGATCACGCTCGCCCGCCTTCTCGATCGCCTGCAACGGGCGGGGCTCGTGGAGCGGCGGCCCGACCCGAAAGACCGGCGCGCCCATCTTCTCTATTTCACCGAAGCCGCCTATCCGCTTCTCGACCGCATCTTTGCGCTCGCGGCAGCGGTGCGCGAGGACGCGATGGCCGGGATCAAGGAAGCCGACCGCGCGCGGCTCGTCGCGATCTTGACAGTGATGAAGTCGAACCTCGCCGCCCGCGCGACGGAAGGCGAGGCCACCGAGGTTTTTGTGAATGGCTGAGGTTTCCACCAAACGGGTGCCGGCGCTCGCGCCTGGGGTGCGGGGGGCTCGCAGAAGCCGGCGCCTGACGAGGGAGCAGCTGCGCTGGCTCTTGATCCTGCTGGCGCCGTTGATCGTGCTTCTCGGGATTGCCTATTTCTATTTTACGGGCGGCCGCTACATCAGCACGGACGATGCTTATGTGCAGGCCGAAACGGTCAGTCTTTCGACCGATGTCTCCGGTCTCGTCAGGCGGATACTCGTGCACGACCACCAGAGGGTGAAGAAGGGCGAGCCGCTTTTCCGCCTCGAAGAAGGGCCGTTCCGCATTGCTCTTGACCGCGCCGAAGCCGCGCTCAGCGTCACCCGCAACGACATCCTCGCGCTTCAGGCGAGCTATCGCCAAAAGCTTGCGGCGATCGCTGTGGCAAAGGCCAACCTTGCCTATTACAAGCGCGTCTATGGGCGCCAGAAAGCACTGGCGAAGACCAGCGTCGCCTCGCAGCAAGCGCTCGACACCGCCCGCGATCAGCGCGACGCCGCGAAGGGCCAACTTGCCGAATTGAAGCAGGAGCTCGCGGGCATCGTCGCCAATCTCAACGGCAATCCGGCGCTTCCGGTCGATCAGCAGCCACGCTATCTGACGGCGCTCGCCGCGGTGGCAGAGGCCAAACGCGATCTGCGTCACACCGTCGTCAGGGCGCCCGTTTCCGGGATCGTGACCGGCGTTGCCGCGCTCGCCCCGGGCAATTATCTCGGCGCCGGGACGACGGGCTTTTACCTCGTCGCCCTTCACCACCTTTGGATCGAAGCCGATCCCAAGGAAACCGTTCTCACTCATGTGGCGGCGGGGCAGCCCGCCGTCGTCACCGCGGATGCTTATCCGGGCGTCAGCTGGCGCGGGACTGTCGAAAGTCTGGGGCCCGCAAGCGCCAGCACCTTCTCTCTGCTGCCGGCGGAAAATGTGAGCGGCAATTGGGTCAAGGTCGTGCAAAGAATGCCGGTGCGGGTGGTCGTCGACCCCAAAGCGGCGACACCCGAACTTCGCGCGGGGATGAGCACCGAAGTGACGATCGACACCGGCCGCTATTGGCGCCTGCCGCAGTTTCTCGCCTCCCTCTTCGGAGTCCGCTGAACGATGGAGGGAAGAAGCCGCGCCGTCATCACGGTTTGCGTGATGCTGGCGACTCTGATGCAGGCCCTCGACATGACGATTGCCAATGTCGCGCTGCCGTATATGCAAGGCACGATGTCGGCGAACCAGGACGAGATCAACTGGGTCCTCACCTCCTATATCGTCGCCGCGGCGATCATGACCCCGCCCACGGGCTGGCTTTCCGGGCGCTTTGGCCGCAAGCGGGTGCTTCTCGTCTCGGTTTCCGGTTTTGCGATCGCCTCGGCGATGTGCGGCATGGCCGGCTCGCTCACCGAGATCGTGCTCTGCCGCCTGCTCCAGGGCGCTTTCGGCGCGGCGCTGGTGCCGCTTTCGCAGGCGGTTCTGCTCTCGACCTATCCGCGCGAGAAGCACGGACAGGCGATGGCGATCTGGGGGATCGGGGTGATGCTGGGGCCGATCCTGGGCCCTACTCTCGGCGGCTATCTGACCGAAAACTACAGCTGGCGGTATGTCTTCTTTATCAATGTCCCTGTCGGCATCCTCGCCTTTCTCGGCATCAGCGCCTTTATGAGCGAGAGCGTGCGCGAGCGACTCCGCTTCGACTGGTTCGGCTTCCTCGCGCTCTCCCTTGCGACAGGCGCCTTGCAGATGATGCTCGATCGCGGGCAGGAGCTCGACTGGTTTGGCTCGCACGAGATCATCGCTCTCGCCATTGTCGCCGCGGTCGCCTTTTACATCTTTCTCGTCCACATGTTCTTTTCGGAGAGCCCGTTTCTGACCCCGGCGGTGTTTGCCGACCGCAACGCGCTTGCGGGCTTCAGCCTCATGTTTATGGTCGGGGTCGTGCTGTTGACGACGCTTGCCCTTCTTGCGCCCTTTCTTCAGACCTTGCTCGACTATCCCGTGGTGACGGCGGGGGTTCTTCTGGCGCCCAGAGGGGTTGGCACGATGCTCGCGATGTTCGTCGTCGGCCGCCTCGTCGGCAAAGTCGATGCGAGAGCTCTCATCTTTTTCGGGCTCGCGCTCACCGCCCTCGCGCTTTACCAGATGACCGGCTGGTCGGCGAGCGTCTCCGAAGCGGCGATCGTAGAGACCGGCATCACGCAAGGCTTTGGTCTCGGCTTCATTTTTGTTCCTCTGAGCACCACGACGTTTTCGACCCTGCCGCCGGCGCGGATCCCCGAAGCCGCCGCGCTTTACAATTTCCTGCGCAACGTCGGTTCGAGCATCGGCATCGCCATCTCGATGAGCTTCCTCGTCTCCAACACGCAACAAACCCACGCCGAGATCGGCGCTTTCGTCACGGCCGCGAACCGCCTTTTTCGCGCCCCCCAAATCGCCCGATTTTGGAGCCCCTTCACCCTTCAGGGCCGGGCGCTTCTCGACGCCCAGATCACCGGTCAGGCGACGACGATCGCCTATATCGACGATTTCAAGCTGTTGATGATCGTCACCTTTCTTGCCATGCCGCTCGTCTTCCTTCTGGGGCAGCCGCGCCGCGCCCGCGCTCCGC
>JAKAOO010000194.1 GCA_021812165.1 Pseudomonadota bacterium | reverse complement strand
GCCGAGTTGCTTGCGGAAAGCGGCGCTCTCCTCGAGTGTCGGCTTGCCGAAGCGCTTTATTACGCGGGGAGGAGAGAAGAGGCGATCGAGAGCGCGCGCGCCGCCTTTTCGGGGGAAAGCGCGGGCGAAAGCATCCTCGAATTTTGCGCCTGGCTTTTCAGCAATTGCGGGGAGCATGGCGAGGCGACAGCGGCCTATCGGCGCCTCGTCGCCTGCCGGCCGCAATGGGCCGCGGGCCATCGCCATTTGAGCGGTTCCTTGTCGCTCGCAGGAAACCGCGATCGCGCGCTCTTCCATGCGGCGAGGGCGAGCGAACTCGATCCTTCCTCTTTCGAATTCGCGTATTGGGCGGGCTGTCTCTTCGCCGATTCCGGCCGAACCTCCGAGGCTTTCGCGCATTTCGAGCGCGCGCTCGCGCTCGATCCGCAAAACAGCGGGCTCCTCCACCGGCTCTCGGCGCTCTTTTGGGTCGAAGGCGAGCGCGAGAAGGCAAGCGAACTCGCGCTCGAAGCGCTCTCTCTGAGCCCGGAGGAACCGGCGCATGCGCGCCACGCGAGCGAACTCTTGTTGCGGAGCGGGAGGGCGGAAGAAGCCGGCGAGATCCTCCGCCGCGCCGCCGAGCGACATCCGGAGGACGATCTCGTTTGCCGCCTTTTGTCGGAAAGCGAGCTGCGGCGCGGGCGGTTCGAAGCGGCGCTTCTCGCGATCGAGCGCGCGATCGATCTCGCGCCAGGGAAGGCGGAATATCATCTGCACCGAGGCCATCTCCTTTACCGGCTCGGCCGGTTCGAGGAAGCAGCCTTCGCTTTCGGCCGCGCGGGCGAGGTCGAGCCGGGGAACGCGCAGGCGAAGCGCTCGCAAATGAGCGCTTATCTCGAAGCGGGTCGCCTCAAAGAAGCACTGACCGCCGGGGGCGAACTCATTCTCCGCGAGCCCGAGAATGCCGAAGTTGCCGCGGCCGTGCGCGAGGTTTTGAACCGGCGTCTCGACCTCTTCGATCCGGATTTTGTGGTTTTTGGCGAACGCCCGCCGCGCCCGCCGCCGCCGCCGGCCAACTGGCGCGAGGCGCTTGCGAGCCAGCTCAGAATCCTCGCCGCTCTCGTCATTCGCGAGGGCCGCACGCGCTTTGCCGAATCGAAGCTCGGCTATGGCTGGGCGCTCCTCGAGCCGATGCTCAACATCCTGCTTCTGTTCGCGGTCTTCGGCGTGATGATGCACGGCGAGCCGCCGCTTGGCCGGCATTGGTTCCTCTTTTATTACACCGGCCTCGTTCCCTATCACATGTTCGTTCGCGCCTGTCCCGGAGGGTGCCACCCGATCCCAAAAAGTAGCGGTTTTCCTACCACTTAGCGGCCTTCCTGTCGCACCCTGTTTGTTCTTATCCCGCCCCGTGCTACCGCGTTCGGTAGCAATCTGGGTAGCAAGCGTGGCCCGGTGTTCGCGTTGCGTACTGTACGGCGGGCACCCTATGGGCGTTATTCAGCGATCTCGGCCTCGCCTCGCCCTCGCGTCGGGCAGGGCAGGTCGGGTGATGCAGGGGGAGCGAAGGTGATGCGCGGCAGCGTGTCCCCGAGGGCGTGTCCCCGGCCGGAGCGCCCTTCGGCGATCTCGGGGTTGCCCGCGGGGCGAAAGTGGCCTTCGTGGCCCCCTCACGGTTAGACATTTACGAAGACATTTTTGCGGACACTCCTTGCCAATTGTCTTGGAATTGACAATATATGTAGGCACATATGAGGCACATCTGATGGACAAAATGGTGGACACATATGCGGACATACGCCCGGACACATCCTTGGATCACCTTCGAAATCGATCTGTCCAAAGCGTCTCCGCGGCTTTGGATGGCTCTGGGAGAGGCGCAATCCAAGTGTGAGCACGTCGCTGGAAACCCCCTCACGCCCGAGACAGCACGCGAACTTCATCAACTCTATTTAGCCAAAGGCGTACTGGCGACAACCGCCATTGAGGGAAACACGCTCTCGGAAGACGAGGTGCGAAAACACCTAAATGGACAATTACAGCTCCCTCCATCGCGAGAATATCAGCAGAGAGAAATCCAGAACATAATTAAAGCGTTCAACCAAATGCTGGAGGAGATAACCCACGACAATATCGCGCCGATCTCTCTCGCTACGGCTAAGAAATATAATATGCTGATACTTGATAATCTCGATCTCGGAGAAGATGTTATACCCGGCGAAATACGCCGAGACTCACGGGTCGTCGGGCGGTACCTCTGCGCTCCCGCGGATGATTGCGAATATCTTTTGGCAAAATTCTGCAAGTGGATGAATAGCGATACCTTCACGCCGCGAGACGGAGACGAGATCGTGTATGGTCTCATAAAGGCGATCGTATCTCATTTATATTTCGTATGGATTCATCCATTCGGCGACGGTAATGGACGGACGGCCCGGCTAATCGAATTGCAGTTCCTAATGGAGGCGGGCGTCCCCTCTGATGCAGCGCACTTACTTAGCAACCATTACAATCAGACGAGGAGCGAATATTATCGAAAGTTGGACCAAGCAAGCGGATCAGGAGGAGACATACTTCCGTTTGTCGAATACGCCGTTCGTGGATTTGTCCAGCAACTGCGCGAGCAAATCACGGTAATCCGTGAGCAGCAGCTAGACGTAACTTGGGTCAATTACGTACATGATCGGTTTAGGGCTGATAAATCGAACGTTGCGCGAAGGCGGCGAGCACTGGCTTTAGCTATTTCTGAGGCAAACAGGCCCGTCCGGAAAAACGAGTTGGACCGCCTCACACCTGAACTGGCAGCCGCATACGCAAGAAAAACGCCAAAGACGATTTCCAGAGACCTGAACGCCCTTCTACAAATGAAATTAGTTCGCCTGTATCCCCACGGGTACGTCCCCGCAAAAAACGAAATCGTGGCGTTCTTGCCGCTCCGTCGCCAAACGACCAACCAAAATATTAACCACGACAACGATGGTCTAATAGAATTGATGGCGAATGATGGTAGGGAAGAGGAAGAGCAAATAGCTCGGCTTTAGAGTGTTCCGCTGAGGCTCGGAGCGGCGAACCGCCGCATTTCGTGTACTGAAATTGTTTTGGCTTTAGAAGTCCCATTATGGACCCCTACATTGTAATGCGCGGTTTCGCGAAAGAGTTGCTGAGCAGAGAACAAATGCGTCGCATTTCGGGCCGCTAATCGAGACCGCTGCCGATGGCTCAGGGAAAGCTTGTGAACCTCGCCGACCGCCTCCGCGACGCCCCGATCCGTGCCGCTCTCTGGCTCCTCGACCGTCTCCTCGGCCCCTATCCCGACACCCTTGCCGATGAGATCCGAGAGCGACGGCGCGAACGTTTGCGAAAGGCGTTTCCGGGGCTCTTCCCCGAAGACCGCGGATCGCCGGCTCCCGTGGCCGGCGAAGACCGCGAGCCGCCCGTTCCCGGCGAATGGTATCTGGGCGTGCCGTGTTCCCGCTGCGGCGAGATGGTTTTGGTTTTCCCCGATGCCTCGCGCGGAGAGGGGAGCATCAGTTTTGAGAGCCGCGACGTTCTGCGAAGGCGCTGCGTCCGGGGGCACCTGACGACGTTCCGCGCCGATGAGTTGCGGCGGTTCCAGTGGTGGCCGGCGGCGCCCCGGTTCTAGCCGCGGCAGCAAGACCGGAGAGGATCATGATGGCCGCCTTCCCGAGAACTCTCGCCGTCGCGGCCCTCTTGTGCGTCCTCGCGCCACCGGCTCTCGGGTGCGGGTATGAGCGCTGGAATGTGAAGGTAGGGGCTGATCCCGACGCGGGGCTCATCTCGACGGGTCCGCACGCCACCACAATCGCCGAACTCGACCGGCTTCCCGCGCCCCCTGCCCCCGAGAGCCGCTTCAACAGCCGATGGCGCCCGGTCGAAACCACCGTGTATCGCGTGACGGGGCAGGTGTCCGCGATCCGGCATGAACGGGACGGCGACTTGCACCTCACCTTGCGGGATGGCCTTGCCCGGCTGATCGTCGAACTCCCGAGCCCGGAGTGTGCCGAGAAGAGCCGGTTCCTTTCCAAGATAATCCAGGCTCGCGAGACGGCCGACTTCCTTCGGCGCGGCGAAGTGGTGACCGTGACCGGGGTCGGCTTTTTCGACGTGCTGCATGGGCAGCGAGGGGCCGCGCCGAACGGGATTGAGCTTCACCCCGTGCTCGCGATCTCGGGGGCGCCCGGCGCTGTTTCCCTTCCGAGGAACGCGCCTCCCCCACAATCAAGCGCCTCAACCCTCCCGAGCTTCGCGACCGCGGCGCGCGCGCACCAACATTGCCCCGCTGACACGGTCGTTTGGCTGAACCTGCGGAGTGGGATCTATCACTTCGCGGGAGAGCGCTGGTATGGGCGAACCAGGAACGGCGCGTATGTTTGCCGCAGGGAGGCGGATCGGGCCGGGATGCGGGCGACGCGAAACAGGCAATAGCGGCGGCCTTCTGCCGAAGTTAATATTGACGGCACGGGGCACTGAGCGGGCGAAGGCCAGTAACGGGTCCTACCCCTCGGCTCATTCTCGTCCTCCCTGTAGAAAAGAAGCCCGCGCATTGCGCGCGGACACAGCAACCGGCGCAGAGCGGAAGATACGTGTTTTTCCAGTCAGAAATCGATTGAACCGCAACACCCCAGACTGATGGATGGAGCACGCAGAGCGGCAGATTGTAAATCGAAACGTTCACTCCCGCCGCCTTGAGCACGCCAACGCCGCTTACGAGATCGTCCGCATAGTCAATGGGATCAATCCAAAGTAGCTTTTCGTTGGCGAGCGCGAAGCCGGTGTTCTCAGTTCCCATGAGCGCAACGTGATCGACGAAGGGGAGATTACGAGCAAGCCATTCACAGGTCTGTTTCAGCCGCGGGGCCGTTACTGCGTGCAGGACGATGCGAACTTCCACCCGCTGCCTTCTGTCCTTTAGCCTAAGTACTCCAAGGACCGTTTCGTCGAATGCGCCTCGGGACTGCACCACATAATCATGAATATGATCGACCGCTGCATAAATTGGTATGCCGGCCGTAAGATGGGGGTGCCTAATCTCAGCCCAGGCTGCTACCACGGCCTCCGACGCGAAGGCTCGCCCATTCGTTAGGACGTGTACAGCGGTTTGGGGAAGCCGCTCGCGCATCTTAGCCAAGACGGCAACCAATCGGCGCCAGTCGAGAAGCGGCTCGCCACCCGTGAGCCCGAGGGACGTGGTAGCCGGGTCGATAAGGTCAACGCAGTCGGCGATCTCGTCAATGATCCAACCATCCTCGACGTTTCGAGGCGGCTGCGAACACATCAGGCAATAGTGGTTGCAGCGCTCCGTCAGAAGGAATGAATTATGTTTCGACGCCCGCCGGTATAGCACGCGAAACCGTCGAGACCGGGCATCGATCGCGATCACGTCCCCGGCCGCCAGATAGTCAAACCGGCGATCAAGATGAACAACAAGGGCAAAATCTACCGGACTGCCAGCCGCGGAACGCGGGTCGAACGCAACCGCCATTCTAAACCCTCGGTCGCGCGCGATGGTAAGTTCAGCTTTGCTTCGAATGATCGCCGCGTCCGCTTCGCTTAGGGGTCCCCAGGGGGCGCCTTCCACCTCAGCGAGCCGTAGCAGACAACGCCCTTGGGCCAGTGAACCAGCGAGAGCAGCCGCCGCCCCTGACAACGGTAGTGGCGTCACTGGGAGACCCACCTACGAAGCACCGCAGCATCGTCGGGCGAACCTTCAAGCAGTTCAATCAGGATGCGGAAGAGAGCTTTTTGGCGCGCACAGAACTCCGACAGGGGTTTAATGCCGGTCGGGTCAGCTTGGGTCGCGTGATGATATACCGGATCAGAGCCACAATTCGGCTCAAACGCGCAGGACGCACATTCGGGCGAGCACTGTGAGAGGGTGCCGCCGACCAACTCGACGAGCTTGTCTGAAAGTATGAGCGATGCGTAATTGTCCTTGGCCACGTCGCCAAGCTCGAAGGTCCGATCGCCCATCTCAGCTAGCATCCGCCCTTCGTCGAAAGCAAATACCTTGCCATCGTAATTATATACGAGCACTCCCAGACCAATTCCCGCTGGACTACGTAAACCAACGTAGCCTATGGGAACATCGGTCAAAAGCCGAGTAAGTAGTAATCCGGTGTAGAACTCAGGGAAATGCCGTCCCCGCTTGTTGATCTCTAAGATGTAGCGGAGCCCGCGTTCGTAGAACCTGAGCCAGTCACGCCCACCATATTTGTAATACTGCTTTGTTTTGACCGCAAAACCATAAGGAGAGAGGGGCCGGAGAAAGATGCCTTCCAAATCCAGCCTGAGGTACTCGTCAATGATCTCCTCTACCCGGTCCAGGCTCGCTTCCGTGGTGGTCATCAACGCGCCAACACGGTCGAGGCCAAGCGCCGCTTGTGCCCGGCGAATGCCCTCCACGGTCAATTGATGGCTGTTCCCTCCCGGCCGAGGGCGATTTCGGTTATGAAGATCAGCCGGTCCGTCCAGGGAGGTGGATAAGAGGATTGAGTTCGCTCGGCAGAATTCGAGTATTGCGTCCGTCAGCAACGCGAGATTGGACGCGATCACAAATTCGAGTGTCTTCCCGCGGGGCTCTCGGCGTGCCGCCTCGACGATCTGTTTAATACGTGGGAAATTCAATAATGGCTCCCCACCCTGAAACTCGATCTTGATATTTGGCGCGGGAGCCGAAAGGGCGATGCGAAGTGCCTGAATCGCCGTGTCCTCGCTCATATCAAAGCGCTCGCGATCCGCGCTCCTCCGGGATACTTGG
>JAKAOO010000193.1 GCA_021812165.1 Pseudomonadota bacterium | reverse complement strand
GATCTCGGCAAAGCTCGCCGCGGCGGCGGGCTTCCGCGCGCTTTATCTCGGCGGCGGCGCGATGGGCTACATCAAATGCGGCACCGAGGCAAACCTCACCTTGACCGAGATGGTGTCGGCCGGGATCGAGATCCGCACCCATTCGAGCCTCCCCTTGATCCTCGACGCCGCCTGCGGCTGGGGCGACCCGATGCACATCCGCCGCACCATTGCGATGAGCGAGGCCGCGGGTTTCGCGGCGATCGAGATCGAGGACCAGATCCTTCCCAAACGCGCCCACCACCACATCGGGATCGAGCACATCATCCCGATGGAGCTGATGGTCGCGAAAGTCGAGGAAGCGGTGGCGGCGCGGCGCGACCCGGATTTCCTCATCATCGCCCGCACCAATGCGCGCAGGAGCGTCAATCTGGAAGAAGCCCTGCGGCGCGCGGAAGCCTTTCACCGCGCGGGCGCCGACATCCTCTTTGTCACGACGCGCGAGCCGCAAGACCTCCGCGTCCTCGGCGAGCGTCTGCCGCCGCCTCTCCTCTTCATGACCGGTCCCGGTGGGATGGCTCAGAGCCCGCTCACAAAAGCCGAACTCTGCGCGCTCGGCTATCGGCTCATCGTCGATTCGATGACCCCGGTTCTCGCCATGCACAAGGCGCTCAAAGCGTGCTACGAAAGCCTGTTTCGCGGCGAAGACGACCCCTCCCTCGGGCGCGCTCCCGGCGAAGAGCAGAAGCGGGTCCACGAGACGATCGATCTCGAAGCGATGCTCGCGGTCGAGCGGCGCACGGTCGAGCGCTGAGCGCGAACCGGCACCGCGCACTTCGCCATGGCCCGGTCGGCGCCGTAGCAGAGCAGGTTAGCTTTCGCGGTCATGGGGCGGCCGCCTCCGCACTGCGCAGCCATGCGTCAACGCCTCCCCCTCGATGGGGCAGGGCAGGGTTCGCGAAGCGTCGCTGAGCAGAGAGATTTCCCATAAGTCCTACTCCAAACCCGTAGGAGTGCGGCGAGCGACCGCGCGGGGCTTGACAGAAGAGGGCGGCGCCGGCAGCGTCGCCGCACCATGTCCGTCGCCGACGCCATCCGCGCCAAGCTCCTCTCGCGTTTCGCCCCCACCCGGCTCGAGCTCATCGACGAGTCGGAACGCCACGCGGGACATGCGGGCGCTCGGCCGGAGGGGGAGACGCATTTCCGCGTCGCCATCACCGCGGCGGCTTTTGCCGGCCTCTCGCGCGTAGCCCGCCAGCGCCTCGTTTACGAGACGCTCGCGGAGGAGCTCAAGACGCGGGTCCACGCCCTCTCCCTCGACGCCCGCGCGCCCGGCGAGGACCCCTGAAGCCGAAGAGCGCCCGTTCGGAGGACGCCTTCGCCGAGGCGACGGCAGCCGCCGGCTCCCGCGAAGCGGCGCCTCCCGAGGAAGCCTCCGTTGCCGCGGCGCGCAAACGGCTCGTTCTCGCGGCCTCGCTGATGGCCACCTTTATGGCCGCCGTCGAGAGCACCATCGTCGCCACCGCGATGCCGACGATCGTCGCCGATCTCGGCGGCTTCCGCCTCTTCAGCTGGGTGTTCGCAGCCTATCTGCTGACGATGGCGGTGAGCACCCCGATCTATGGCCGTCTTGCCGATCTTTACGGAAGAAAGCGCGTCTTTTTCGCCGGCGCCGCGATCTTTCTCGTCGGCACGACGCTTTGCGGCTTTGCTCCGACGATGGCGGCTCTCGTTTTCTTCCGCGCGCTCCAAGGGCTCGGCGCCGGCGCCATCCAGCCGATCGCGAGCACCATCGTCGGCGACATCTATACGCCGGCCGAGAGGGCGCGGGTGCAGGGCTATGTGTCGAGCACGTTCGGGATTTCGGCGATCGTCGGGCCGGCGCTCGGCGCGTTCATCGTCGAAGACCTTCACTGGTCTCTGGTGTTCTGGGTCAATCTGCCGATCGGCGCCGCGAGCATCCTCATGTACGCCTTGTTCCTGCGCGAACGGGTCCGGCCCCGCGAGCACCGGATCGATCTCCTCGGCGCCATCTTGCTGGCGCTCGGAGTGGGCGCGGCGATGCTCGCTCTGGTGCAGTCGGAAACTCTCGGCAAAGGGGCGGGCGCGGGCTTCGCCCTCATTGGCGCGGCGGCGCTCGGCTGGCTTTTCGTCCACGAGCGCCGCGCTGCGGAGCCGATCGTGCCCGTTCAGTTGTGGAAACGCCGCGTCATCGCCCTCGGCAATCTCGGCACTTTCGCGATCGGCGCGGCCATGATGGGGGTCTCCGCTTTTCTGCCGACCTTTGTCCAAGGCGCGATGGGGAGAAGCGCGGCCGTCGCCGGTTTTGCTCTCGGCTGCCAATCGGTCAGCTGGACGCTCGGCACCTTTGCGACCGCGCGGGTGATGATCCGAACCTCCTACCGTCTGGCGGCCGTCATCGGCGGATTGACGATGCTTTTGGGCGCCCTTTTGCTGGCGCTTCTCGAACCGGGAAGCGGCATCTTTTTGGCGTTCGCGGGCTCGCTCATGATGGGGCTCGGCATCGGCTTCAGCAGTCCCGCGTTTCTCGTCTCGATCCAGGCGAGCGTCGGCTGGGAGGAGCGCGGCGCCGCGACCGCCTCCATCATGTTCATGCGCGTGCTCGGCCAGTCGTTGGGCGCGGCCATCTTCGGCGCGATCGTCAATCTCGGTCTCTCAGAGCGCCTGCCGCACGCCGGGAGCGCCGTCAATCGCCTCTTGGAGCCGGCGCTGCGCCGCTCTCTCGGCGCCCAGGAAATCGCGCGCCTCGGCACGGCGGTCGCGGCCGCGATCCACGAGGTTTATCTCATCATCATCGGAATTGCGGCGGCGACCCTCCTCGTTTCGCTTTTCTTTCCGGCCGGGCTCTCGCCGATCCGGCCGTCTGGCGCGCCGCGTCGAGAAACTCCCTGAGCTTTCGGGGCGGGCGCCTCTTTCAAGGGGGGAAGGTTTCGCCGATGCGGCGGGGTGAGCGCGCCGGGACGCTCTTCCTCTTCCCGCCGCCTCAGCCGATATTGACGAGCGCGCCGCCATCCACGGGGAGCGCGACGCCGGTGATGAAATTCGCTTCGTCGGACGCGAGAAAAAGCGCGGCGTTGGCAACGTCCCAGGCAGTTCCCATGCGATGGCGCAACGGAACGCGGGCGTCGCGCTCGGCGGCGACTTCGGCGCGGCTTCTGTTGCTGAGGCGCGCGCGCGTGTCGACCGCCATCGGCGTATCCATGAGGCCCGGCAGGATCGCGTTGGCGCGGATGTCGTATTCGGCATTCTGGATGGCGAGCTGCTCGGTGAAGGCGATGAGGGCGGCCTTGGTCGCCTTATAGGCGACGTAAGGGTACCTCTCGCGCGCGGCGACCGAAGAGATGGTGATGATGACGCCCGCGCGCTGCCGCCTCATCACCGGGATCACGTGTTTTGCGGCCATGATCGCGCCGCGCAGATTGATCCGAGCGACGCGGTCGAAGGCTTCTTCGGAAAGTTCGAGAAGCGGCTTGTCGCCGCCGCCGACGCTGACGCCGACATTGTAGTGGAGGATGTCGATTTTCCCCCAGCGCCGTTCCCCTTCCGCAATCGCGACGGCAAGCGTTTCCTCGCGCGTCACATCCGCGAAAAAGGGGACGCATTCGCCGCCTTCTTTGGCGACCATCTCGGCGGTTTCTTCGGCGGAGGCGAGGCGGTTGTCGAGGGCGAGGATTTTCGCCCCTTCCTGCGCAAAGCGGATGGCCGTCGCGCGGCCGTTTCCCATCCCTTCGCCGGGGCTTTGACCGGCGCCGACGATGATCGCGATCTTCTCTTTGAGACGCATCGGATACCCCCTCACTGACCCTTGCCGGTACCGCCCCTTCATCTTGCCGCGGGAAACCCGATGGGCATAGCCGAGATAACCGGATCTCTCGCGGCCGTTGACGACACCCGAAGCCCCATCTTAGGCTTTTCCGAAACATAGCCGAGAGGTTGGAGTTGGAAGAGCCTGGTTTCCGGAGCGCGATCTTAGGCCATGACGGCCGGGTTCTGACGCCGCTCAGCCGATAAACCGTCATGGACGCTGCACCTTCGCCCAAAACCATCGTCGTCGTCGGCGCCGGGATCGTCGGCACTGCTTGCGCGCACTTCTTGCGGCGCGATGGACACGACGTGACGGTCGTCGACCCGCTCGAACCGGGAGACGGCACCTCATTCGGCAACGCCGGCGTCATCGCCACCAGCGAGGTGGCGCCGATCGCGATGCCGGGCCTCTTGCGGCAGGTCCCCCGAATGCTTGCCGACCCCAATGGCCCGGTGGTCGTGCGCTTGCGTTACCTGCCGAAGATCGCCCCTTGGCTTTTCGAGCTCGTCAAGGCGACGCGGCGGGCGGACGCGATCGCTGCGGCGCTTGCGCCGCTTCTTGCCGAGGCTGAAGGTGCCCATGACGCGCTGGCGCGAGAGGCCGGCGCCGCCGATCTTTATCGCAAGCCCGGCTGGCTCAAGCTTTATTCCTCCGAGCGCGCATTCGCCGAAGCGGCGGCGGAACTCTCTTTCATGCGCCGCTACGGCGTGCGTTACGAGGTGCTGGAGAGCGAGGAGATCCGTGAGCTCGAACCGGCGCTTGCGCCGATTTTCCGGCGCGCGATTTTCCATCCCGATTGCGGCTTCGTCCGCAACCCGAAGCGGCTCACCGAGCGGGTCGCCCGCTCGTTTCTCGAAAAAGGCGGCCGCATCTGGCGCGAAAAGGCGCTGCGCTTCGATCTTGGCGAAGGGCGCCGCGCCGTCATCACCGAGAAAGGGCGCCATGCGGCCGAAGTCATCGTGCTCGCGGCGGGGGCGTGGTCGCGCCCGCTCGCCCTTTCGCTCGGCGCCCGCGTTCCGCTCGACACCGAGCGCGGCTATCACGCGATGCTGGAGCCTCCCGAGCCCGCCCTCTCGCGCCCCGTCTATTGGGACGACCATCATTTTATCCTGGCGCCGATGGAACACGGGCTTCGCTTGACGAGCGGGGTCGAATTCGCCGGTCTCGAAGCGCCGCCCGATTACCGGCTTCTCGATCGGCTCATCGGTTTTGCGAAGAGAATGCTGCCTTCGCTCAAAGGCGAGCCGCGCTCGCGTTGGCTCGGCTTTCGTCCCTCTCTTCCCGACTCGCTTCCGGTTCTCGGGCGCTCGGGCAAACACGAAGGCGTCTACTTCGCTTTCGGCCATCAGCATCTGGGCCTGACGTTGAGCGCGATTTCGGGGCGGATCATCGCCGACCTCGTCGCCGGCCGCGATCCCGGCATCGATCTCTCTCCCTACCGCGCCGAACGCTGGTGAATGGCAGACATCCTTCACTGGGGGAAAACGATGAAAGTGGCGCTTTATGCGAGCATCGGAGCCGAGCTTCAACACTACGACGTTGATGTCGAAGGGGCGGCGTTGACCCGGCAGGGAAGCGTCCTGCTTCCGGCCAATGTGCACTACGCCTCCCCGCACGCCTCGGGCCGCTTTCTTTATGTGGCTTCGAGCAATGGCGAGCCGGGGGCGGGCACCGCGGGAGACCGCCATCACCTTTCGGCCTTTCGCATAGACCGGGAAAGCGGGGCTCTCTCACCTCATGGCGAGGCGGTTCCTTTGCCGAGCCGGCCGATCCATCTTTCGACCGACATCCCTTCCGAATACGCGCTCGTCGCTTTCAACAATCCGAGCGCGCTTCGGGTCTATCGCATCCGTCCCGACGGGAGCGCGGGCGAAGAGGTGCCGCAAAGAGAAGGGGTCGACCCCGGCATCTATGCGCACCAGGTGCGGGTATCCCTCGACAACTTTCGTGCGATCCTGGTGGCGCGCGGCAACGACGCCGCCGGCGACAAGCCCGAGGATCCCGGCGCTCTCAAAGTCTTTCATTACCGCGGCGGCCAATTGACCGGCGAGGTCTCGGTCGCGCCCGATGGCGGCTACGGCTTCGGGCCGCGGCACCTCGATTTTCACCCCAGAAAGCCCTTCGTCTATGTGTCGCTCGAGCGGCAAAACCGGCTCCTTACGTTCGCGTTCGAAAGAGGCGGGCTTTCAGATCTGCCGCGTTTTTCCGCGACGACGCTTTCCGCGCCGCGACGCGGAGGCGGCCGTCAAGTCGCCGGCACGGTTCATGTCCACCCTGCGGGGCGCTTCGTCTATGTCGCGAACCGCGCGTCGAGCACGGAAAAGCCCGGCAGCGACGAGGTGTTTGCCGGAGGCGAAAATACGATCGCCGCCTACGCGATCGATGAGGAGAGCGGCGAGCCGCATTTGATCCAGCACGTCGATACGCGCGGCATCCACCCGCGCTGCTTTTCGATCGACCCTTCCGGCCGGCTCCTCGTCGCCGCCCATATCCTCACGCTCAAAGTGCGCGACGGGACGGCCGTCAAAACCGTGCCGGCATGCCTTTCCCTCTTCCGCATCGGCGAAGACGGCCAGCTCTCCTTCGCGCGCAAAACCGATGTGGAGCTTGCCGGCCGCTCGCTGTTCTGGATGGGGATGGTCGGATTGTAGAGGGACCGCAGGACTGGGCATCCGCGCCCCACAGAGCCCCTCGCAGCAGGGCCCTCTTGATGGCATTAAGGAAGTACCTCATCCTGAGGAGGCCGCGAAGCGGCCGTCTCGAAGGACGCACGACGCCAATCCAACCGTGCGATATCGATCCGGATCGGCCGAGGAGCCGGTGAGCGATGATTCGGAAACCGCACTAGACAAGGCCATTAAGAGGCTGCGGAAAAATACTGGAATGTCGTCATTCCGGGGCGCGGTCGATCCGCGGGCTATCAGCCTTGCGCGGCCTTCGCGGCGAACCTCCGACGGCCG
>JAKAOO010000192.1 GCA_021812165.1 Pseudomonadota bacterium | reverse complement strand
TCAATCCCGGCACTGTGGACGCGAATCGGCGAGCTGCTCGACTGCTTCTCACCCGAGGAATGCCGGCATTATCTCGCGCATGCCGGGTACGTCAGATAGGAAAATGCTCTAGCACGACCACAGAACAGACGCAGCTCATGCATTTCCTCGCTAGGCTCGGCGGATCGCCGCCGACTGGCTGCACCCTTGTAGATATCATCGACGACCTCAACCCGGTCATCATGGGCCGGCGCAACTACTATTGCTTTGCCACACGGGCATTGGGGGAGTTCGCCAGGGACGACTGGGGGCTGTATTGGCGCCTCAAGTCCTGGCTCGGCAAGAAACACGGCGGAGCATCCCGAAGAAAGCTGCGCCATCGATATGCCGGGCCGGGCGCGCGGCAGCGAGGCGGATGGCGATCAGCCGGCAAAAAGCTCGTTCGATTCGCCGAAACCAAGCGCCGGCGCTACCGGGACCGGGGACTACGCATACCGGACGGATGGAATGACTCAGCCGAACGCTTTCGCAAGGGAGCCGACAAGTTCTGGGAAGCCACCCTCGCCCTCGCATCGCTGTGAGGGGGCACCCGTGGCTCAGGCCATGCATGGAGAGCCGGATTGGCCCCCTCCCTCTTGCAGCCCGTGGCGCCGATCGCTCGTAAGCTTGACCAAGTGACGCCGGACGCCTCGGCTCTGCGAGGGATTGTCACCGAATGGCCGAGCGTGCGCCGGATCGAAGGGACGTTGAGAAGCTGGCCCGCGCTGCGGTGGGTCTCGACGGCCGCCGCATTCGGAATTATAGTTCTCAGAAACGGATCCTACCGGAGCTTCGCGAGAGGACCGCGGGCTGAAGGATTGCCTCTGTGTTTTCGTTGTGCAAAACTAAAAAGCGATTTCGTACACGATATAACCAAAAAGGCCTCGGTTCTTTGCGACATGGCAACTTCATAACGGCCAAGCGTTTTGGGCTTCTGATTAAAGCCAAATCATTGCTTCGCAACTGCCGCCGCCGGCTGCAAGCCAGCTTTGCAGGGGGCTGCGCAAAACAGAAAGGCTGGGCGGCATGTGCCTGTTGGTTGGCGTTCGGCCGCCGGCCAGCTGGCTTTTCACCCTCCGTTCGGATACCCGGCAAAACGCTGGGCTCCAATCCTTCAAGGAGAGTGCATAGTGGACCTGATCTATAGCTCAGCAACCGGCAAGGTGCGGGACAAGCCCGCGTGGGAGGCCGCCCGCCCGGTGGTGATCCTCGTCGCCGGCATGCATCGCAGCGGCACCTCGGCTATAAGCGGCGTCCTCAACCTCCTCGGTGCCGCTATCACCGGCGAACTGCTAGGACCGTCAAGCGACAATATAAAAGGTTTCTTCGAAAACAAGCGCATTCTCGCCTTTCACGAAGCTCTACTCCACGAATTCGGATCGCGATGGGAGGATCCTCTGCCGCTTGGCAGGGACTGTTTCCGCTCGCCCGCTGCGCAGGTCGCGGCACAAGATCTGGCGGCGCTCTTCCTCGAAGAATTCGGCGAGCGGCCGCTCGTCCTTGTCAAAGACCCGCGCATCTGCCGCCTTCTGCCGCTATGGATCGAGGCGCTGTCCGGGAGCGGTCGGAACATCCTCGCGGTCCTGCCCTGCCGCCATCCGCTCGAAGTGGCGGCCTCGCTCCGGCGCCGCGACGGGCTCTCGCGGCCGCACGCATTGACGCTCTGGCTCGATCATGTGCTCGCGGCTGAGCGTGCGACGCGCGAGATCGATCGCTCTGTCATCAATTACGAGGATCTTTTGCGGGACTGGCGATCTGTTGTTCGCAACGTCGGAGAGAGGGTCGGGCTGACCTGGCCCAAGGAAATCATCCGCGTCGCGGGCCAGATCGACGAATTCCTTTCCTTCGAACTGCGTCATCATCGGTCGATGGATACGGGCCCCCTTCCACACGATGGGTTCGAGATGCTTTGTCTGCGGGCCTGGGACGCGTTGAAGCTCCTTTGTTCCGACGGCGACAGCGCCATCGCCCGGGCGACGCTCGATGAAGTCGCACGCTATTGTGAGGGCACGCTCAGAATCCTCGCGCCGCTTATCGCGTCGCTCGATGGGCAGGCGATTCAAACCCGCCACGAACTGTCCGACCGCGAGGCGGCGCTTGCCCGCGCCGTGCAGTTGGCGGCCGATACCCAGGCGCGGCTTGGCGAAGAGGCCCGCCTGCGCGGCGAGTTGGCGGCCGATACCCGGGCGCGGCTTGGCGAAGAGGCCCGCCTGCGCGGCGAGGCGGAATACCGCCGCAGAGAGGCCGAGCGGGAGGAGGCGGTCGCGCGGGAACGCATAGAGGGGCGCGCAACAGCGGCCGAGGAGCGGCTCGCGGCGATGGAAGGCGAACTCGCTGAGCTTCATAGCCACCTAGCCGAAGCCGAGCAGGAACGCGAACGGCTTCGCGGTGAACGCGACTCCATGCTGGTTTCGACCTTCTGGCGCCTTACAAGCCCAGCGCGGCGGCTCGCGACCGCGATGCCGCGGGGTTTGAGGCTCCAGATGCGGCGCGGTACGAAACTGTTGTATTGGGTCCTTACGCCGTATCGCACCGGCCAACGGATTGCTTATCTTCAATCGCGGAAAGAACAGGCCCTCGTCGCGCCGGCAACCGAGATGGAAACCTCGCCCGTTGCAGAGCCTAACGCCGAATCTTCGCTGCTCGCAGAGTTTTTCGACGCCGAATGGTATGCCGAACGCTACCCGGAAGTTGCCGCATCGGGGATGGCGCCGCTCGAGCATTACACGCTGTGTGGCGCCGGCGAGGGGCGGGAGCCGAATCCGGCGTTCGACACCGAATGGTATTTGAGCGTGTACCCGGATGTTGCGCGTGGTGGCGAGCCTGCCTTCGAGCATTTCATCCGTTGGGGCGCCGAGGAGGGCCGGCTGCCTTTCTCGGGTTTCGATTACGACTTTTACCGCGAGCAGGTTGGCATCGCGGGCGCCTCGAACCTCGAAACCTATCGTCATTACCTGACGAAGAGGCCGCCCGAAATAGAGATTTGGATCGACGCGCCGGAGGGAGCGAACCGACCGCAGGCGATCCCGGTTAGGGATAGCCTTTTTATTTCGGGTTGGGCGTTGGCGCGGGCAGGGGTTTCCTCTGTCGATGTCACGGTTGACGGCGATCATTTCACCTCCGCGCATTATGGCCTCTTGCGTTGGGATGTTGCGGCGGAACATCCCGAATGGCCCAACGCCCAGCACAGCGGTTTTATGGTCAACATCTCGGGCCGCTCGTTGCTAGGGGGCGAGCATACGGTTGGCGTGATCATCAAAGACAAGAGCGACGCCAGAAAGGAAGTGCAATTTCTTGTGGACGTTGCGGAAAGCCTGGACGAGGGCATCCTGCGACGGAAAATCAATCAATCGGAAATTGCGCAGCAAGACGGAATTCTCTCCAATCTCGGTTGGCATCCAAAATTTTGCGTGTTGATGTTGATTCGAGGCGGAGAGGACGAACTTGCGCGGGCGCGAGCCACGCTCGACGGATTGCGCGAGCAGGCGTACTCGAACTGGCACCTCTTTATCAGAATAGAGAGTAGCGGTGAAAAACCGAACGGCGTCGAGAAAAGCGTTCTTGGCGGACTCGACGGCATTTCGGAAAGGGTCGAAATTCTGCGAGAAGAAGGGGAACTATCGCTGGCCGATCTTGTGGGGCGGCTAACCGGCGCAGTCCTATTCGGGCTTCTGGTGCCGGGGGACGTACTGCGTCGCGATGCGCTTCTTCAGTGCGCGGTCGCGACGGCTCTCCAGAGCGAGGCGGATTTCATTTATAGCGACGAGTTGCGCGTCAGTCCTGTGAGCGGGATCGTCGAGCACTTCCTCAAGCCGCAATGGTCTCCTGATCTGCTTCTGTCAACAAATTATGTCGGACGACTATGGTTCGCGCGCGAGCAACTGATCGAGCGCGCAGCCGACACCATAGATGACCTATCGGCTCTGGGAGAGTACGACCTCGTATTGCGGCTGACTGAAGCCGCGGCTGCCATTTATCGCATTCCGGAAACACTCTGCCGGCGTGGGAGCGAGCGCCTCGATCCGGAAGCGATGGAAAGACAGGCGATCGAGCGCGCGATGGAGCGCCGCGGTATCGCGGGTAATGTGCTTGAGGGCTGTGTTAGTGGCATCCACCGGTTGAAACGAAGATCGGAAGAGACGAAGCGCGTCTCCGTCATCATTCCGACAGGGGGCAATGTCGGCCTTCTCCGGACTTGCCTCGAAGGCCTTCTGGAAAAAACGCGATATCCGATATTCGAAATTATTCTTCTCCATAACACGGGTACCCAACCCGAGGCGTTCCCCTATTTCGAAACGCTTTCGGCCGAACCGCGGATCCGGATCGTCGATTCGAAGGGAGGCTTCAACTTTTCGCGGATCTGCAATCTTGGCGGGACTTCGGCGCGGGGCGAATTCCTCCTCTTCCTCAACGACGATATCGAAGTGATCGAAGCTGAGTGGCTCGATGCTCTGCTCGAGCACGCGCAGAGGCCTGAGGTTGGAGTCGTCGGACCATTGCTCCTTTGGCCGGATCGAACGATCCAAAGCGCCGGCGTATTCCTCACAAACGATGTCGGAAGGCTGGCTCACGCTTTTCGCCACACTGCCGAAGGGGATCCGGGCTACTTCGGATTGGCTCTGACGCAGCGCAATGTGATCGCCGTTACCGGAGCTTGCTTCCTCTCGCGGCGCGAAGTGTTCGAACGGCTCGGGGGTTTCGATGAAGCCTATCCCGTCATCAACAACGAAACCGACTATTGCCTCAAAGCGCGACGGGAGGGGTTTCTAATCGTTTACACCCCCTATTCAAGGCTCGTCCACCACGAACGCGCGACCCGGAAAAACGACCCGGATGACTACGACGCCGACGCCTTTAAAGAGGAGTGGGGCGCTCTCTTCGCTGACGGAGACCCTTACCACCATCCGCATCTCTCCAAAAGCCTGGAGTGTTTCACGCCGGAACCTGAGCCCGTCCGCGAGGTCTATCCCGCTCGCCCGCTCGCCGCACCGGACGCGATTCGGAACATCCTTATCGTAAAACTCGATCACATCGGCGATTGCATTACCGCATTCTCGGCTCTGCGGCGGCTCAAGGAGACGTTTCCTCATGCCAGCATGCGGGTGCTTGCCGGCCATTGGACGAGACCCATCTGGGACCTCGCGGAGGCGATCGACGAGGTGATCGAGTGGGATTTCTTTTACCCGCGGTCGAGCGAAGGAACCAGACCGAAAACAGAGGCAGATCTCGAAGCCCTGCGCCAGCGGCTTGCGTCCTATCGCTTTGATCTTGCTGTCGATTTGCGCCGCCACGAGGAGACGCGCGCTATCCTACGACACACCGGGGCACGCTTCTTGGCGGGATTTGACCACCGCAACCAATTTCCGTGGCTTGACGTCGCACTGGAATGGGGTGGCGACG
This sequence comes from Pseudomonadota bacterium, assembly GCA_021812165.1. Lineage (GTDB taxonomy): Bacteria > Pseudomonadota > Alphaproteobacteria > ATCC43930 > CGMCC-115725 > AP-15. The sequence goes on along the minus strand of JAKAOO010000192.1, from coordinate 1,387 downwards.
CCCTAGGGGAATCGAAACGAGCTCATATGGCGGACGAACTCGCCAATCTGGTGGACGCAATCGCGGCCGCCTTCGAACCAAGGCGCGCCGCTATAAGGCAGCTCTCTCCGGTGCCCCTGGCGCTGTCCGAAGCGGCGCGGCGGCGATTGCTTGGGCGACCGATTGTGTGCGTGCATGCTGCCGCCGGAGACACCATCCGGCAGTGGCCTGCTGAATATTTTTCAGAGCTCATCGACCTGTTGATTGAGCGCGAAGGAGTCAACGTGGCGCTGATTGGCGGACCAAATGATAAGGCGATTACCTCACAGGTGCTGCGATCAGTGCGCAATCAGCAAGCGGCCGCGGACCTCATCGGCGAGATCGCAAACGATCTCAGGCATCTCCACAATCTCCTATTAGAGTGCGTCCTGTTTGTCGGAGTGGACAGCGGGCCGAAGCATCTTGCGGCGGAACTTGGCGTTCCTACGGTCGGGATTCATTCGGCCCACCTCGACGCTCGGGAATATGGACCGGTAGGCCCGCGCGCTTTCGCATTGACACGCGAGATGAAGTGCGGCCCCTGCTATCTGCGAAGCGCTGAGGACTGCCCGCGGAAGCTTGCCTGCCTTACCGGCCTGCGCCCGGGGCAGGTTTACGCTGCATGCCGAAAGCTGCTTGCAGGAAGAGAGGGCAATATCGACGCGGGCATGCTGGCCGAAGTATCGCCGGCGCTTTCGCCGCCATAGGCCGGCCTCTCTCCGGGGAGACGCGCATGGGGGAGTGCGACGAGCATGGCGAAAGATGGCAAACCGCCGCGGTGGATGGCCTCTGTCGATGGTAGGAGGGCACCGGAGCGCAGGTGCCTCTTCGCCCCTATTTCGGTCGGCGAGTTGTTCGACAAGATCGCGATCTTGGAGATTAAGGCCGAGCGGATTGGGGAGCCAGCAAAACGGCGCAATGTGGCGGCGGAGTTGCGGTTGCTGTTGAGCGTGCGGGACCGCCAAGTCCCCCGGAATCCGGAGCTCGAACCGCTCGCCACAGAGCTGAAACAGATCAACGAAACGTTGTGGAACATTGAGGGCCATATTCGAGAATGCGAACGGCTGGGCGAGTTCGGGGAGCGGTTCATCGCCCTGGCGCGTTCCGTCTATCGGACCAACGATCGACGAGCGGAATTGAAGCGTCGAATCAATGTTGTGGCCGGCTCCACAATTTTTGAGGAAAAGTCGTACACCGAATACTGAGCCGCAACCGCGCGTCGGCGTCGACCAGCGAGACCGCTGTTGTTATTAACCGTTCCATAATAGTTGCAATCACGTGCACGCATAGCGTGTCGTCGGCGCAAGGAAGAAGCTGCGCACCAGTCCAGGCATCTTCTGCAACTGCCGGAGATGCGAGATCACCATCT
>JAKAOO010000011.1 GCA_021812165.1 Pseudomonadota bacterium | reverse complement strand
TCCGATCTATGTTTCCCGCATCGAGATCGGGAAAGATGAGGACGTTGGCGCGTCCTGCAACCTCGCTCATCTCTTTCACCTTCTTCTGCGCCACTGCCGGCACCACTGCCGCGTCGGCCTGAAATTCTCCGTCGAGGGAGAGAGCCGGGGCGCGCTCGCGCACGCGCTCGACCGCGCGCCTCACTTTGTCGACGCGCGCGTGCTGTGCGCTTCCCTTGGTGGAAAAAGAGAGCATGGCGACGCGCGCCTTCTCGCCGAGAAGGGCCTCGGCGTTGCGGGCGGATGCGATCGCGATGTCCGCCAGCTCCTCGGGCGTCGGATCCGCGTTCACCGCGCAATCGGCAAAGACGAGCGTTCGCGGACCCTCGCCGAGGAAATTCGGCACGACGATGAGAAAATAGCTCGAAGGCAGGAAGACGCCTTGCGCGAGCCCGATCGTCAGAAGGCCCGCTTCGATGACGCGGCGCGTCGGGTTTGCGGCGCCGGCGACCATGGCATGAGCGTCGCCTTCGCGGACCATCATTCCTCCGAAATAAAGGGGCCGCGACACGAGCCTCGCCCCCATCGCGGGCGTCATTCCTCGACGCGCGCTCGCGCAGGCCGATCCATAGGCCTCGATGCGGGGATCGGATCTGGGATCGATGCATTCGATCCCTCCGAGGGCGATGCCCGCGCCCTCTGCGACCTTCGCGATCGTCTCCTGCGGGCCGAGCACGATCGGCCTGGCGATCGCTTCATCCTTGAGACGGCGGGCGGCAGCGAGCACCCGGGCGTCATCGCCTTCAGGAAGCGCGATTTTCAATTGCCGGCGATGTGCTATATCGAATGAGCGCTCCACGACGTCCATGCGCGCCTCGACGCCAAAAGGCCCCTACGAAACGAGCTGAGCGAGAACATCAATGACCGAAGGAAGCGAAGCCATCAAGATTTATCGCGGATTGAAGGATGTGTATTTCGATCGCTCGCCGTGCACATCGATCGACGGGCGTGCCGGCGACCTCAGATACCGCGGCTACTCGATCCACGACCTCGCAGAGCATTCGAGCTTCGAGGAAACCGCTTGGCTTCTCCTTTATGGCGAGCTGCCGACCCGAGCGCAGCTCGCGGCGTTCGACCGGGAACTGAAAGCGGCGCGCACGCTTCCGCAGCCGATCACCGACGTCATTCGCCTCATGCAAAAAGCGCACCCGATGGATGTGCTGCGCACGGCGGTGTCGGCGCTCTCCGCTTTCGATCCCGAGACCGCCGATAATTCCCGGCAGGCGACGCTCAAGAAAGGCGTTCGTCTGACCTCGCAGGTTCCGATGGTGGTGGCGGCGCATGCGCGCCTGCGCGAGGGTTTGGCGCCGGTGCCGGCGAATAACGATCTCGGTCACGCCGCCAATTTCTTGTGGATGCTCACCGGCAAGCTGCCGAGCCGAGAAGCCGCCGAGCTCATCGATCGCGACCTTATTCTTCACGCCGAGCACGGCTCCAACGCCTCATCTTTCACCGCACGCGTCGTCACCGGCACCGAGGCGAGCCTCCACGCCGCAATCACCGCTGCGATCGCGGCGCTGTCCGGACCGGCGCATGGCGGCGCCGCCGAAGACGTGATGAAAATGGCCGAAGAGATTGGCGATCCCGCACGCGCGGCCGCCTATGTGCGCGAGAAGCGCAAGGCGGGAGAGCCGGTGACCGGGTTCGGCCATCGCGTATACCGCGTCGAAGATCCCCGCGCCCGCCACATGCGCGCCGGGGTCGATCGGTTGTCGAAAGAGATGGGCGAGCCGCGCTGGTTCGAGATCCTGCAGGCCGTGGTGCAAGCGATGGCTCCCTACGCGCGGCACGGCGTCAATGTGAATGTCGATTTCTATTCGGGCGTCGTCTATCATCTGCTCGGGGTCCGGCGCGATCTCTTCGTTCCCATTTTCGCAATCGGCCGGGTGCCCGGCTGGGTCGTGCAGGTTCTGGAGCAGCTCGACAACAATATCCTGATCCGGCCGTTGACGCTCTACACGGGGCCCGCCGCTCGCACTTACGTTCCGATCGAAGAGCGCTAGGATTGGGGCCGCGCGCGTCGCGGTTTCGCTTGCTGCGCGGGAAACACGTGTGCTAAATCTACAAACATAAGTCGCAAATAGTGAGAATTTGTCTGATCGCCATGGGGCGCTTTCCGGGAGAGCGGAAATCCCGAGCCGGATCATGAGGGAGAGGAAGCGATGACAAGTCCAGCGAATGCGACGGCGGAAGCCCAGACGGTGCGAACCGGAATCGGGGTCGCCGAACGGCTCGAACGTCTGCCGATGTCGGGCTTTCACATCCTCATCTTGGCCCTTGCCTGCCTCGCTTGGCTCATCGAGGCGTTCGACATCGGATTGATCGGCGTCGTCCTGCCTTCGCTGCATAAGCTCTGGCACTTGACGCCGAAAGAGACGGGTTCCCTGGCAGCGATCACCGCACTCGGCATCGTTCTCGGCGTCGTGCCGACGGGCATCCTCGCCGACCGCTTCGGGCGCAAGAAAGTCCTGATGGCGGGCATGGCTTGGTATACGATCGTTACCGGCCTCACCGCCCTCGCCGGGAGCGTCACGACATTGATCGCGCTCCGTTTCCTGGCCGGGTTCGGCATGGGGCTCATGTTCCCCGTTCCCTACGCCATGGTCAGCGAGTTCGTCTCCTCCGGCCATCGCGGCCGCTTTACGGGCATCATGGATTCCTTTCTTTCCTTGGGCTATTTCGTCTCGCCGGCCCTGGCCGCGTTCATCATCCCCAATACCGGCCTTGATGTCGGGTGGCGCATCTTCTTCATTCTGGGCGGCGTTCCCATCGTTTATGTCGCCCTGTTGTGGTGGCTCATGCCGGAGTCGCCGCGCTGGTACGAGGTCAAAGGCCGCTATCGCGAGGCCGAGGCGGTAATGGCCCAGATCGAAGCAAAAGTGGAAGCGAGCACCGGGCATCCTCTCCCGCCCCTGGACAAAGAACAGTTTCGCCCAATTGCCGTAAGCCGTGAGCGGGTGCCGGTGGCGACCATCTTTAACCGGGTCTATCTCAAACGCACGATCATGTGCTGGATTGTGCTGGGGACCACATTTTTCATCTTTTACGCGATCCAGCTCTTCATGCCGACGGTCGTGAGCCGGATGGGTTTCACGCTGACGACGGCGTTCATCTTTACGTCCATCATCGTCGGCGCGTCGATCGTCGGCAAAATCATCGAGGCGTGGGTGGTGGAGATTTGGGGCCGCAAGCCGGTGATCATCAGCTTTACCCTCATCGCCCTCATCTGCGCCCTCTTCTTCGGCTTCCTGCGCAACCCCGTTCTGGTGCTCTTGATCGGGGCCGCCATGTCGTTCTTCGGCATCAGCGTCGATCCCGCCGTCAAGATCTACGTCGCCGAGAATTACCCGACGCGGGTGCGCGGCACCGGCGTCGGCTTTACCGAAGGCGTCGGGCGGCTCATCGCCGGAGCGATCGCTCCGTTCTACTTCCCGCTCGTCCTGGCGCGTTTCGGCACCGGCGGCTCGTTCGTGTTTGTCGCTCTCGTCGCGCTCATCGGTGTCATCGCTGTGTGGATCTTGGGCGAGGAAACGAAGGGGCAGTTGCTCGAGGAAGTCTCGCCCTGAGCTTGGCCCTGGCCGCGGCCGATCGTTCGCGCCCGAGCGGCCACGGGATCGCCGTCGCGTTCTTCGCCCTTCTGCGGCGCCCGAGTTCCGCTTGCGGCTTCGGGCGCCTCCATGCTAATTTTTTAAAAATGCGGGTCTCAATTATTGGGAAGTTTTCGTTTCGAGACTGCTGACTCCATGACCAGCCTAGCCTTCCCGCCACCCGATCTCACCGCCGCGCCCGAAAGACGCGAGACGATCGCGACGGCGACCGCGCGGTCTTTCGCGATCATCGAGATGGTCGCGCAAGCGCCGACCGCCATCGACGTCGCCGACGTCAGCGAGGCTCTCGGCCTGCCGAAAGCGACGGCCTATCGCCTCGTCGACGGCCTCGTGAGTTCGGGCTATCTGGCGCGCGAGCCGGCGCGAAAGCGCCTCACCGTCGGCTTCAAGCTTACCGAACTCGCACTCGGCGCGTTGCGCGCTTCGATGCGCGACGCCCGCCGCCACGCGGTGTTGCGGCGGCTTGCCCGTGCGGTGAACGAGACCTGCAATATCGGCGTCATGCATAATGGCGATATCGTTTATCTCGACCGCGTCGAGGCCGAGCACTGGCCCTTGCGCCTGCAGTTTGCGCCGGGGTCGCGGGTGCCGCTCCATGCGAGCGCGATCGGCAAGCTGCATCTGGCGCTGCTGCCGAGCCGCCTGCGCCGCAGCCTGTTGCAAAGCCTCGATCTGCCGCACTTGACGCCGAACACGATCACGGATCGGACCGCGCTCGAAGAGGAACTGAAGCGAATACGCAAAGAACGGGCGTCCTTCGATCGCGAGGAGTTTCTGGCCGGCGTCGTGTGCGTAGCGGTGCCGATCGTGCGAAAGAACGGCGAGCTGATGGCGGGTCTCGCCGTCCAGGCACCGTCGGCGCGCTTGTCTCCGGACCAGGCGGTCAAGCATCTGCCGGCGCTCAGAGAGGCAGCAGCCGAGTTGTCGAGCATTCTCGAAGCGACGGAATAGGTTCCGCGTCAGTCCCTGCGGCCTTCGGCTGCGAGGGATCATCAGAAGGAGAGACGATCATGACCCGAATGTCCTCGAGCGAAGCGTTCGTCGAAACGCTCGTCGCCCACAACGTCACGCATGTCTTCGGTATCGTCGGTTCGGCCTATATGGACGCCATGGACCTCTTCAAGCCCGCCGGCATCCGCTTCATCCCGACCGCTCACGAACAGGGCGCCGGCCACATGGCCGACGGCTATTCGCGCGTGTCGGGCCGGCACGGCGTCTGCATCGCCCAGAATGGACCGGGCGTGACGAATTTCGTGACGGCGGTGGCCGCCGCGTATTGGGCGCATTCGCCGGTTCTCGTGGTGACGCCGGAAACCGGTTCCACCACCATCGGCCTCGGCGGTTTTCAGGAAACCGAGCAAATGCCGATCTTCTCGAAAATCACCAAGTACCAGGCGCACGTCACCGGCCCGGCGCGCATCGCCGAATTGACGGCGCGCTGCCTCGACATGGCGATGAGCGAGCGCGGCCCGACGCAGCTCAACGTCCCGCGCGATCATTTCTACGGCGAAGCCGATTACGCGATCCCGAGCCCAAAGCGGATCACGCGCGGTCCGGGCGCCGACGAAAGCCTCGACGAGGCCGCCGAGCTTCTGACGAAGGCGAATTTCCCCGTCATCGTGTCGGGGGGCGGCGTCATCATGTCGGGCGGCACGGCGGAGTGCGTTGAGCTTGCCGAGCGTCTCGGCGCGCCCGTCGCCAATTCCTACCTCCACAACGACAGCTTCCCGGCGAGCCATCCGTTGTGGTGCGGCCCTCTCGGTTATCAAGGCTCGAAGGCCGCGATGAAGTTGATCGCGCAGGCGGACGTCGTGCTCGCGCTCGGCACGCGTCTTGGACCGTTCGGCACACTGCCCCAATACGGTCTCGAATACTGGCCGAAGGACGCAAAGATCATCCAGGTGGACAACGACCACCGCATGCTCGGCCTCGTCAAGCAAATCTCCGTCGGCATTGTCGGCGATGCGAAGGCGGCAACGCGCGCGCTCCTCGATCGTCTCGCCAATCGCGAGCTCGCCTGCCGCAGGAACGCCGAGGCCCGCAGCCAAAAGATCAAGGCCGAGAAAAAAGCCTGGGAAAGCGAACTCTCGGGATGGACGCAGGAGCGCGACGAGTGGTCGCTTGAGGTCATGAAAGGCGCCGACCGCATGCACCCGCGCCAGATGCTGCGGGCGATGGAGAAAACGCTGCCGAAGAACGCGATGGTCTCGACCGACATCGGCAATATCTGCTCGGTGTCGAATTCCTATCTGCGTTTCGAAGAGGCGCCGTCGATGCTCGCGGCAATGAGCTTTGGCAATTGCGGCTACGCCTTCCCCGCCGTCATCGGCGCCAAGGTTGCCGCTCCCGACCGTCCGGCGATCGCCTATGTCGGCGACGGCGCCTGGGGCATCTGCTTCAACGAGATCCTCACCTGCGTGCGCGAAAACATCCCCGTCACGGTCTGCGTGTTCAATAACGAGCAGTGGGGCGCCGAAAAGAAGAACCAGGTCGATTTCTACGGCCGGCGGTTCGACGGCGTAAATCTCGAAAATCCGGTCTGGGCGAACGTGGCGAAGTCGCTCGGCGCCGAAGGCATCGTCGTCAACAAGGTGGGCGAGGTCGGCGACGCGCTGGCAAGCGCGCTCGACGCGCAGATGAAAGACGGCAAGACGACGATCCTCGATCTGCACGTGACGCGCGAACTCGGCGATCCGTTCCGCCGGGACGCGCTCAAATTCCCGAAGCGGCTGCTCGACAAGTACCACCATACGAGCGCTGTTTGACGAGGATATCCGCCGCCCTTCGCCGGCCGCCCTCGCGGCGGCCGGGGTCGGTGGCTCGATCGCCCGCGAAACGAGGAGAAAAGGATGACCGCCACCGCCTTTGCCGCGCGCAATAGGGACGCGTTTCAGATCGACGCCATGATCGACGCCGTCATCGACCGCGCGCGCGCCGCCCAGCGCGCCTTTGGCAGGGTCACGCAGGAACGCGCCGACGAGGCCGTGCGCGCCCTTGCGTGGGCCGTCTATAAGCCGGAGCACGCGCGCGAGCTCGCCGAACTTGCGGTCGCCGACACCTGTCTCGGCAATGTTCCCGACAAGATCGTCAAAAACCAGCGCAAGACGTTCGGCACGCTGCGCGACCTGCTGCGGGCGAAATCGGTCGGGATCATCGAGGAGGACAAGGCGAAAGGGATCGTCAAATATGCAAAGCCGGTCGGAATCGTTGCCGCGTTGACGCCATCGACCAATCCGGGCGCGACGCCCGTCAACAAGGCGATGATGGCCTTGAAAGGGCGCAACGCGATCATCATCGCGCCCTCCCCGCTCGGCTACGAGACGACGAGGCGTACCGTCGAACTGATGCGCGCCGAGCTTGGGCGGATCGGTCTGCCGGCCGATCTCGTCCAGGTTTTGCCGGCCCCCGTCACCAAAGAATCGACGGATGCGCTGATGCGAGCCAGCGACCTCGTCGTCGTCACCGGGTCTCAGGACAATGTGCGGCGCGCCTATCGGAGCGGAACCCCGGCGATCGGCGTCGGCCTCGGAAACGTTCCCGTGATCATCGACGAGAGCGCCGATCTCGCCGATGCGGCGAAGAAAATCCGCGCCTCCAAGGTGTTCGACAATGCGACCTCGTGCTCGACCGAAAACGCCGTCATCATTCTCGACAAGGTCTATGACGCGGCCATTGCAGCGTTGAGAGAGGTGGGCGGCTATCTCTGCAATGAGCGCGAGAAGCAGACCGTCGAAGAGGTGCTGTGGCAGGGCCACAAGCTCAACCGCAACCTCATCGCGCGCGATGCGGCCGTGCTCGCGCGCGCTTTCGGTTTTCCCGCGGCGGCTGAGGGCGCAGGGTTCTTCCTCGTCGAGGAAAAGGGGATCGGGCGCGACTACCCGCTTTCGGGCGAGAAGCTTTCGCTCGTCCTCACGGTCTACCGCGCCAAAGACTTCGCTGCAGCAAAGGAAACCGTTCGCTCCATCCTCGATTACGAGGGCAAAGGCCACTCCTGCGGCATTCATACGAAGTCGATCGCGCACGCGCGCGAGCTTGCCGAAGAACTCGAGGTGGTGCGCGTCCTCGTCAATTTTGCCCACACCTTTGGCAATGGCGGCGGCTTCGACAGCGGGCTCGGCTTTACCCTCAGCATGGGTTGCGGTTCGTGGCAAAAGAACAGCATTTCGGAGAATCTGAGCTACAAGCACTTCCTCAACATCACCCACCTCGTGACGGTGATCCCCGAAGACAAGCCGAGCGAAGAGGAGCTGTTCGGGCCACATTGGAAGAAATACGGACGCTGAGCTACCATGAATTCTTCTGCGGATTCCCATATTTGGCTTTCGGTCATTGCGACCCCCGGAGGGCCGCCCTGCGGGCGTTCCGGGGGGAAGCAATCTCGGGGCCTCGTGCGACATCAGTCGGGATTGCTTCGTCTCCGCGGGTCAATCCCGCGGGTCCTCGCAATGACATTCCCAAAGGTGTGAGTGCCGTCGCATGAACTTCGAGGAGCACGCCGCAAAAACGAAAGTGCTTTCTTTGGCCGGTGTCCCAATTCCACGCGGGAAGCTTTGTCTCTCCCCGCAAGAAGCGGGCGCCGCCTTCCGCGAGATCGGTCCGTGTGTCGTCAAAGCCCAGGTGCCGACGGGAAAGCGCGGCAAGGCGGGCGGCATCAAAAAGGCCGAGAGCGCCGCCGAGGCCGCCCTCGCAGCGCAGGCGATCCTCGGCATGGCGATCGACGGCTACCCGGTCGAGCGGGTCCTCATCGAGGAGCGCGCGGAGATCCTGCGCGAGTTTTACGCGGCCGTGGTTTCGGACGCCGCAGAGTGCCGCCCGCTCGTTCTCTTCTCCACCGAAGGCGGCATGGATATCGAAGAGACCTCGGCGCGCCAGCCGCAGGCCGTCCGTCGCTGCCCGGTCGAGATCGACCGCGGGTTCGGCGGCGAAGAGGCCCGCGCCATGCTGGCAGGGCTCGATCTTTCGGGTGCCGAAGCCGGCGTCGCCGCGGTCCTCGAAGCGCTTTACACAATCTATAGAGAGCGCGACGCCGAGCTCATTGAAATCAATCCGCTGGCGTTCTTGAAGGATGGCCGCGTCCTCGCCCTCGATTGCAAATTGACGCTCGACGACGCGGCGGTTTTCCGGCAGGCCGAGCTCGCAAGCGCCGGCGCAGGCGATAAGGCGACAGAACTCGAACGGTGCGGGGCGGAACGCGGCCTCAAATTCATCGAACTCGACGGCAATGTCGGGGTTCTCGCCAACGGCGCCGGCCTCACGATGACGACCATGGACGTGATCCGGCATTTCGGCGGAAAGCCGGCAAATTTCCTGGAGATCGGCGGCGAGGCCTATACGAAGGCGGAGGCCGCGCTCGATCTGGTGCTCGGGGGCGCGGGCGTCAAAAGCCTCGTCATCAATTTCTGCGGCGCTTTCGCCCGCACCGACGTGATGGCCGAAGGCGTCGTCACAGCCTGGGAAAAATTGAAACCCAAAGTGCCGGTCTTCTTCTCGATCCACGGGACGGGCGAAGACGAGGCGGTCGCGCTCGTCCGCCGGCGCCTCGGCATCGACCCCTTCGATTTTATGGAGGACGCGGTGAAGGCTGCGGTCGACGCGGCGCGATGATCATTTTCCGGCGCAGCCATCGCGTTCTGGTGCAGGGTTTGACCGGCAAGCAGGGAACGTTCTGGGCCGAAAAGATGATCGCCTGCGGCACCAGGATTGTCGCGGGCGTCAGCCCGAAACGCGCCGGCGAAACCCAGCTCGGAGTTCCGCTCTTCGCTTCTGCCGCCGCGGCAATGGCGGCGCTCCCCTATGAGGTCGCCGTCATGTTCATCCCGCCGGCGGCGGCCAAGAACGCGGCTCTCGACGCCATCGCAGCCGGGACGAGGCTATTGGTGTGCCTTACCGAACATATCCCGGGGCAAGACGTGATGGCGATGCACCTCGCCGCGCGCCGTCACGGGACGCGGATCATCGGACCCAACACGGCGGGCCTCGTCACACCCGGCGAAGGATTTGTCGGCATCATGCCGGGGCACAACCCCAACATCTTCCGGCCCGGCCCGGTCGGCGTCATCTCGCGCAGCGGCAGCCTTGGCACGCTCATCGCGCTCAATCTGACGCGCGCCGGCATCGGGCAATCCGCCTTTATCGGGATCGGCGGCGATGCGATGGTCGGCACGACGCCGGTAGAGGCGCTCTGCGCGCTCGAGGAAGACGAGAGAACGAAAGCCGTCGTTCTCGTCGGCGAAATCGGCGGCTCGATGGAAGAAGAAGCGGCCGAATACGCCGCCCAGATGTCAAAACCCGTCATTGCCTTTGTCGCCGGACGCGCCTCTCCTCCCGGCAAGAAAATGGGCCATGCGGGCGCGATCGTCACCGGCAGCGGCGGCGGCTACGCGTCAAAGCGGGGCGCGCTCGAAAAGGCGGGCGTCCTCGTTGTCGATACGCCGCGCGAGATCCCCGGCGCGGTGTCGAGAAGGCTTTCTCACGCGAGCGTCATGTCGGGATCGAGAGGGTAGCAAGGCCGCCGCAGCTTCTTGAAAGGGAAGAGGCTGTAATCGGAACTGCAAACGCCGGGGCCGGCAACGAGAACGATGTGCCGCGCCACCCCCTCAAAGGCCGCGCGAAAATGCTGCCGCGACTTGATCAGAAGGAATTTCTTTGCCGCCGGGACGATCCCCGCATGCGTGAAGATGCCTTGATCGAAAGGCTCGAACCGCTCTTCGCTGACGACGATCTCGATCTTGCCGGTATCGAGAACGGCCGTGCGGCCGAGATTGACCTCGCTTCCGGTCATCATCGGCCCGGTGATGAGGAAGCGGCCGTCGGTCAGGCGGCGGACGGTGCCCGTCACCTTGAGCGGCTCGCCTTTGAGGTCGATTTCGGGCATGTCGGTGCGGCCGCCGAGATCGAGCGTCATCTGCGCGCCGATGCCGGCCTTGAACATGGCCGCAACCGCCGCCGGATCCCAAATCGGGCCGGCCGCGGCCTCTTTGAGCCCCTGGCGCATTACTTCGCCTAAGGCGGCCATCCCGTCCTGGCTTCCGCCGGCGCCCGCGTTGTCGCCGTGATCGACGAGGAGAACGGGCCCGCCCTCCAGCTCTTTCGCGCGCGCGATCGACACGGCCATCGGCTCGGAAGTGAAGACGAAGTCTCGGCGGCGCTGCCACGCCATGGCGAGGAGGTCGTCAACGAGCGCTTCGGCGCGGCTCCTCTTCTCTGCGACCACGACCGCAGCGAGGCCGGCATGCGGAATGTCCGCAAGCGGGAACCCGCCGAACACGGACGCGTTCAACACCGAGCCATTCCGCTCGGCCGCCATCGCCTTATCCATGATGTCCTTCATCGGCTGCTCCAGAGGAGTCTGCCGCAGCATATGCGTCAGCATCGGCAGCGATCGCCACGCCATCACCGGCCGTATCTCGCCGTTGAGGGCGCGGAGCAGCGTTCTTCCGGCGCGCACTCCCGTCTCGTACATATCGATATGCGGATACGTGCAATAGCCGGTGACCACGGTCGCATTGGTAATCGTCGCGGCGGAAAGATTGGCGTGAAAATCAAGGGCGACGGCGATCGGCAGATCGGGAGCGATCCGCCGCAGACGGCGCAGAAGCTCCCCTTCCGGATCGTCGAGGCTTTGCGTAACCATCGCCCCATGGAGGTCGAGGAAGGCCGCGTCGCAGCCCGCTTTGACGCCATTGCAGATCGCCTCGGCGATGGTCTCGAAAGCGTCATCGGTGACGCGTCCTCCCGGCACGGCATTGGCGGCGATCGGAAAGACGAGTTCGGCCCCCGCCTCTTGCGCCAGATCGATAAAGGCGGCGACGGGATTGTTTGTGTTGCGGTAGGCCCTGAGCGCATCCTCTCCGCCGATCGGCCCTGCATTGGCGCCACTGCGCCCGAAGTTCGCAAGCGGCGTCGGCAGCGGCGAAAAGGTATTGGTTTCGTGGCGCATGACGGCGGTGACGAAGCGTTTCATGAAAGCCCTCTCAAGGTTTGTTCGAACTCGCGAGCTTCCTCCCCGGAAACCTCCGCGTCAGGGACCCTATGACAGGCGACGGCGTGCGATCCGAACCGGCGCAGGACGGGAGCCTCGCTCCGGCAGCGCGCCACCGCCATGGGACAGCGGGAGGCAAAACGGCAGCCCTTCGGCAAATCGATCGGGTTGGGGGGATCGCCTTCGAGGACGAGGCGAGGCGCTCTGTCATCGCTATCGAGCTTCGGTACGGCCGAAAGAAGCGCCTGCGTATAGGGATGGAGCGGGCGCTCGAAGAGGTCGCGCCGGGGGGCCTCTTCGACGATCTGCCCGAAATACATGACGGCGATCGAGTCGCACATTTCCCGCACGACCCCGAGATCGTGCGAGATGAAGAGGTAGGTCAGCCCAAACTCGCGCTGCAGTCGGCGCAAGAGATTGATGATCTGCGCCTGGATCGCGACATCGAGGGCGGAGACCGGCTCGTCGCAGACGACGAGTTCGGGAAACGTGGCAATGGCGCGGGCAATCGCAATACGCTGCCGCTGGCCACCCGAGAACTGATGCGGGAAGAGGTCTTGTTGCGCCTGCCTCAAACCCACCAGATCGAAAAGTTCGTCCACGCGCTGGCTGCGTTCCCGCGCGCTGCCGATACTGTGGATGTCGAGCGGTCTTCTGACGATTTCACCCACTCTCTCGCGCGGATTGAGAGAGGAATAGGGATCCTGAAAGATGATCTGAAGGCGGCGGCGGAGCCGGCGCATCTCCTCCTGCGGCAGAGAGAGAAGACCGATCCCGTCGAAGACGACCTTGCCCGCCGTTGGCCTGACGAGCCGCAGGATGGAGAGCGCGACGGTCGATTTGCCCGAGCCGCTTTCTCCGACTAGCCCCAAGGTTCGCCCCGGCATGATGTCGAAGTCGACGCCATCGACCGCATGCACGACCTGTCGCTTTGCCCAGAGACGGGCGCGATGGCTGACGGGAAAATGGGTGCGCAGCGCGCGCACGCTGAGCAACGGCTTGCCGGCGCTCACGTCACCGCACTCTGCGCCGCCTCATGCAGCCAGCAAGCCACTTTGTGTTTTTCCCCCAGGGCCGCCGCGGGCGGCATCGTGCTGCGACAGCGGGCCGCGGCATGGCTGCAACGCGGCGCAAAAGGACAGCCGCCGCCCAACTCCTCCGGCGCCGGAACGGTTCCCGGTATTTCCGGCAGTTCGGCATCGTGCTCGGCTTCGCTGCGAAGCCCGGGGACGCAGCGCAGGAGCGCCTCGGTATAGGGATGGCGTGGATTGCGGATGATCTCGCGCGTCGGCCCCTCTTCGACCTTGCGGCCGCCGTAGAGCACCATGATCCTGCGGGTGAGGCGCGCGATGGTACTGAGGTTGTGGCTTATCAGAATGATGGCGGTCCCGGTCTCTTCCTGAATGTCTTCGAGAAGATCGAAGATCTGCGCCTGGACCGTGACATCGAGCGCCGTCGTCGGCTCGTCCGCAATGAGGATCTTGGGCCGGCACGCGAGGGCAATCGCAATCGTCGCCCGTTGCCGCATGCCGCCGGAGAACTGGTGCGGGTAACTGCGAACCGCCCGTTCGGGATGGGGGATGCGGACGGCGCGCAGCATGTCGACGGCGCGCGCCTGCGCCGCGGCGCGAGTTCCCCCTTCGTGCCAGCGCACGGTCTCCGCGATCTGCTCGCCGACCGTGAAAAGCGGGTTCAGTGCGGTCATCGGGTCCTGGAAAATCATCGAAATCTCGCGACCGCGCAGGCGCCGCATCGCCCGCTCGTCGAGCTTCAAGACGTTCTTGCCCGAAAAGAGGATCCTGCTCTCCGCGCCGAGCCTTGCGGAAGGCTGCGGGAGGAGACGCATGATCGCGAGCGCGGTCATCGTCTTGCCGGACCCGCTCTCGCCGACGACGCCGAGGGTTTCTCCCGAAGCGAGCGAAAAAGAGACGCCGTCGAGGATCCGCACCGTCCCTCTCGCCACCGTCATGTCGATAGAGAGATCGTCAACGGCGAGGAGCGGATGCGGTTCCCTCATCGCGGCCGCAGCCTCGGGTTGAGCGCCTCATTGAGGCCGTCGCCGATGAGGCTCACGGAGAGCACCGTCATAAAGATGGCGATTCCCGGAAAGGTGACCGCCCACCAGGTCTGCCAGATGAAAGGCCGGGACTGGCCGATCATCAATCCCCATGTCATGACGTTGGGATCGGTCAGCCCGAGAAAGCTCAAGGCGGCGGCAAAGAGGATCGCAATCCCGATTTGCAGCGTAGTGACGACAATAAGCGAAGGCAGCGCGCTCGGCAGGATCACCCGGAAGATGATGCGGCCGTTCTTCGCCCCCATCGCCCGCTCCGCCAGGACATAGCCCTCACCCTTGATCCGCAGGAATTCCGCGCGCACGATGCGGGCGGTTCCGATCCAGTTAACGAGGCCGATCGAGAGGATGACGGTGAGCACGCTCGGCGAGAACAGGGTCACCAGCACCATCGACAAAAGAAGCGGCGGCAACACCTGAAAGAATTCGGTGATGCGCATGAGGATCGTGTCGGCTTTGCCGCCATAATAGCCGGCGATGGAACCTGTGACGGTGCCGATGATCGCGGTGCAGAACGTGGCGGAAATGCCGATGAAAAGGCTCACCCGCGCTCCCGCCAAGATGCCGGCCAGCACGTCGCGTCCGAGATAATCGGCGCCGAGCGGCGCGCCGTCGCCCGGTGGCGCCATCGGCGTCGCCACAATCGCGAAGGGATTCACAGGATAGACGAGCGGCCCAATAAAGCCCATCAATGCGATCAGAAGAAGCACGATCAGACCGGCGAGCGCCGCCCGATTTTCGGCGAAGCGGCGCAGGCCCTGCGAAAACCCGCTTCCGGGCTTTCGCTCCCTTCCGACCGCCAACTCAGCCATCGCTTCCCCGCTCTCTAGGTTCCGTAGCCAACTCCTGTGACGCTTCCCGCCCCGATCCGCGGGTCGATCAGCCGATAGGAAAGGTCGGTCAGGATGTTGACCACCACCACCACGACCGCCGAAATCAGCAGGATGCCGAGGAGAAGCGGGTAGTCTCGGCGCAGGATCGATTCATAGGTGAGTTGGCCCATGCCCGGCCAATCGAACACCGTCTCGACCAGGATCGCGCCGGCGAGCACCTGGCTGAACTGCAAACCGGCGATCGTGACCACCGGGATCAAGGCATTGCGGAGCGCGTGCTTGTAAAGGATGAGCCACTCCGGCAATCCCTTGGCGCGCGCCATGCGAATGTAATCGCTGCCCAGGGTTTCGAGCATGTTCGCCTGCGACAGGCGGGAATACTGCGCGAGGTAGACGAAGGCGAGCGTGAAAGCCGGCAGCACCAGATGATGGAGGATGTTGAGCGCCTCATGGAAAATGCCGCCCTCGAACCCTATCGTCTCCATGCTGCCGATCGGAAAGATCGGCCAGAGATAGGCGAAGGCGATGAGGAGCATGATCCCCAGCCAGAACACCGGGGTCGAGTAGCCGATGAGCGCGGTGACCGTGATCCCCTGGCTCAGCCACCCGTGCGGCCGCCGCGCGGCAATGACCCCGAGCATGGTGCCGGCGAGGATGGCCGACACTTGCGCCGTTATGACGAGGAGCAGCGTCGCCGGAAGGCGCTGAAGGATAAGGCTCAGCACCGGCTGGTTGAAATAAAAGGACTGCCCGAGATTGCCCCGCGCCACATGCCCGATATACGTGAGGAGCTGGACCCAGAGCGGGTGGTTGAGCCCGTAGGTGGCACGGATCTGCGCCAAAATCTGCGGAGTCGTGCCGCCGAATTCACCGGCCAGCACCTGCGCCGGGTCGCCCGGCGCCAGGTGGATCAGCAGAAAATTCAAAACGACAACCGCGAAAACCAGCAGCACGCCTTGCGCCAATCGCGCCAAGACCAGTTTGACGACCGCCATATGACCCCAACTCGCGCCGGCAAATGCCTCAGGCAGCCTTCTGCCAATAGACCTGGTCGAACGGCCCCATCGCTCCCCAAATCGTGAGCGGAACGTTCGCGAGCCCCCTATGGTAGACGGTGCTGTAGGGAATCTCGTTCAACCAATAGACCGGCAGCTCCTCAGCAAGAAGCGTTTGCACCTTGGCATAGAGGGCATACCGCTTCTTGAAATTGATCTCCTCGCCCGCCTCGGCAAAGAGCTTGTCGACCCTGGGGTCGCTGAATCCCTGCGTATTGGACCAGATCACACCCTTCTTGATGTTGCTCGAAATATAGCTCCGCGCGACGCCGATCACGGGATCGGGATAGTTGAACACTTCGTCCATGGTGAGCTCAAAGTCCCAGTTCGCGATGCGGCGCGCCCAGGTCGGGAAGTCGGGCGAAGCGCGCAGCATGATGTCGATGCCGATCTTCGGCAGCTGCGCTTTCAGGTATTGCGCCGGGAGAAACGCTTGCGGGTTGCCTGCTTCCGGGTTCCAGTCGAGCGTCAGCGCAAAGCGCGCCCCACCGCTCTTCCGCTTGTAGCCTGCCGCATCGAGAAGCTTCTCGGCCGTGGCGAGGTCATGGGGATAGCGATCGACATTCTTGTAGTAGAAGGGGCCGCTTGGAGCGATCGGCCCCGTAGCGTCGCGCGCGAGCCCCAGGAAGAGCTTCTTCAGAATGAATTCCTTGTTGATTGCGTAGGCGATCGCCTGGCGCACGCGGACATCGCTGAGCGGCGGGTGGCGGACATTGAATGCCAGCCAGTTGAGCGGCCCGATCGCCTCGTAGCCCTTCTGGCTGACTTGCAGGGTCTTCTGCTTCGCCATGACCGCAATGTCCTGGAGCTGAGCGGCGTAAGGGTAATAGTGCATGTCGCCCCGCATCATCGCGATCATCGCGGAGGTCGTTCCGGTGACGAACTTGAACAGCAGTTCATCGAGATGGGGTCGGCCTTCGCGAAAAAAGTGCGGATTGCGTTCGAGGATCAGGTACTCGGCGGCATTGTACGCCTTGAATTTGAAGGGACCACTGCCGACAGGCTTCAGATTGGCGGGATTGGTGCGGATCGGCCCCGTACCAAAGATATGCTTCGGGATGATGGGCAAAAGCACGGACGAGGTTGAAATCAAGAGCGACGGCACCGGGTGCTTCAGCCGAATGACTGCGGTATGAGCATCCGCGGTCTCGACCCGATCGACGCCGCCGAACATCGCGATGCCGAAGGGGTGATTGTGCTTCACCGTTTCGAGCGAAAAACCGACATCCGTTGCCGTCACCGGCTTGCCGTCGTGGAATGTCGCATCTTTGCGGAGGTGAAACGTATAAGAGAGGCCGTCTTTTGCCTCCTCCCAGGCGGTCGCAAGATAAGGGTGCGGTTTCCAGTGGGCATCGTATTCGACGAGCCCGGCGAAAATTTGCGCTCCCGGGATCATCGTCGCGATGCCGGACTGGATCGCCGGGTTGAGGTTGACGATCTTGGAATGGATGATCTTGAGCGTCCCGCCGCGTTTGGGCGCCGCGAACGCGAACTCGGCGGGCGCCATGCCGGCGAGCACCGCCCCGCCCGCTGCAAGCCCCACCTGTTTCAGCAGGGTTCTGCGGGTTGTCCCATCCCCTCGGTTCAAAGCGCCGTTCCTCTCCGGAACGCCCGCTTCTTTCCGCTCTCTGCACTCATCTGCCGTCACCGCCTTCTGCCCGCTCGAGTCTCAATGGAATTATACGCTCGCCGCCCGGAGAGTGCCAGAAAGCGCGTCCGCGGGCGCTCTAACCGCCGAAAAGGAGCGTGAGCGCGATCGCGACGAGCGCCAGCGCGGAGATCCAGAGCGGAACGAGGACGAACCCGACGTGCCGCGCCCGCTGCGCGGCCTGTGCGGCGAGGCTCTCCGCATGCATCAGGATCCCTTCGCGCGCCCAACTGTCGCTCAAAGCCTCGGCCTGGCGCACGAGACGCGGCAACCGGACCAGGGTATCGGCAAGCTCGGCGGAAAGTTCCCTGAGCCGCGCTTCCGGACCGCGGTTTTCGCGCACCCAGGCCTCGATAAGCGGCCGCGCAAGCGCCCAGATGTTGACGGTCGGGTCGAGCCGGCGCCCGATCGCCTCGACCTGGACCATCGTCTTTTGCAGGAGAAGAAGCTGCGGCTGCGTCTCCATGTCGAATTGGCCGGTGACGCGGAAGAGCTGGGCCAGGAGGCGCGCGATCGAGATCTCTGCGAGCGGCTTTCCCAAGATCGGCTCGCCGATCGACCGGCAAGCCTGGGTAAAGGCGGCGAGAGAGCGCGAGGAAGGCACATAGCCTGCGGCGAAATGCACCTCGGCGACGCGGCGATAGTCGCGTTCGAGAAAGCCGACGAGCATGTCCGCGAGATAAAACCGGGTCTCGCGGTCGAGCCGGCCCATGATGCCGAAATCGACTGCGGCAAACCGGCCTTCCTCATCGACGAACAGGTTTCCCGGATGCTGATCGGCATGGAAAAAGCCGTCGCGAAAGACCTGGTTGAAGAAGACGCCGGCGGCGTTCGAAAGAAGGGTCTCGATCGGGTGCCCCGCGGCGAGAAGAGCCTCGCGATCGTCGATGCGGATGCCGTGGACGCGCTCCAAAGTAAGAACCGTCCGTCCGGTTCGCGCCCAATCGACCTCGGGAATGCGCAAAGTCTGGTCCCCGGCGAAATTCTCGGCCAGTTCGCTCGCTGCGGCCGCTTCGAGGCGCAAATCCATTTCGATCTCGACCACCTCGGCGAGCGTTGCCACGACCTCCGATGGTTTGAGACGGCGCAGAGACGGGAAAAAGCGCTCGATCAGCGCCGCGAGCCAGCGGAAGAGATCGAGGTCGCGGGCAAAGGCCTTGGCGATGCCGGGCCGGAGCACCTTGACCGCGACCTCGCGCCCCTCCGCCGTCCGCGCGAAATGGACCTGGGCGATCGACGCCGCAGCCACCGCCTTCTCGTCGAATGCGGCAAAGAGCGTCGCAATCGGCCGCTTGAACTCGCTTTCAATGAGCGCCTTTGCCTCGCTCCCCGGAAACGGCGGCAGGCGGTCCTGAAGGCTCGCGAGATCCTCGGCAACCTCCTCGCCCAAGAGATCGGTGCGGGTGGAGAGGATCTGGCCGAGCTTGATAAAGCTCGGGCCCAAGCGCTCGAACGCGTCCGCGAGGCGCCGTCCCGCGCGCTCTTCTTTTCGCCTTCCTCTCCGCCGCAGTCGGCGCAAAAGGCGCAACAGCGGCCCCGCGCGCGACACGCGCTCCAACGGCAAGAGCGCGCTGTTCTCTATGAGGATTAGGCCGATACGCAGGCCAATCGCGAGGACGCGGGCGAGGTTCCTGACGCTCTTCAGAAACCCGAACACGGGGCGACGGCGTCAGAGCCGCCAGGCGGAGTAGAGCGCCGCGACGCCGCCCATGAGGTTGCGGAACTTGACGCGTTCGAGCCCCGCCGCCGCGATCATTTCGGTGAGCGCGCTTTGGCTCGGGAAACGGCGGATGCTGTCGGCGAGATAGAGATAGGCGTCGCGATTGCCGGCCACGATTTCGCCGATGAGCGGCAGCACCTGGAAACTGTAGAAATCGTAAGGCGCCTGCAGGACCGGCGCTACTTGCGGGGTGAATTCGAGCGCGAGAAAGCGCCCGCCCGGACGCAACACCCGATAGGCTTCCGAGAGCGCCCCCCCGATCCGGGTAACGTTGCGCAAACCAAAGCCATTCGTATAAAGATCGGCGCTTTTGTCGCGAAGCGGCAGGGCGAGGGCATCGGCACAGACCCACTCGATGCCGCAGAGCACGCCCCGGTCGAGCGCGCGCTCGCGCCCGACGGCAAGCATCTTCTCGCTCGCGTCGCAGACGACCGCCCCGACCGCGCCGCCTGAGCCCTCGGGCAGGAGGCGCGGCAATGAGAGAAACGCGATGTCGCCGGTTCCGCCCGCAACATCGACGAGACGCTGGCCCCGTTGCGGGTTGAGAATCGCCACCATCTCGCGTTTCCACAAACGGTGGGTGCCGAAGCTCATCAGGTCGTTCATCAGATCATAGCGCGGCGCGACATGATCGAAGATGGCGCGCACGAGACGCGCTTTCTCGGCCGCAGATCCCGGGCGCCAGGATGGTTGGTGTTCGCCGCTTGTTGCTTCTTCTCTCATCGGAAAGGAAGATAGACCGATGCCCGAACTTCCGGAAGTCGAGACGGTTCGCCGCGGCCTTCTCGTCACGATCGGCGGGCGCCGCATCCTCTCCGCCGTTCTCAACCGGAGCGATCTGCGCCGCCCCGTGCCGCCTTTTCTCGCCGAGCGCCTCGTCGGCGCGCGGATCGGCGCGCTCACGCGCCGCGGCAAATATCTTCTGATCGCGCTCGACGGCGACGGCCTTCTCCTCGTTCATTTCGGCATGTCCGGACGCGTCACTGCGGGCGGCGCCGATCTCCCCGCCCTCCGCCACGATCACCTCATCTTGACCTTCGATGAGGGAACCGTGCTTCGCTTCAACGACCCGCGCCGTTTCGGGGTCATCGATTATCTCGCGCGCGGGGAGGAAGACCGGCATCCGCTTCTTGCGGGCCTCGGCCCGGAGCCGCTCGAACCCGGTTTCGACGGCGTCGCCCTCGGAGCGGCCCTTGCCCATCGCTCTTCGACGATCAAAGCCGCGCTCCTCGACCAGAAGGTGGTCGCCGGCCTTGGCAACATCTATGCCTGCGAAGCGCTCTACCGAGCCCGGTTATCGCCGCGGCGGCGCGCCGATTCGCTCGCGCCCCGCCAGACCGCCCGCCTCGCCGAAGCGATCCGCACCGTTCTCGAAGAGGCGATCTGCGCCGGTGGCTCTTCACTCCGGGATTACGTGCAAATCAACGGTGAACTCGGCTATTTCCAACACCAATGGGCCGTCTACGCTCGCGAAGGGAAGCCCTGCCCGGGATGCGATTGCAAGAAGGGGGTAAGGCGCATCGTCCAAGGCGGGCGCTCGACATTCTTTTGCGCCAAGCGGCAGCGGTGAGAGGGAGGTAAAGTGCGCATGGCGAGAGCGGGCGGCAACGAATTCGAGCTTCCGCACAGGATGAAGGCGTGGGTGCTCGGCGGCCCGGGCGAGCTCTCCCTTATCGAGAAGCCGGTACCGGAGCCCGACAAGGCCGAAGTCCTCGTTCGCGTCGATGCGATCGCGGTGTGCGCGACCGACATCGAAATCATCGAGATGGGGCTGCCGGCCCTTGTCGATGGCGGCCCGCCTTTCAACCGCAACTTCACCCCCGGCCACGAATACATGGGGACCGTCGTCAAGCTGGGCGCGACGGTGGACGAGGTCGAGATCGGCCATCGCGTCGCCGTCGAGGTCCATGCCGGCTGCGGCCGCTGCGCGCGGTGCCGCGAGGGCATGTACACCTCCTGTCTCAATTACGGCTACGCCAAGAAGGGCCACCGCGCCAACGGCTTTACGACCGATGGCGGCTTTGCCGAGTACGCGGTCAACCACATCAACACGCTGGTGCACGTTCCGGACGAGATGTCGGACGCCGAAGCGACGCTCATCGTCACCGCCGGGACCGCGATGTACGGCCTCGACGCCATGGGCGGCATCGTCGCCGGAGAAGGCGTCGTCGTCATCGGCCCCGGCCCGATTGGCCTCATGGGCGTCGGCATTGCGAAGTCGCTCGGCGCCGACCCGGTGATCCTGACCGGAACGCGCGAACGCCGGCTCGAAATGGGCCGGAAACTCGGCGCCGACGCGGTCGTCAACGTCGGCAGAGAGGACGCGGTCGAGGCGGTGAAGCGGATCACCAAGGGCAAGGGCGTCGAATACGTCCTCGAATGTTCGGGTGCGCCGAACGCTCTCAACGAGGCGGCCCGGATGGTCAACCGCGGCGGCCGCATCTGCCTCGCCGCCTTCCCGAGCAATCCCGTCCCCGTCGATCTCGCCTATCTCGTCCGCAACAACATTTATGTGTTCGGGATCCGCGGCGAAGGCAAAAGCGCGACCCACCGCGCGGCTTCGCTCTTAAAGCAGAAGCGCTTCGACGCGAAGATGATCCACACCCACACCTTTCCTTTGGCCGAAGTGCCGACGGCAATCCGATACGCGCGCGAGCGGATCGACGACGCCATCAAGGTCGTCGTCCAAACGCGCAATGCCTGAAACGCTGCCAATGGGGGGAAATCATGGTGGCTCAGAAGGGGACTGCGCAGATCCCGGCAAACCAAACTGACCGGGAGATACTCGGATATAGTCGCTATGTCGTGCTGGTCGCGGCATTCTTCGCGATGTTCATCATCAGTCCGTTCGAATACGCGTGGAGCTCGATGTCCGGTCACATCGGCACAGTCTATGGCTGGCCGCATAAGGAAGTCGCGCTCTTGTTCACCTTCTTCATCATCTTTCAATCGGTCGGAACGCTCCCCGGGGGGTTGTTGCGCGACCGCTTCGGACCACGATGGACCACCGCATTGAGCGGGCTCTTGTCGGGGCTTGCGATTTTCGCGCTCGCGCTCGGCCCCTCCTACCCGCTCGTCCTCACCCTCTGGTGCATCGGCAGCTTTTTCACCGGCTTCATCTACAACAACGCGGTCAGCACCGGGAACAAGTGGTTTCCCGACCGGCGTGGAGTGATGACCGGCATCATCGCCGGCGCTTTCTCATGGGGCTCGCTGCCCTTCATCTTTCCGATCCGTCGGATACCGCATAACGCGCCGCCAGCCGTCTTTTTCCATGTCATCTACATCATGGCCGCGGTCATCGGCGGCGTTTCGATCCTCGCCTCCCTCTTCATGAAGGATCCGCCGCCGGGCTGGAAGCCGGCCGGCTGGGTTCCGCAGAGCAAGGCGACGAAGCGGCCTTCGGATCATCATTACACCGTCGGCGAAGCGCTTGCGACTTGGCAGATGTGGGTCCTCATCCTCTCCTTCATCCTGATTTCGAGTGCCGGGCTCGCCGGGATCAGCAAGATGGTCGCCTATTCCAACAGCTTCAAATTCACCGCGACCGCGGCGACCGCTGCGGCTGGCGGGATCGCCATCGCCAACGGTTTCGGCAAGCTCTCTCTCGGCGCCCTCTCCGAACGCCTCGGCCGCGAGAACATGATGATCGCGAGCTACATCCTCTGCGGAGCGTTCCTCTTTGTGACGATTTACGCCGGAGCCGCGCATCTCGAACTTCTGTTCGTCTGCGCAGCGATCCTCGGAATATTCTTCTGGGCCTCCTTGTTCTCGCTCTTTCCCATCACCATCGGGCATTATTTCGGCGAGAAGGCGGCCGGCGGCAACTATGGCGTCCTCTATGCGATCGCCAAAGGCTCGGGCGGCCTCTATGGCGGCATTCTGTCGACGATCCTCGTCATCGAGCACGGCTTTAGCTTTGCGATCGGCATCGCGGGGCTGATGGCGATCCTCGCCGGTCTCATCATCATCCCGCTCAAATTGCGCCCGCCCATATGGGAAAAACGGCCGAAAGCCCCGCGCGCCGCGATCGGGCAAAGGCTGATCTGAAGAGACGCGAGGGCCGATCCGGGTTCGGCGGTCAGGGTCGCGAGGGGTCGATCCAGACGCTGGCGAGATGCTGGCCGATGAAGTGGCTCGGCGTGATATGCCAGCCCCTGAGCTTTGCGGAGGTGGCGACGATCCGGTTCCACCACAGAAGCGGAACCGTGTACGCCGCATTGAGTTCATGCCGTTCGAATGCGCGAACGATCTTGAGCCGCTTTCGCGGATCGGTCGTTATCGCTTGGCCGATATAGAGCGCATCAAGAAACCGATCGTTCTCGCCCGAATAGTCGATAGGAGACAGCGCCCGCGAAATGTACTGCGCGAGCTGTATCGTCGGATCGTCATAATAATCGCCCTGGAAAGCCTGGGCGACGTCGAAGTCGCCGCTTGCCACCTTCTTTTGCCAATCCCAGATGCTGAGGCGCTCCTCCTTGGTGGTGACACCGATCGCGCGCCAGCTTTTCTCCAAAAGGGCGGCGCCGGCGTAATGCGGCATCGGGATCTTGCGGACGAGAAGCGTCAATTTCAGCTTCGGCACGCCGGCCTCGGCGAGGAGGCGCCGCGCCTCGGCGCGCGCCGCCTGGATGTCGTGGCCAAAGCCCGGCAGCTTCGCGAGTTCCGCAGGCGGCGTCGCCCATTTCGAGCCCGGTCGCATCAAGCCGCCGACGTATTTGAGGAACGTCGTGCCGCCGAGCGCCTTCGCCGCCCGCCAGCGGTCGATTGCGAGCGAGAGTGCGCGGCGCACCCGTGCATCGTTAAAGGGCGGCCGCTTGGTGTTGAACACGACGAGAAGCGCCGACAGCCACGGGCTTTCTCTGATCTTGATCCGGTCGCCCAGCGCCGCCACCAGCCGGTCGCGCTGGACCGGCGTCACGCCGCGGAACTCGGCCATGATCCGGCCATCGAGATAGGCGCGCATCACCGCCGGCCCTTTGATGAAGAGGGCGCGGAAGCCGTCGAGATAGGGTTCGCCCGGCACGAAATACTTCTTCCAGCGCTTCCCTTCCAGAAACTTGCCTTTGACGTGCCTCACAAAGACGAAAGGGCCGGTACCGACGATGTGCTTTTCGGGGAAATAGGGATCCTCGGCGAGGCGGCGGGCGCTGTAGATGCAATTCCAGGGCGAGGCAAAGTTCGCGAGCATCGCCGCGTCCGGCCAGCGCAGATGGAAGACGACCGTCAAGGGGTTGGGTGTGTCGATCTTGGAAATCGCGGCATAATCGACCCGCCGCGCCGACACCACTCCCGGCGGCGGATGGAGTATGCGCTCGTAGCTTGCCTTGACGTCGGCCGAGGTCAGAGGCGAGCCGTCTTGGAAAAGCACATTGGGGCGCAGTTCGAAGATATACGTCTCCCGATCGGGCGAGACCTGCCATGAACGCGCGAGATCGCCGGCGATCCGGGGATAGTGGGCCGCATCGAATTTGAGCAACGTCGAATAAAAGGGCGCAACCGGCTGCAGGAAGGCGAAGGAGGTGTTGGAGTCGCAATCGTAGTTTTTGGGCTCGACCGAGACGGCGAAATTGAGGATTCCGCCGTGCCGCGGCGCGGCGCCGGCTGAGTGCGGTGCAAACGCGAGCAGGAGCGCTGCAAGCGCGAGCGGCAGTGCTCGCAGGACGTCCCTCCGCGGACGCCCCCTATTGCACGCGGCCATGCTCCCAATTCTCGAATTCTTTGAACAGTGCGGCCTTCTGATTGGCCTGCATCGGCGGCCGGCCGCTCGCCTGTTCGCGTTTGTCGATGAAGCGCGAAAAGATCGCTTCGAGCGCCTGTGGGCTCATCGTGGTGACGCTGGCGTTGCGCTCGAGCCAACGCGACACGGCCGGAAATCGCCGCCATCCCGGCAGCTCGGCCGCGAGGTTGACCTCGCGCCATCGCGGATCGTGGCTGGGGTCGAGCAGCGAGTCGAACCGGGTAAAGAAGCGATCGACGAATTGGGCTACGGCGCGATAGCGCGGCGAACCCCGAGCGACAGGGGCGACCGCCAGCACGGTGCCGACCGCCACCGTATCGATCGGGTGATCCGGAAGAATGAGGCCCGGATAATCGGTCGCGCTGAGTTCGCTCGGGATAAAGGCGCGCGTGACGGCGGGGTTGAGCGGGATCGACAGGAAACGCAGCCCGTCGCTCCACTGGAGAGTCTTGAAGAGGCCGCTCGGCTTTGCGGCGACGAGGGCGAGGGCGGCGATATCGCCTTTTTTCAATTTTTGAAGCGCCACTCGGGTAGGATCGTGAACGGTCTCGACCGGGATTTTCAGCAATCGGAAAAGCCGCGTCACCGTGACCTCGGTGCCGCCGCCCCGCACATCGACATCGACCTTCTGGTTGGCGAGGTCGGCGATGGTCTTGATGTTGCGTCGCGCCACGAGGTGCAACTCCTCGTTATAGAGCTTGGCGACATAGGTGATGCCGGTAGAGAGCGCGCGCGCCTTCGGACTGTCGAGCACGTCGCTCTGCACGATCGCCATCTCGATGATCGGGTTTCGGTGAAGGTCGGCGAGGTCTTGCAAGGACCCTTCGCCGACGACCGGCAGCAGCGTGCGCTCGGAGGGGCCGTTGATGATCCCCGCGAGGTCCTCGACGATGCGCAGCGAGGAGGCGCGGGCGCTCTCGCTTTCGAGGGCGACGCTCGGGGCGGCGCCGGCATTGGCCGCGCTGGCGGCGGTGCCGGGGGCGGCGCCGAGGGCCGCCATGCGCATCCGCGCCAAAACGGCGAATTTGCCCTCGGGGTAGGCGGCGAGATAAGCCGCGAATTCGGCCGGATTCTTGGAGTTTTGGACGGATTGCCAGAAGGCGATTTCCTCCGCATTTCTCCCAGCCCGCGCGCCCGGCACCGCTGCCGGCGCGCTCGCCTCATTGGCTCGGATCCGGGCAAGGGGGGCAAAGTGCCCCTGCGGGAAGGCCTCGAGATAGGCCCGGTACTCCGCGGGATCCTTGCTGTTTTCGATCGCCTGCCAAAAGGCGAGATCACCGGGATTGAGACTCGCGCCGCGCCCGGGCTCGGGCGACAACAGGATGGCTGCCACGAGTATGGCGAAAAGGCTGCGAATAAGGAGCGGCATCGGCGGTGACCCCTTCGAGGGCTCGATCATTTGACGGCAGGCTCATGCTACCCGCCGGGCGCGACGGCGGCCGAGCCCAGAGCTCGGGCGCGGCGGTACCACTTGCGGGCCAAGCGGAGGTTTCCAGGGATGCCGCGCACGCCGGCGCGGCGCAGGAAGGCCGGATCGTAGGTCTCGGCGAGGCGCAACGCGGCATGCCCATTCCCGGCACTCGCCGCAGGTTCGTAGAAAAGGCGTGCGGAGGCGATGTCGCCGGTTGCAAGAAACCTGTCGCCTCGCTGCAACAGCAGCGCGATTTCGGCGGCGGAGAGCGAGGGCCGCGCGCGCGCCTCGATTTGCGGCCTCGCGGCTTGCGGATGCCGCGCCCCGCCCAGCAGGATCGCGGCGCCGCTCGTTGCCGCCCCCGCGAGGAAAGCGAGCCCCAGCGCGCCAATGCTGAGCCGCCGCATCGCGACGCGATCGGCGGGTGCCTCCTCGCCCGCCGCAGCCCTTACCGGAACGAGCGCCCGCTTGACCGCCGCTCTCTTCTCGCCGCCGTCCAGCGCGCCGGCAAAGAGAGTGAGGGGGCTCGAATCCGCATGGCTCAGCACGTAACGCGCGAGACGGTTGACGAGGCGGGGATCGCCGCCCGCCGCCTCGGCGATCGCCGCGATCGCCTCTCCGGGAAAGGCGCCCTCGATGACGCCGCTGCCGAACTGGTGGCGAATGAATGCTTCAATTTCATCGCAGCCGAGCTCCTGAAGCGAGAAGGCGGCGGCGAGCCTCTCTTTGACAGAGAGGAGAGGCGGCGCCTCGAGTCGCTCGCGAAAGCCGGGCGCGGCGAGCAAGACCACCGCGGCGATTGCAAGATCGGCAAAGAGCGCGATCCCCCCGATCTGCGCGTCGGAGAGACGCTCTGCCTCGCTCAAGAGAAACAATGGCGCTTGCCGAGCGCGGGAGAGAGCGGCGACGTCCACCGCCGCCTCGCTAAGCCCGCACGCCCTTTGCAGCAGCATGTCCGGGTCGAACTCTTCATCGCACGTGATGGCGATGACGCGATAACGCCCATGCGCAGCCGCCTCCATCACCGGCGCAAGCGCGGGCCCGCGCGGCGGCGGATCCCCGGTCACCACAACGAGCGTCCGTTCGTCGCGCAAGGCAGCGATCACCCGCTCGGCGATCGACCGGCTATGGGCTTCGGTCAGGAAGAAGTCGTCCGTCGATTGCGGCGTTGCAACTGCGCCGAACGCGCGCGCTGCGGCGACGCGGCTCATCACCCCCTCGGTTGTGAGGGGCATGCTGGCCACCGGACCCGCGGCGCGACCCCCCGGTCGCGGTCGGCATCTTTCATTCACTCCCCTCTTTCAATCTATAAGGCCCGCTCCGCGACCGGCAAGATTCTGTTTCGGCGAGACCGCACGGGCCTGCGAGCAAAGGCAGAGCGCACGCTGCGGGGCTCAGGGGAAAGCGCAATTCCCCCGGGTCGACGGCCGAGCGCCCCTCAGAAGCGCGAATCGGTGCGAACTTGCCCCGAGCGGGCGCGCGCTCGACCAACCCGGAAGCGGCGAGGCAGTTGCCGCGGCCCGCGACCAGATTGACGAGAGGGGGCAGGACGGTTATAAGCCGGCCTTCCCTACGGAGCCGCGCTCCGCGGGGTGCTCTCCGGCAACGATGATGCTCTCATGGCCAAGCACAAATCGGCGGAAAAGCGCATTCGCCAGATCGAGAAGCGAACGCTGATCAACCGCTCCCGGATGAGCCGGGTGCGCACGTTTGTCAAAAAAGTTGAGGCAGCGATTGCGAGCGGCGACAAGGAAGCGGCCGCTTCCGCCTTGCGGCTGGCCCAACCCGAGCTGCACCGAGCGGTGGCCAAGGGGGTTCTGCACAGGAACACCGCTTCCCGCAAGCTCTCCCGTCTCGCCACCCGCATCAACGCGCTCTGAGAGAGGAAGGCGCGTGCGCGCCGTTCAACAACCACAACCAAAAAATGTCTCGGCGTTCGCCTTTCGGTCACGTTGCCATCCCGCTGGCGCATCCGTTACGTTTATCCCGATCTCGGCAGCAAGCATGGACGTTGCCTGTAAATAATAATATTCAGCATAGGAGAAACGTTATCTTGCGGGAAGACGGCTAATAATATAATCTTCAAGACTGCTTGAACTTCGCGACGCGATCAGGTTTTCCATTGCGGCAGGAAGTAATGGTCGTTATCTCGTGCAAGGAAATTAACCGGCGTTAGCTTGATATCACTGCTATCCGGAGGGTGGGGAGGGTTGCGGTGGTAGCTGAAGCGACTGCAGAGCCTCAAGGCGTGAGCGCGTCCTCTCTAACCGAATGGGGGCGGGTTCTCGGCCAGCTCAAAAACGAGGTTGGCGAAACCGCGTACAAGAATTGGCTGCGGCCGATGACGGTGGAACGCGTCGAGGGCCAAGAGGCGGTCGTCGCCTTGCCGACCCGGTTTCTGCGCGATTGGGTGAAGGCGAATTACGGCGATCGGCTGCTCTCGTTATGGCACGCCGAGAACCGGCGGGTGACGCGCGTTTCGATCGTCGTCGCCGAGCCTTTGCGACAAGCGGCCGAGAAGGGTCGGGGCGAGGCCAAACGCGGAGCCGAGTGCGCGGCCTCGGTGCCCGAGGAGGCTGCCGAGCGGTCCGCGGGCTGCCGTCAATCGGCAAACGGAGGGGAGCGGACACGAGCAAACCGAGAGGGCGCGCGCGCGCTTCGCGACTCGCCTCTTCCCGGCGCCGAGGACGATAACGCATCCGACCCCGGCAAGGAGGTTTCGGCACCCCTCGACCCGCGCTTCACCTTTCCGAACTTTGTGGTCGGCAAGCCGAACGCCTTCGCTCATGCCGCCGCTCGCCGGGTGGTCGAGGCTTTGATCGAGCAGTCGCGGACCTTGCCCTTCAATCCGCTCTTTCTCCACGGCGGGGTGGGTCTCGGCAAGACCCACTTGATGCATGCCGTCGCCTGGGAAACCCGCCAACGCGCTCCCAGCCGCAAAATCATTTATCTCTCTGCCGAGAAATTCATGTATCAATTCATTCGCGCATTGCGCTTCAAGTCGACGATCGACTTCAAGGAGCAATTTCGCTCGGTCGATCTATTGATGGTGGACGACGTACAATTCATCAGCGGCAAGGATTCGACGCAGGAGGAATTTTTCCATACCTTCAATGCGCTGGTCGACCACAACCGCCAAATCGTGATCTCCGCCGACCGCTCGCCTTCCGATCTCGGAGGGATCGAAGAACGCGTGCGTTCGCGTCTCGGTTGGGGGCTCGTCGCCGATCTGCACCCGACGACCTATGAGCTTCGACTCGGCATCCTGCACTCGAAAGCCGAGGAGCGCGGGGTCAGGATACCGCAAAAGATCTTGGAGTTTCTCGCCCACAAGATCGCCTCGAACGTTCGCGAGCTCGAAGGCGCCTTGACGCGCATCATCGCGCACATGCAGCTCGTCGACCGCGAGATCACGCTCGATACCGTGCAGGAGCTTTTGCGCGATCTGTTGCGCGCCAACGAGCGGCGGGTCTCGATCGATGAGATCCAAAAGCGCGTCGCCGACCATTTTACGATCCGGCTCAGCGAAATGACTTCGAGCCGCCGGGCGCGCGCCGTCGCCCGCCCGCGCCAGATCGCGATGTATCTCGCGAAGCAGTTGACGAGCCGGTCTTTGCCGGAAATCGGCCGCAAGTTCGGGGGCCGCGATCACACGACGGTGCTGCACGCCGTCAAGAGGATCGAGGAGCTGAAAGAGACGGATCCGGCGCTCGCCGAAGATCTCGAACTGTTGACCCGGATGCTCCAGGGTTGACCGCGGCCCGTGAGGGGGGTTGAGCGCGCGAGCGCGCTTCCCTTCGCTCTCTGCGGAGCCGGCAAGCGATCATCCGGTGGAAGGCTCGTGCGATGATGGTATTATCTTTGCCGCCGCCGGGACAGCCGTCGGCTCTGCCCCGGTCTGCGCCGGGGGATCGCGGTCCGATGGAGGCTGTTTGCCGCGCTGCTGCGGGGCCTAACGCCCGCAAGCGCAAGCGGCATTTAGCCTTTCGGGTTGTTCCGGGGGTCGTCCGACTGGATGTGCTGAAATGAAGCTTGCCGTAGAACGGGCCGCTCTTCTGAAGGCGCTCTCTCATGTGCAGAGCGTTGTCGAACGACGCACGACGATCCCGATCCTTTCAAACGTCCTTCTGACGGCCGGCCCGCCGCCGGCCCTTCGTCACGCTCACGAGCCCGAAGGGCCTCCCGGCGCAAGCCGGGACCACCGGGGGTCAGGACGCGGCTTGCCGGCGGAGGGACTCCTCCTCGCGGCCACCGACATGGATCTCGAAATCGTCGAGCGCGTTGCGGCCGCGGTGGAAGAGCCGGGCCAAACCACGCTGCCGGCGCATACCGTTTACGACATCGTCCGCAAGCTTGCCGAGGGCGCTCAGATCGAGATCGAAACCGCCCCCAATGGCGGCAAAAGGGGTTCCCTTCCGGACGGCCGCCCGCCAGGGGCGGGCGTTCCGGGGGTCGGCGGGCCCGGCGAACGCGCCCCCGGACTTGATCCGGGGGGTGGCGTCGTGCTGCGCTGCGGACGCTCCATTTTCACGCT
>JAKAOO010000191.1 GCA_021812165.1 Pseudomonadota bacterium | reverse complement strand
CCGATCTGAAAGGATCGCTGACGCTTTTGTGCGGCAAGGCAACGCCGCGGTAAAGGCCGAGGATCGCAAAGGGGCTCCTCGCGCGCATCGCCCTCAGCGTCTCGGGGTCGGGAAATTCCTCGACCCGGATCGACACGCCCTGAAGATGGCGCCGCAGGCGAAGGGGTATGCTTGCGAGCGCCCGCTCGGCCAGGCTCTCGATCTCGAAAAGCGAAGCCGCGCCTTCCTCCGCCTCATCGGCGTCGATGAAAGGCTTGACGCGGGAGAAAGGGTCGCTCACTTCCTTTCCGCCGAGCAAGCGCAAGGGAGGGTCCCATGGTGGAGAGGCTCGTCGGTGCAGTCCGTCACAGCGCGCTCAGCGAGATCCACGGCTGGGCCGAAGCGGAAGACCGCGACGCGATACGCAAAACCTATCATTTCGCCGATTTCTCCGAAGCATTCGGTTTTCTTGTCCGAGTCGCCCTCCTCGCTGAAAAAATGGACCACCACCCCGAAATCTTCAATGTCCACAATCGGGTCGAGCTGATCCTTTCGACCCGCGAGGTGGAGGGGTTGAGCGAACGCGACATCGACCTCGCCCGGGCGATCGACGAGATCGCCCCCGAACGCGACCGCGCCTCCGCGCTCTCTTGACGCGCGCTTTTCAGCGCCGCTTCAACCGCTCGGTCGCGAGAACGAGCTCGGATCGGATACCGGGCTCCATCGCCGAGTGGCCGGCGTCGGGGACGATCACGTATTCCGCTTCCGGCCAGGCGCGGGAGAGAAGATCGGCGCTGCGGATCGGGCAGATCATGTCATAGCGTCCCTGGACGATGATCCCGGGAATGTGCCGGATGGCGCCGACGCGGGCGAGGAGAGTGCGCTCGCCTTCGAGCCGATGCTCGCTGAAAAAATGCGTTTCGATCCGCGCGAGGCCGAAGGCGAGGCGCTCTTCGCCGAAAGCGGTGACGGTTTCGCGGTTCGGCAGCAGCGTCGAACAGGCGCCTTCGTAAAGGCTCCAGGCGCGCGCTGCCGGCATGTGGATCTGAGGGTTGGGATCCGTCAGGCGGCGCCGGTAAGCGGCCAGAAGATCGCTGCGCTCGCGTTCCGGCAGGAATTCGGAAAAGGCGCGCCACGCCTCGGGAAAGACGGTGCGCGTCCCGTAAAGAAACCACTCGATCTCCTCGCTCGTGCAAAGAAAGACGCCGCGCAGGACGAGAGCCTCGCAGCGCTCGGGACGAGCGAGAGCATAAGAGAGCGCGAGCGTTGCACCCCAGGAGCCGCCGAAGACGACCCATTTTTCGATGCCGAGGAGGGTGCGCAGGCGCTCCATATCGGCGACGAGGTGATCGGGCGAATTGTCGCTCGTCTCGCCGAGCGGCGTCGAACGACCGGCGCCGCGCTGGTCGAAAATGACGATCTGCCAGTGCTTGGGATCAAAAAATCGCCGGTGCACGGAGGCGGCTCCGGCCCCGGGACCGCCATGAAGAAAGACTACGGGCCGGCCGCGCGGATTCCCCGACAGTTCCCAATACATGGCATGTCGCACATCGAGCCGCAGATAACCCGTCCGGTACGGCTCGATCGGCGGAAAGAGATCCCGGCGCTCGCTCATAAGCCCCCGAGTTTATAAGCGCGTGCAGCGGAGCGACAGAGCCGGGTGAAGCGGCGGAAAAGCGCGCGCTCGCCGCGGCCGGTTGCTTTCTTCGCGCGCGCCCGCTATAAGCCGACGCGTTTTGGAGGGCCGACGATGAAGGAAAAATTGCATCCCGACTACCATGAAATCACGATCATCCTGACCGACGGCACCTCCTACAAGACGCGTTCGACCTACGGCAAGCCCGGCGATACGCTGCGTCTCGAAATCGATCCGAAGTCGCATCCGGCCTGGACCGGCGGTCAGCAGCGCCTCGTCGACAGCGGCGGACAGCTCGCGCGCTTCAACAAGCGTTTTCGGGATTTCAAGATCAAGGCGTAATCGTCGAAGTGTTCGGCTGGGTTTGCTGATGGCTTTTCGCCTCTTGAACGGGAGAGGCTAAATAACCATGTGATCGTCGGTGCGGTTGCCACTATGGGACCGCGCGCTGACGAAACCGGCCCCGGCCAGAAATGGCGGGCGCCAAGTCCATGTTGCTCAAAGGAGGATATGGTTATGGACGCGTTCGACTTCTCACCCTTGTTCCGTTCGACGATCGGCTTCGACCGGCTTGCGCGCCTTCTTGATTCGGCGACGCGAGTCGACCAGCAAGCGCTTTCTTATCCGCCTTACAATATCGAAAAGACCGGCGACGACTCCTATCGCTTGACGATGGCGGTCGCGGGCTTTTCGCGCGACGAGCTCGACCTCACCCAGCACGAAAATTCGCTGATCGTGACCGGCCGGGCGAAAAAGGAGGAGGATGAAGAGCGCTACCTGCATCGCGGCATCGCCCGGCGCGCTTTCGAGCGTCGCTTCAGCCTTGCCGACCACATCAAGGTGGTGGGCGCCAGCCTCGAAAACGGCATGCTGCATGTCGAGCTGGTTCGCGAGGTGCCCGAAGCCCTGAAACCGCGCTCGATCCCGATCGGCGTCGAGCCGCGCCGGGAGCCAAAGGTTATCGAAGGGAAGGCCGCCTGATCGCAAGAACGGCGCCTTCGAAGGAAGAACGCCCCCGGCTCCCCGGGGGCGTTTTTCGGGGCGTTTTTCGCAAGGAAACCGAAACTGCGCCGCGAGCGGTTGTTTCGGCGTCGCGTTCTTTGTATCGTGCGCCCGGCACGGCGCCGCTCGCGAGGAGATTCGGTCCTCGCTATGCGCCGTTGTCGTCATTGGAGGCGGTGCTGGAGCGGCAGGCAAAGGCGAAGCGATTTCGGCTCGCAGTCTTCCCCCTCTCGGCAATTCTTCTTTCGCTGCAGCTCTCCGCTTGCGCCTCGTACCGGGCGCATCCGATCGATCCCGACGCAAGCGCGCGGCGCCTCGTCGCGAAGAGCCTCAAAGACCCGCGGCTCTTGCGCTTTATCGCCGCCGAAGAAAAACGCCGCGGCGATGTTCCGCGCTGGAATCTCGAAACGCTCGCTCTCGTTGCGCTCTATGAGCGGCCGCAGATGCCGGTCGCGAAAGCCGAGCTCGCATTCGCACAGGGTGGAGAGCTGACGGCGAAAGAACTTCCGAACCCGACGCTTTCGCTCTTACCCACCTATAACACGACGACCGCCTTCCCCTCGCCTTGGAAGGTCGGCCCGATCGTCACGTTTCTCATCGACTCCTACGGCGCCCGCCCGGCGCGGATCGCCCGCGCGCGGGCGCGGGTCGCGGCGGCTCGCGAGGCGCTTTCGGTTGCGGCTTGGAAGCTCCGCGGCAGCGTTGCCGGCGCGCTCATCCCGCTCTGGGGCGCGCGCCGCCGCCTTTTTCTTGCAAAGAAAGCGTATGCGCTCGCGCGAGAATACAGAGCGGCGCTCGAAGCGCGCTACCGCGCCGGGATGGTGTCGGCCGCGAGCGTCAATCTTGCGACCGTTACCGAGAGCCGGGCAGCGATCGCTCGCGCCGCCGCCCGCCGCACCCTCCGCCTCGACCGCTCCGCCCTCGCCGCCGCCCTCGGCCTGCCGCAAAAGGCGCTGAAGGGCGTCCGTCTCGATTGGAGCGGTCTCGATCATCCGCGCCCTCTCAGCCCTCTTGCCCCGCTCATTCACATAGCGCTCACCGGAAGGCCCGATCTTCTCGCGGCGCTGTCGCGCTATGCCGCGGCGCAGGCTGCGCTGCGTCTGGCGATTGCGCGGCAGTATCCCTCTTTCGACATCGGTCCCGGCTACCATTACGACCAAGGCGACAACAAGTTCATCCTCGCGGTCTCGCTGCCGTTGCCGATCTTGAACCAGAACCAGGGCCCGATCGCTGCGGCGCGGGCGGCGCGAGGGCTCGCGGCCCTGCGCTTTCGCGCCGTTCAAGGGAAGGTCCTTGCCGAGATCGATCATGCGACAACCGACTGGCGGGCGAGCAAAGCCGAAAGGGGAAGCGCGCGGCGTCTCGAAAACGCCGCTCGGGAGGCGGCCCTGCGCGCACACACGGCCTTTGCGGCGGGCGCGATCGGGCGCCTGCGTCTTCTCGGAGCCGAAACGGCGCTCGTCGAGGCTCAAGAGGGGAGCCTTTCGGCCGCGATCGACGAGCGAGGCGCGCTCGCAGACTTGGAAGCGGCACTCTACCACCGGTTTCTTTGATTGAGCATGGTCCGGGTTTTCCCCGCTTTTGCGGCGCTGGCTCTCGCGGGCATCGTTGCGGCCAACGCCTTTGCCGGCTCGGTCACGCTCGGGCCGAGCGAGGCTAAACGTGCCGGGATCACGCTCGAAACCCTGAAGAAAGCCCGTTTCGTGCCCACGATCGGCGCTTTCGGCAGGGTGCTCGATCCGGCCCCCCTCCTTCGGCTCCGCGGCAGGATCGCGGCGTCCGAAGCCGTCGTGTCGGGCGCAAACGCAAAACTGGCGCTGGAAGAGCGGCAGGCTGCGCGTGCTAGGCTCCTTTACCGCCAACGCCACAATGTCTCGGCGGCCGATTTGCAAAAGGCCGAACAAGATCTCGCCGCGGCGGAATCGGCGCTTTCCGCGGCACGGGCCAGGCGTGCCTCGCTTTTGGCGCAGGCCGTCGCCCGCTGGGGGCGGGCCATGGCCGCGGCACTGCGCGAGGGCGGCGAACCGCTGCCGCAACTCGCTGCCGGCAAGGCCATGCTGGTGGGGTTGAGCTTGCGCCCGGGCAAAGTGCTGGCGCTGCCGCCGGCCCATGCCGCCGCCGAGGACGGCCGTCTGTCGCTTCGCCTCGTTGGCCGTGTGCCCCGCATGCTTGGAGGATTTCCAGGAACGGCGTTTCTTTATGAAGCCTCGGCTGAGCCATGGTTGGCGATCGGCATGCCGGTCACGGCGCGGCTGGTCGACGGCGCGCCGCGTCATGGCGTGGTCGTGCCCGAAGCGGCGGTGGTGTGGCGCGGTGGAAACGCCGTCGTGTTCCGCGCCGTCTCCAAGGACCGGTTCCAGCCGGTCTTGATCGCGACCGGCTCTCCCATGAAAGGCGGCTATTTTGTCGAAGCTCGGCTCCAGCCCGGCGATCGGGTCGTCATGAACGCAGCGGGCCTTCTCTTGGGTGCAGTCGGTCAAAAAGACCCCGTACCGAGCGGCAATCGGGATTGAG
The DNA here is from genome assembly GCA_021812165.1 of Pseudomonadota bacterium. Lineage (GTDB taxonomy): Bacteria > Pseudomonadota > Alphaproteobacteria > ATCC43930 > CGMCC-115725 > AP-15. The sequence continues at coordinate 1,810 of JAKAOO010000191.1, read as the reverse complement.
AGGAGATCGGCGAGGGCCGGCGATGCTGCGCGCAATCATCCGCTTTTGCCTCCGCTTCCCCTGGCCGACGGTGATCGCCGCGGTCGGCCTCGGCATTGCCGGAGGCGTGTCGCTTCTCCACGCCGATTACGACGTTTTTCCGGAATTCGCAGCACCGATCGTCACCGTCTACACGACGGTTTCCGGCCTTGCGCCGCGGGACGTCGAAAGCCTGGTGACGACACCGATCGAGGATGCGGTGATCGGCGTCCCGGGCCTCGACACGTTACGTTCGCAATCGGTCTCCGGGATTTCAGTGGTGACCGCCATATTTCACGGCGGCACCAATCTCTACCGCGACCGGCAGTTCGTCGCCGAGCGGGTCGCCGCCGCGGCAAGGCTGCTCCCTTCGAATGCGAGGCCGGTCTTGCCGGCCTCGGAATCGGCGGCAGGGATTGTGCTCGATGTCGGCCTGACCTCCAACCGCCTGTCGCTGATGCAATTGACCGAACTCACCCGCGCGGTCATCCGGCCGGCCCTGCTTGCGGTCCCCGGGGTAGCGAGTGTTCCGATCTTTGGCGCGCGGCCTCGGCAGTGGCAGGTTCGAGTCGAACCCAAGGCGCTGATTGCGGCGCATATCGGTCTCAACCAGGTCACGCGGGCGGCGGCTGCCGCTTCGGGAGTGAAAAGCGCCGGCCTTCTCGATACCGCAAATCAGCGGTTCCTCTTGCAGTCGCACGGCCAAGCCGCCGATCTTTCGCAGTTGGCGCACAGCATTATCGCTCGCCGGGGCGGCACGCCGCTGACGCTTGGCGATGTCGCTCATGTCGTCGCCGGCTCGCCGCCGCCGATCGGCGCCGCTCTGATCGGGCAGAAGCCGGGGCTTTTGCTGATCGTCACCTCTCTTTACGGATCCAATACGCTCAAAGTCGCGCACGGGCTCGAAAAAGCGCTCCGGCGCCTCGGGCCCGGGCTTGCGCGCGAAGGGGTGGAGATCGACACCCACGCCTTGCGGCCGACCACCTTCATCATCGAGGCGCTGCACAATTTACGCAATTCGCTGTTGATTGGTGCGGGGCTGATCCTGATCGTTCTGGTCCTGGCGCTGCGGAACTGGCGGATCGCACTCGTCTCGTTTGCGACAGTTCCACTCGCGTTGCTGCTCACGGCCCTTGTTCTTTATGAGTTCGGCCTCAGTCTCAATACGCTGTCGCTTGGCGGGTTGGCGATCGCGCTCGGCAGCATTGTCGACGACGCCATCATCGATATCGAGAATATCCGCAGGCGATTGCACGAAAATCAGACGGCCACCCAACCGGCGCCGCGGTTGCGGGTCATTCTCGACGCCTCGACGGAAGTGCGCACTCCGGTCGTCTTCGCGACCATCGCGATCGCGCTAATTTTCCTGCCGATGTTCACCCTCGGCGGCATCGCCGGAAGGCTTTTCGCGCCGCTTGCAATCGCTTTCATCGTGGCGATTCTCGCCTCGCTGGTGCTGGCGATGACAGTGACCCCGGCGCTTGCGGCGCTGCTGCTCGGCAGGGGCGGCATTGCCGCCAAGGATCCTCTCCTCGTCACGAAGGCCCGGCAGCTGCATCATCGGGCGCTCTTTGCCGCGCGGCGGCACGGGCGAGCAGGGCTCGCCATTTTCGCGGCGCTCGCGCTTGTCGCTCTCGGCAGTCTCGCCCTCCTGCCGACGCGCTTCCTGCCGCGCTTTCACGAAAACGACGTGATCGGCCACTTTCTCGCGCCGCCCGGCACCTCGCTCCCGGAAGCCCTGGGTCTTGCGCAGCGGACGGTCGCCGTCCTGCAAAAGATGCCGCAGGTCGGG
>JAKAOO010000190.1 GCA_021812165.1 Pseudomonadota bacterium | reverse complement strand
GATCGCGGCATGCATCGTTCGAGCGCAAGCAAACCCATTCCGATCATAACCGAGGGCGAGGCGGCTATTGATTCATTGGCAACGTTTGTGCCGAAACCGTGACTTTTTTGCCAAAGCTTTAGGACCGGGCGATCGGTTCGGGAAGCGCGCGGCTTGGCCTGCCGCCGGCCGCAAACCTCCTATATGATAGAGGGATGTCCGAGCCTCTTCTCGCCGCCGCTCAAGGGCGGGCCTCCGCACCGCGCGAGAGCGAAGCGTATCTTTCCGCTCTCAACGACGCGCAACGGCGCGCCGTCGAGGCGCTCGACGGCCCCGTTCTCATTCTTGCTTCCGCCGGAACCGGCAAGACCCGGGTGCTGACCGCCCGGCTCGCTCATTTGATCGCGACATCTCGCGCCTTTCCGGGCGAGATCCTCGCCGTCACCTTTACCAACAAGGCGGCGCGCGAGATGCGCGAGCGTCTGGAGGCGATGATCGGCGGCGCGGCAAACGGGGTGTGGCTCGGCACCTTTCACGCGATCGCCGCGCGAATCCTGCGCGCTCACGCCGAGCTCGTGGGGTTGAAGTCGAACTTCACGATCCTCGACCCCGACGATCAGCTGCGCCTCCTGAAGCAGCTTCTGGAGGCCGAGAATATCGACGAGAGGCGCTGGCCGGCGCGCGCGCTCCTTGGGCTCATCGAGCGCTGGAAGGATCGCGGCCTGGCGCCGGGCGAGGTGCCGCCGGCGGAGACGAAGGGGTTTGCGGGCGGCCGGGCGGCCCTTCTCTACCGCCAATACCAGGAGCGCCTCCTGACGGTCAACGCCGTCGATTTCGGCGATCTCTTGCTGCACAATCTCGCGCTTTTGAGGGGCAGCGAAGAGGTCCTTCTTTCCTACCAGAAGCGCTTTCGCTATCTCCTCGTCGACGAGTACCAGGATACGAACGTCGCGCAATATCTGTGGCTGCGCCTTCTTGCCCGGGAACGGCGCAACCTCTGCTGCGTCGGCGACGACGACCAGTCGATCTACGGCTGGCGCGGCGCGGAGATCGGCAACATCCTGCGCTTCGAAGGCGATTTCCCGGGCGCGCAGATCCTGCGTCTCGAAGAAAACTACCGCTCGACCTCGCATATCCTCGGCGCCGCCGCGGCCGTCATCGCCAACAATCGGGGACGCCTCGGCAAGGGCCTTTTTACCCGCGCCGGAGCGGGAGAGACGGTCGTGGTCAAGGCGCTCTGGGACGGGGAGGCCGAGGCGCGTTGGGTCGGCGAGGAGATCGAGGCGCTGCAACGGCGCGGCCATCTCTTGAAGGAGATCGCGATCCTGGTGCGCGCCGCCTTTCAGACGCGCGAGTTCGAGGATCGCTTTATCACGCTCGCTTTACCTTACCGCGTCCTCGGGGGGCCTCGCTTTTACGAGCGCCAGGAAATTCGCGACGCGCTCGCCTATCTGCGCCTCGTCAACGAGCCCGCGGACGACCTCGCCTTCGAGCGCATCCTCAATCTGCCGCGTCGCGGCATCGGCAGCGCCACGCAGAGGGAACTCCATGAGTTCGCGCGGCAGAAAAGGCTCCCTCTCGTCGAGGCGGCGCGCGCTCTTGTCGGCGGCGACGCGGGATCCCCGCAAAGTAATACTTCGCGGGGTGCCCCCTTGCGCCCGCAAGCGCGCCATGCGCTCTCGGGCTTTGTCGCGGCGCTCGATCGATGGCGGGCAAGATCGCCCGCGATGCCGCATCCGCAACTCGCGCAGATGGTGCTCGACGAATCGGGCTATACGGAGATGTGGCTGGCCGAAAAGACGCCCGACGCTCCGGGAAGGCTCGAAAACCTGAAGGAACTCGTGGTCGCGATGACCGCGTTCGACACTCTCGGCGGTTTTTTGGAGCATGTCGCCCTCGTCATGGACAATGCCGCCGAATCGGCGGGCGACGCCGTCAGTCTGATGACGCTCCATGGGGCAAAAGGGCTCGAATTCGACACCGTGTTTTTGCCGGGCTGGGAGGAAGGCCTCTTCCCCAACCAGAGGGCTGTGGCCGAAGGGGGGCTTGCCGCGCTCGAGGAGGAGCGCCGTCTCGCGTATGTCGGGCTGACGCGCGCCCGCCGCCGCGCCTTCCTTTCCTGCGCCGCGAGCCGCCGCGTCCACGGGCAGTGGCAGAACCCGGCCCGCTCGCGCTTTTTGGACGAGCTGCCCCCGCAACATATCGAGGTCGTCGCCGAACCGGGCCTCGGCCTCATGAACCCTCAAGAGCCCGTTGTCGATTGGGCGGAAGGAGGCACACCGGGCCGGGCTGAGCGGCGCCCTTGGACTGCGCCCGCGCTTACGGGCCGCGCCGCGCCTGCGGTCCATCGGCCGCAGGACGGGGCTCGCCCTCCGCTTCTCTTCGCCGCGCCGCGCCGCGGCGTGCGATCGGGGGGCGGGGAAGGCTTTGCCGTCGGCGATCGCGTGCTTCATCCGAAGTTCGGTCCGGGTTCGATCATCGGGATCGACGGCAAGGTCCTCGCGATCCGCTTTGATCGAGCGGGCGAGAAAAAGGTGATCGACGACTTTGTCGAGCGTGCCTCTTGACGAGCGGGACGGGCTTCTTTCGCCTATGCGCCAGAGTCGAAGGGGAAGCGGCGGCGAAGGCCATCGGCACGATCTTCGAAAGATGGGCCAACGCGGTCTCGGTATTCGAAATTTCCGACCCGCAGCAGACCCCGCGACGGGATGCCCCGCACTTTTGGCAGGTGGAGAGCCTTGGGAAACGCGCCCGCCTCACGCCACTCGCCGAGACGATTTTCGCGCTCGCCGCCGCGGCCAATGGCGGGCGCCTCCTCGAGATTTCGGAAAAGAGGTTGGAAGAACGCGACTGGCTCGCGGAAAACCGGCTCGCTTTCCCGCCCAAAAGGATCGGCCGCTTTTATATCTACGGCTCGCATCATGAGGGCCCGGTTCCGAAAGGGGCGACGCCCGTTCGGATCGACGCCGCCACCGCTTTCGGCACGGGCGAACATGCCTCGACCCGCGGCTGCCTGTTGCTGATGGACCGCTTGGCTGCGCGCCCGCGCCGCATTCTCGATGTCGGAACCGGCAGCGGCATCCTCGCGATCGCCGCGGCGAAGCGCTGGCGGCGGCCGGTTCTCGCAAGCGACATCGATCCGAGGGCGGCGGCGGCCGCCCGCGGCAACGCGCGGAAGAACGGCGTCGGGCGGCTGATACGGGTGCGCGCGGCCGCCGGTTATCGCGACCGGGTCCTCGGCCGCGCGCGGTACGATCTCGTTGTGTCGAACATCTTGGCGCGCCCTCTCGCGCTTCTGGCGCGCGATCTCGGGAGCACTCTCGAACCCGGGGGACGGGCTTTGCTGTCGGGATTTACCCCGCGGCAGGAGGGGTTGGTGCTTTCCGCCCACCGCTACTTAAGGATGCGGCTCGAACGCCGCCTCGTTGTCGACGGCTGGTCGAGCCTTCTCCTCAAAAAGGGCGGGGGAGCGGCCAAGGGAGCGGCGAATCGCACTGGGTGTCGGTGCTGAAGTCCGGGCACCGGCGCCGATCCTCAAAGGATTCTTCCCCACTCTCGGGCCCGCCCCAGACGATCCGGCTGATCTCGGATCGGTGGATGCCGATATCGGCCAGCATACGGTCGTCGAGCGCCATCAGTTCTTCGTAAGCGCGGCGCTTGCGGCGCCAGTCGGCAAAGCTCTCACGAGCCTGGAGGACGAGATTGATAAGAGACATGACAGAGACTTTCTCGTCGGAAACCCGATCGCATGATACTGCATCGCAATATACTTAGGCCGAGGACGCGCCGTCTCCAGACCGACCGCCGCAAGTCAGCCATGCGGAAAGGCGCGATATTTTTTCCAGATTGGCGATCCTTATGGCCTTGCTGCAACGCAGCGCCAACCGCTTTCGGGAACGCTGCGGCCGGCCCGAAGCGCGCTCGAGCCCTCGCGCCGCCGCGGGCATGTCGCCTATAAGATGGCGCGGAAGCCGGCGTCGAGGAGCGTTGATGAGCGAGGGGAGAAACGCGCGATCGAATCTCGAAAGACTGCTCGGGGAAGCCGGCTCGTCTTACGATCCGGCGGGGGTCGACCAACTGATCGAGGGCGTTCTCGCGGCGCCGGAGAGGGTCGGGACGAGCTGGCATCCGCTCGTTGCGGAAAGCGTGTCGCCGGCGCTTGCCGAGGCCCTCGAACGGCGCCGGACGCAAAAGAGGGCGACCCGCCGCGACGGCCTCGGCGCCGCTGATTTCGCCGCTTTGCCGCGTCGCGAGCGGCTTTTGCGCCTGCGCCGCGCGCTTGCCCGGCAGCGGCTCGACGGATTTCTCGTTCCGCGCGCCGACGAGCACCAGGGCGAGTTCGTGCCCGCCTCTTCGGAGCGCCTCCTTTGGCTCACCGGTTTTACGGGCTCGGCCGGGCTTGCCGTCGTTCTCGAAGATCGCGCGGCGCTCTTCGTCGACGGGCGCTATACGCTCCAGGCGGCGGAAGAGGTCGAGCGGGAGCTTTACGAGATCCGCCACCTCGTCGAGGAGCCGCCGGACGCCTGGATCGCCGCGTCGCTCGGGAAAGGGAGGGTGCTCGGCTACGACCCTTGGCTCCTGACGCTTTCGGATGTCGAGCGGGTGCGCAAGGCGGCTGAGAAGGCGGAGGCGCTGTTGCGGCCGGTCGAGGAGAACCCGATCGACCGCATCTGGCAGGCTCGTCCGGCCGCCCCCCTCGCCCCGGTGTTCCCGCATGAGGAGTGGTTTGCCGGAGAAAGCTCGTCTTCGAAGCGCGGGCGCCTTGGCGCGGATCTTGCCGCGGAAGGGGTTGCCGCCGCCGTTCTGACCCTGCCCGAATCGATCGCCTGGCTTCTCAACATCCGCGGCGGCGATGTCCCGCATACGCCGCTCCCCTTGAGCTTCGCCCTCCTTTATCGTGACGGGCGGGTCGATCTTTTCATCGACCGCAGGAAGCTCGCGCCACGAACCCCCTCGCATCTCGGAGGCGAAGTGGCGATCTTTCCGCCGCAGCGCTTTGGCGCCGCACTCGAAGAGTTGGCGGCCGCAGGCGCGAAGGTGCGCGTCGATCCCATGACGGCCGCGTCATGGATTTTCGACCGCCTCGAAGGGGCAGGCGCAAAAATCGAGCGCGCCGCCGACCCCTCTCTTCTCGCCAAAGCCGCAAAGAACCCGGTCGAGCTCGAAGGGGCGCGCGCGGCGCATCGCCGCGACGGCGCCGCCGTCGTGCGCTTTCTCGCCTGGCTTTCCGAGGAGGCGCCCAAAGGCGCCGTGACGGAAATCGCGGCAAGCGATCGCCTCGAAGCGATCCGGGCAGAAGGCGACTATTTCCGCGACCTTTCCTTTGCGACGATTTCGGGCGCCGGGGCGCATGGCGCGATCGTCCATTATCGGGCTGCGCGCGGGAGCGATTGGCGCCTCGATCCGGGCATGCTGTATCTCGTCGATTCGGGCGCCCAATACTTGGACGGCACCACCGATATCACGCGCACGCTCGCGATCGGCGAGCCGAGCCCCGAGATGCGCGACCGCTTTACCCGGGTATTGAAGGGCCATATCGCGCTCGCTCGAGCGAAGTTTCCGCGGGGCACGAGCGGGGCCCAGCTCGACGCGTTCGCCCGGCGGGCGTTATGGGAAGCGGGCCTCGATTACGATCACGGCACCGGTCATGGCGTCGGCAGCTATCTCGGGGTTCATGAGGGGCCGCAGCGGATCGCCAAAACGGGAACGAAAGAGGCGCTTGTGCCAGGGATGATCGTCTCGGACGAACCCGGCTATTACAAAAGCGGAGAGTACGGGATCCGCATCGAAAACCTGCTTGCCGTCGCGCCGCGAGAGGGTTCGGGAGAGCGGCAGATGCTCGGCTTCGAAACCTTGACGCTCGTCCCGATAGATCGCGCTCTCATCGACCGGGGTCTCCTCGATCGCGAAGAGCGGGCCTGGCTCGACTCCTACCACGCGCGCGTGCGCGCCGAGATTTCGCCTCTAGTCGATGAAGAAACCCGCTCCTGGCTTGCCGCGGCGACGCAGCCCCTGGAAGGCTCCTAGACTCCACCGCAAAAGTTCTTGAGATTCGGCCGCTTTGCGCGCAGGTTCGGGGGTGCGGCATCGCGCGGCTGGCGGCGTGAACCTCACATAGGTTCCTGCCCGAGTGAGATTGCTTCGTCGCTCCGCTCCTCGCAATGACAGCCATTTACGAGGTCATTGCGAGCGCAGCGAAGCAATCTCGCTGGCTGGCACTCCCGTACCGAGTGTCGGGTTCACACCACTAGGAACGCGCAGACGCTTCGCCGCTCTTTAAACTTCTGCCGAGCCGGCTCATGCCCGAAGAGTTCTATCGCATCAAACGCCTGCCCCCTTACGTCTTCGCCGAGGTCAACGCCCTCAAAGCGAAGGCGCGCGCCGAGGGTCGCGACGTCATTGATCTCGGGATGGGCAACCCTGACGGGCCGACGCCGCCCCATATCGTCCAAAAGCTCATCGAGGCCGTGCAGAACCCGAAAAGCCACGGCTATTCGGTGTCGCGGGGGATTTTGGGCTTGCGCCGCGCCTATGCCGCCTATTACGCGCGCCGTTTCGGGATCGATCTCGATCCCGACAGCGAAATCATCGTCACGCTCGGCTCCAAGGAAGGCTTTGCCAACCTCGCGCAGGCGATTGCCGCGCCGGGCGACGTCGTGCTCGTCCCGAACCCCTGCTACCCGATCCTCGCTTTCGGTTTCATCATGGCGGGGGCTGCGGTGCGCCACGTTCCGATCGGCCCCGGCTGCGACTTTTTCGCAGGGCTCAAAAAGGCGGTCGAGGAGAGTGTTCCCGCGCCGCTCGCGGTCGTCCTCAACTTTCCCGCCAACCCGACCGCGGAGACCGCCGATCTCGATTTTTACGGCGAGATCGTCGAGTTCTGCCGCAAGAAGGGCATCTTCATCCTCTCGGATCTCGCCTATGCGGAGATCTATTTCGACGAGAAGCCGCCGCCTTCGATCCTC
>JAKAOO010000189.1 GCA_021812165.1 Pseudomonadota bacterium | reverse complement strand
GGAAACGGTGAGCCCCGATTGCCGCGTCACCACGAGGCACGTGGCGCCTTCGAGGCTCTCTCTGAGGCTCGCGACGAAATCCTCTTTCCTGGCTCTGCCTGCTCGCTCCACTCTTCTCTCCGAACCGCTCTCACGGCTTTGACGCCGGGGTGCCACGCCCGGCGCCAGCCCTTCGGGGCGCGCCGCGCCGCCTTGCCCAGCCCTTCTATTCGGCGCGCGCTTCCACGCCGAGGCCCGAGAACTCGAGCCTGACGCCCGGACCCATGGAAGAGCTCAAGCTCACCTTGCGGATATAGGTGCCCTTGACCCCGCTTGGCTTCGATCGCGTGACGGCGCCGACAAAGGCGCGAACATTATCGATAAGCGCCCCTTCCGTAAAGCTCGCTTTGCCGATCCCGGCATGAACGATCCCAGCTTTCTCGGCGCGGAACGCGACCTGTCCCCCTTTGGCCGCTTGTACCGCCTCGGCGACGTTCTGGGTCACGGTGCCAAGGCGCGGGTTCGGCATCAGGCCTCGCGGTCCCAGAATTTTCCCGAGGCGCCCGACGAGAGCCATGATGTCCTGGGTTGCGATGCAACGGTCGAAGTCGATCTCCCCCTTTTGCACTTTTTCGGCGAGGTCTTCGGCGCCGACGATGTCGGCGCCGGCCGCTTCGGCCTCCTGGGCCTTCTCGCCGCGAGCAAAAACGGCGACGCGCACGGTCTTCCCCGTCCCATGCGGGAGCATCACGGTGCCGCGCAGGTTCTGGTCGGGCTTGCGCGGATCGAGGTTCAAATTCATCGCGATCTCGATCGTCTCGTCGAACTTCGCCTTCGCGCCCGCTTTCAGGAGCTTCACCGCCTCCTCTACCGGGTAAGCCGTCAGCGGGTCGACCCCTTCATAGGCCGTCTTGAGCCGCTTGCCTTTGCGCGCCATCCTCAGCCCTCCACAACCTCGAGACCCATCGAGCGCGCCGAGCCGATCACCATGCGGCAGGCGCCTTCGAGATCATTGGCGTTCAAATCCTGCATCTTTTTCTCCGCGATCTCCCGGATCTGCGCCATCGTCACCCGGCCGGCGCTCGCGCCCTTGCCGGCGGTCCCGGCCCCCTTCTCGATCCCCGCCGCCTTTTTCAGGAAATAGCCGGCGGGCGGGCTCTTCGTCACGAAGCTGAAGCTGCGATCCGCAAAAGCGGTGATCACCACCGGGATCGGCATGCCGGGTTCGAGGTTCTGGGTCGCGGCGTTGAACGCCTTGCAGAATTCCATGATGTTGAGACCGCGCTGGCCCAAAGCGGGACCGATCGGCGGCGAGGGATTGGCCTTGCCGGCCGGCACTTCCAGTTTGATGGTCCCGACGATTTTCTTTGCCATCGCCTCTCTCTATCCGCCGTTTCCCGTCATGTATTGCGAGGAGCCCACGGGTCCGCGCTTTGCGCGGCCCGACGATAAACTCCGCGACGACGCAATCTCGTCGGGATTGCGTCGCTTCGCTAGCAATGACGCCAAGACGGTCATTCAAATCTTCTCGACTTGCGAATATTCGAGTTCGACCGGGGTCGCCCGGCCGAAGATCGAAACCGCCACCTTGAGACGCGCCTTTTCCTCGTCGACTTCCTCGACAAGTCCGTTGAACGAGGTAAACGGCCCGTCGCACACGCGCACCTGCTCTCCGACCTCGAAGGTGACGGAGGGCTTCGGCCTTTCGATCCCCTCCTGCACCTGCCGCATGATGCGCGCCGCCTCGCTCTCGCTCACCGGCGAAGGCCGGCCGCGGCCGCCCAAAAAGCCGGTGACCTTTGCGGTGTTCTTGACGAGATGCCAGGTCTCGTCGTTGAGGTCCATCTTGATGAGGACATAGCCGGGAAAGAATTTGCGCTCCCCGCTCACCTTGGTCCCGCGCTTCACCTCGACCACCTCCTCGGTCGGCACAAGGACCTCCTCGAATCTGTCGTCGAGGCCCTTCTGATGGGCCTGCTCGCGGATCGCCGCGGCGACCTTCTTTTCGAAGCCGGAATAGACGTGGATGACGTACCAGCGCGCCGTCATCGCTCTCAATGCCCCATTCCGAAAATGAAGCGCACCATGACCGAAAAGAGCTGGTCCGTGAGGAAGAAGAAGGCCGCGGCGATAAACACCATGACGAAGACCATCGCCGTCGTCTGCAGGGTCTCCTTGCGGGTCGGCCAAGTCACCCGCGACAGCTCCTGCCGGACCTCGCGGAAAAATTCGACTACGTTCGCTTTTGCCATCGATTCTATGGGATTTTCGCGCCCTCTTTCAGAGGGCTCCTTCGATATGGCCTCGCCGCGCCCCTCTTGCCACCAACTCCTCTCTGGAGCGCAAGCCGCTGGCAGGAGTGGAGGGGCTCGAACCCCCAACCCCCGGTTTTGGAGACCGGTGCTCTACCCATTGAGCTACACTCCTATCACCGTTTATTCGATGATTTGGGCGACGACGCCGGCGCCGACGGTGTGTCCGCCTTCGCGGATGGCAAAGCGCAGGCCCTCATCCATGGCGATCGGGGCGATGAGTTGGATCTCCATGCTGATGTTGTCGCCCGGCATCACCATCTCGGTCCCTTCGGGAAGCTTGACCGTCCCCGTCACATCGGTGGTGCGGAAATAGAACTGCGGCCGGTAATTGCTGAAAAACGGAGTGTGCCGCCCGCCCTCCTCCTTCGTCAGGATATAGGCTTCACAGCGAAAGCGGGTGTGGGGCGTGATCGAGCCCGGCGCCGCCAGCACCTGGCCGCGCTCCACCTCCTCGCGCTTGGTGCCGCGCAGGAGGACGCCGATATTGTCCCCCGCCTCGCCCTGATCGAGGAGCTTCCGAAACATCTCGACCCCGGTCGCCACCGTCTTCGCCGTCGGCTTCAAACCCACGATCTCGACCTCGTCGCCGACCTTGACCACCCCGCGCTCGACCCGGCCCGTCGCCACCGTGCCGCGCCCCGAAATCGTAAACACATCCTCGATCGGCATCAGAAACGGCCGGTCCTTCGCCCGCTCCGGCTGCGGGATGTAGGCATCGACCGCCTCCATCAGCTTCAAAATCGATTCCCGCCCCACCTCCGGGTCGCGCCCTTCGAGCGCCGCCAGCGCCGAACCCCGCACGATCGGAATCTCGTCCCCTGGAAACTGATAGGACGACAACAACTCCCTCACCTCCAACTCCACCAACTCCAACAACTCCGGGTCGTCCACCATGTCCACCTTGTTGACGTAAACCACAAGCGAGGGAACCCCCACCTGACGCGCCAGGAGAATGTGCTCCCGCGTCTGCGGCATCGGCCCGTCCGCCGCCGAAACCACCAGGATCGCCCCGTCCATCTGCGCCGCCCCCGTGATCATGTTCTTGATGTAGTCCGCATGCCCCGGACAATCCACATGCGCATAGTGGCGCTTCCCCGTCTCGTACTCCACATGCGCCGTCGCAATCGTAATCCCCCGCGCCCGCTCCTCCGGCGCCTTGTCGATCTCCTCAAACGGCACAAATTTCGCCCCGCCGCTCTCCGCCAATACCTTCGTAATCGCCGCCGTCAACGTCGTCTTCCCATGGTCGATATGGCCAATCGTCCCGATGTTGCAGTGCGGCTTCGTCCGCTGAAACTTCGCCTTCGCCATCGTTCCGGGTTTCCCGTCAGAGAGAGGTGGATCTGAGGCGCCTTCGCGCTGGAGCGGGTGATGGGAATCGAACCCACGTAGCCAGCTTGGAAGGCTGGAGCTCTACCATTGAGCTACACCCGCGTCCGGATCTCCGCTGCGCCCGATCCCTTTCGATCCCGCCCAAGCCGTTGGCACCGTCCGCCGCGCTGGTGGAGGGGGTAGGATTCGAACCTACGAAGACATCCGTCGGCAGATTTACAGTCTGCTGCCTTTGACCGCTCGGCAACCCCTCCGCGATCGCTTGCGGCCCGGCGCACCGCCCGGACGCTCATAGGGGTTCGGCGCAGCTTTGTCAATCTGGGGCTTGAGCCTTAAGGTTGCAAGCGCTCGCAGGGCGCGCCGCGCTCATGCTAGAGAAGACGAGGATCCTCTACCGCACCGAGAAGTCTCAGGATGCCCGCCCTTCCTCCGCCCGGCTTTCGCGCCCCTTCGCGCCGCAGCGGAGCGCATCGAGGAGGCGACGGCAGGCACGGCGGGCGCTGGATCTACGGCCGCCATGCCGTCGCGGCGGCGCTCGCCAACCCAGCGCGATCGTGGCGCGAGCTTCTGGTTCTCGCGGGCCACGAGAGGGAGGCCGAAGCCCTCCTCGCTGGCGCCGTCGCCGCGCGCGCCCGCGACGGCACCGGGATCCGCATCCTATCGCGCCGCGAGTTCTCCTCCATCCTCGGCGAGGACGCGGTGCATCAGGGCCTGGCTCTCTTAGTCGAGCCACTCATCGAGCTCTCTCTCGAAGAGACGCTGAGCGCAGGCGAGGCGACGGCGGGAAGAGAGGTCGTTCTCGTCCTCGACCGCGTCCAGGATCCGCAGAATGTCGGGGCCGTCCTGCGCTCGGCCGCGGCGTTTGGCGCCCTCGCGGTGGTCCTGCCCGCGCATGGCGCGCCCTCTTCCGAAGGGGCGCTGGCAAAGGCCGCCTCGGGAGCGCTCGAACGGCTCCCGCTCGTCCGCGCGACAAACCTCGCCCGCGCCCTCGATCGCCTGAAGGAGGGCGGGTTCTGGGTTTGCGGGCTCGACGAGAGCGCGCCCGATCTTTTCTCGGCGAAGGATCTCGGCCTGCGGGTCGCTCTCGTTCTCGGCGCGGAAGGGGAAGGGATGCGGCGTCTCGTGCGCGAGCGCTGCGACTTCCTCGCCCGCCTGCCGACGCGCGAGGGTTTCCCGACGCTCAACGTCTCGAACGCTGCGGCCGTCGCGCTTTACGAGCTGCTGCGCCGGTGCGGCGGAGGGAAGCGGGGCTGAGGGTCGCGATCGCCGCGACATCGCCTCAATCTTGGGGCCAACGGATGAAATCCTCGGTATCCACCCCCAGAGCGCGGGCCAGGGCAGCGAGCATGCGGATGCTCCCCTCCTTCTTGCCGGCCTCGATCTCGCTCAGCATCGCGGCGCTAATTCCGGCGCGACGCGCCACCTCGCCAAGGGCCAAGCCGCGATGCTCGCGCCAGACCCGGACCGGGTTTTCGCCCCCGGCAAGGCGATCGACAACTCGCGCAGGAACGCGCTCGCCATCAAAAAGCGCGTCCTCGATCTTGGCGAGGCGAAGCTGAAGAGCGTCGTTTTCATCCTCGGCTTCTTCGAGGCGACGTTCCAATTCGGCAACCACGTTGCTCATCGGTACACCTCCCGGCGGCGTCCGATCCGGTAGACCGTCATCGCGCCACCGCTCACGGTGAAAAGGGCGCGCCAATCGCCGCTTTAGAGGCGAAAGCTGCCCGCGGCCCCCGTGAGCGGCTTCACGTCCTGCCCCGGCGCCTCGGGCACCGCCGCATAAGCCTTCAACCGCTCCCTCATTCGGTGGTTATCGGCGGCAGAAAGCGCCGCCAAATCCTTGAGCGCACGGCGCGTGTATACGAGCGAGAGCATAAATTCATGTTAGCTCTCGGCGAACACCCCGCAAGGGGCCTCTCGCAGCTTTCCCTCGCCCTGAAACCGCGGGTCGACCCCACCTTTCGAGGTGCTGTAAGATCCGCAAGAGCCGGGTTAGCACAGGGGTAGTGCAGCGGTTTTGTAAACCGAAGGCCGGGGGTTCGAATCCCTCACCCGGCACCGGCGTCCTACACCGCCGGCCGGGCGCGGATCTCGTCGGCGACTTTGCGCGCGATGAGTTGGCCGTCTTTCGGCTCGCCCAAAAAATTCCGCCCCTCGACGACGATCTTGCCGCGCAGCATGGTGAGCGAGGGCCAGGCGGCGAGGTCGCGCCCTTCCCACGGGCTGTAATCGGCCTCGTGCATCTCGGTGGCGCGCACGATGTGACGCCGGCGCCGGTCGAGAAGGACGATATCGGCGTCCGAACCGACGGCGAGCACGCCTTTGCGCGGATAAAGCCCCATGATCTTTGCCGCGTTCGTCGAGACGAGAGCGACAAACTCGTTCAAGGAGTAGCCACGTTTCTCGACCGCCTCGGTATAGATGAGCGAAACCCGCGGCTCGACCCCGGCATTGCCCCCGGTCGTGTCGTCGATCCGCCGCCCCTGGAGCTTGACGCGCAACGGGCAGCAGATCTCGTCGGTCGCGACGGTGCGGATCGCGCCCTCGCGCGTCGCCCGCCACAAGGCCTCGTGATCCGCCTGGAATTTGAGCGAAGGGTAGGTGTGATAGATCTGCCCTTGAGGGCGCTTATAGTCTTCGGCCGTATAGAGAAGGTACTGGTGGAGGGTCTCGCCGTAAATCGGCCGCCCGCGTGAGCGCGCTTCGGCGATCGCATTGACCCCGGTCGCGGCCGAGGTGTGCATCATGTAAAGCGCCGACCCTTCGATGTTCGAGGCGAGGCGGATGACGCGATTGAACGAGAGGTCTTCCGAAAGCGTGTTGTGCACTTCGGCCATGTTCTCGAAGCCCGTCCGCTCCTCGCGGAAGAGCTTTTCGTACATGTGCATGACGATGTCGTTGTCTTCGGCGTGGATCGCGGCGATGCCGCCCGCCTTCGCAAGCGCCTTCAAGACTTCCCAGATGTCGCCGAAATCGACCATCCGGCCTTTGCGCGAAGGCGTGATGTCGGTCGTAAAGATCTTGACGCTCGGGTGGCCCGCGGCGACCGCCTCTTCGATCTCGCCGAAAAGCTCGGGCGCGAGCTTCCCCAGAACCATGATGTGAAAGCCGTAATCGCAGAAGCAGGCGTCCCTCCATTCCTTGTCGCGCCGCGCGATCGCCGCCGCCACATGGTCGCCCGGATCGACGGCGGCGAAATCGAGGATCGTCGTGGTGCCGCCGAAAAGCGCGGCCCGGCTTACGACCGCGGCGGGGTCGGTCAGTTGATGCTCGGTTCGGCCGGGAAGCGGGATATACCAGGAACAGTGGACGTGCGGGTC
>JAKAOO010000188.1 GCA_021812165.1 Pseudomonadota bacterium | reverse complement strand
TGAACATTCGGCCCCGGCGGGTTCTCGATTATTCGGCTGCAAATTCCATGCTAGGGCGCCGACAAGGGTCATGTCAACATTCGTCTTGACAGCACATCTCCGGCGGCGGCACCCTCTGCCGCGGTCGATTTGGGTTTAATGATGGAGAGGAGATCACCCCCAGCCGCGGCTGGACCTCTTGCCGGATATCGGGTGCTGGAGCTCGGCTCGACGATTGCCGGCCCGTGGCCTTGGTCGCAAACGATTTCACGGTGATGGGCGCCGGCAGCAGCCGCATCAATGGGCGCAAGATGCGCCATACGAAAGGGGTGGCGAAGAGCTGCGGTCTGCCGATCGTCTTTTTCGGGGAGTCGACCGGAGCGCGCATGCCCGACGTCATGGGGGCGGGCAATATCGGCGGCGCCGAGGGCGAGCGCAAAGGCGTCATCGGCAAGGTGATGAACTGGATGAATGCGATCTCTCTCGTCACCATGCCCAAGATCGCAATCGTCATGGGCAAATCTTACGGCCAGGCTGTCCTCAATATGGGCGGGGCCAGTAACGCCCACGAGGTGGCCGCCTGGACCACAGCCGAGATCGGCTTTATGGCGCCCGATTACGCGGTGAAGATCGTCTACGGCACGGACGCAGAAAAAGACCCCGAAAAATACGCCGCAGAGCGCGCGGAAATGGCGCGCTCCACTTCGCCTTTCGACGCGGCGGCCAATTTCAGCATCCAGAGCGTCATCGACCCACGCGAAATCCGCGACTATCTGATCCGAAGCCTCGAGTTCCACCGCCTGCGCCTTTCAGGGGGAATTGGCCAACACCTGATGCGGACCTGGCCCACGAGCTACTGACGCGCGGGGCGGTCTGCGTCAACGCATCGTGCGCAGGCGCGGGGCGGTCTGGGTTTTCGTCACCTCATAAGCGTCGGCGACCCAGTCGCAAAGGATCGGGCGCGTGTCGCGCGGATCGATGACGTCCGGGACGCTGAATCGCTCGGCCGAGCGAAAAGGCGATTCCAGGTGTTCGTAGCGCTTTTCGATCTCCTTGCGCCGCCGCGCGGGTCATTGCCCCGCCCGCGACCAAGGGGTCGTTCGCCATGACGCCGACAGCGTAGCCATCGATACGGCAAAGAGCGGCAACGGTGGACCCGCCGTGATTGCGCCCGATCTCGAATATCGAACCCTTGTCGAGGACGGCCGCGCGAAGCCTGCGGACATTATAAACCTTGCGGCGGTCACGCGGGATACTGTCGTTGAGCATGTCTTCCCGACGTTCCGGGTCGTCCTGCGGCGGGCTCCGTGTCGGCAATTCCCAGATGTTCCGCGGCAAATACGAGAGAAAACGGCGAACCTCCGCCAACGCCTCTTCCTCGTTTTCCGCTTCGTTGTCGACCGCGCCGCTTTGGCGGGAATGGATCTTGTAGCCGCCCAGCTCCTCTTTTGTCACATCCTGGTTCAGCCCCTGCTTTACCACCGGAGGGCCGGCGGCAAAAACTTGGCTCTTCTCTCGAACCATGACCGAGAAATGAGAGATCGCGATCTTTATGGCGCCAAGCCCGGCGCAGGCGCCAAGCGCGACCCCGACGACCGGCACGCTGCCAAGCAGCTGAAACACCGGCCAGGTCGGATAACCGGGGATCTTTGTTTGTTGCTGCTGTTCAAGGAGCCGGATGCTGCCCCCTGCGGTGTCGACGAGGCGGATGAGAGGCATCTTCAATTCGAGCGCCATCCGCTCCGCAAAGAGCCATTTTTCGGAAATAATCGATTCCGACGAGCCGCTGCGGATCGTGAAATCGTCGGCCTCAACGCTAACCTTGCGGCCATCGATCCGGCCATGCCCGATGATCGCGTTGGCCGGCGTCACCGCGACGAGTTCACCGGCCGCGCCATAGGTCGCTTTGCCGGTAAGGGCGCCGGCAGGGCAGGCTTCCTCTCCAAGATCTCGCCATCCACGGTCGAACCCTTCCCTTCGATTGCCGAGGCCGGCCATCTCGGCGTCGTGCTCGCCGCCCATCCGCCATTTGTCCCGAAGGCGAAAAATTGTGATTGCCTTATTGTCGGGCACGAAGTAGAGATTTAATTAGAACAATATCATCGTGAGAGCTTGGCCCCCCGCGCTGACCCACCGCAGCCGCCCGCACTATCGGGCGACCGCCGAGGCCTTGACCGAAGACGTCGCAAGCGGCCGGCTGCCGTGTCGGGATTGCTTCGTCGCGCAGTTTATCCTCGGGCCGCGCGAAGCGCGGACCCGTGGGCTCCTCGCAATGACAAGGAGTCAAGTGTCATTGCGACCCCCGGACGACCGCCCTCCAGGGCGTTCCGGGGGGAAGCAATCTCGGCGGATCCGCCACGGTACCAATCGTCAGAGTGTCACCACTGGAGGATGCGGAAAAACCCCCTGTCATTCCGGGACGGCCCGTGAGGGCAGGGACCGGAACCCATGAACACAGGCCAAGCCATTGATCTCGCGGGCCTGTGTTTATGGATTCCGGGATCGCGTCCGCGGGCGACGTGCCGGGCACGGCCGTCGGAGGTTCGCCGCGAAGGCCGCGCAACGCTCATAGCCCGCGGATCGACCGCGCCCCGGAATGACGACGTTCCAGCATTTTTCCGCAGCCCAGGTCGCCGCCTGGCGCGCGGTGCCGCCCGGATAATTGGGGACGATAGCAGAAAGAGGAGGTTGGAATGGCACGCAATGGTTGCCTGATCATGGACAGCGACCTGCACATGATGGAGCCCGACGACCTGTGGGCGCGCTATCTCGACGAACCCTACCGCAGCTCGAACCCGCCGCGCTTTTATGGCGGCCAGCAGGAGACTCTGTCCGCGGATCCGGGCGACAAGGGTAACGCCGATGCGATCATGGGCATGGAGGTCCAGGGCCTCGCGATCCCGGCGCACGCCACCGAGCTGGGAGCGACCCTTTCCAGCCGCGGGTTGCAGCGCCGCAGCCGGGCGCGCCACCCCCATTTCAAGCTCGCCCGGGCGCGCGGCTATGATGCGTCCTCGACGCTCGGCGCGATGGACATCGAGGGCATCGATGTCGCAGTCATGTACGGCACGCGCGGCCGGCAGATTCTGTGCCACGACGCGCTTGCGCCCGACTACGCCGCGGCCTTGGCGCGCGCCTACAACAACTGGGCGGCGGATTATTGCAACGCCGACCCGCAGCGCCTCAAATTCGCGGCGCAGTTGGCGATGCACGACGCGACATCGGCTGCCGCCGAGGCGCGGCGCTGCGTCAGGGAACTGGGCGCCGTCGCGGTCATCGGCACGCCCAATCCGGTCAACGGGCAGCATCTTCATGACGATGCCTGCGAGCCCTTGTGGGAGGCGCTCGAAGAACTCTCCGTGCCGATCGGCTTTCACCCGACCGGGAACACTTCGCTTCGGGAGGATGCCGGAAGGCGGTATGTCGGACACCCCAATTTTCACCCGATCGCGCACGCGATCCGCAATCCGGTCGAGCTGATGGGGGCGATCGCCAGCATGACGACGGGGGGCGTCCTCGAACGCCATCCGCGGCTCAGATGCGCCTTTCTCGAAGGAACCGCGGGCTGGATCTATTGGTGGCTGTGGCGTCTCGACGACCAGTGGGAAAAGTTCGGGCCCGGCTGCGAAAACCAGATCCTCATGCTTCCGAGCGAATACTTCAAACGCCAGTGCTATATCGCCCTCGATGCCGATGAGGAGCCGGCGGTCGATGTCGTCAAGAAGCTCGGCGCTGACTATTTCGTCGTCTCAAGCGACTATCCGCATCCGGACGGCGCGTTCCCCGAGGCGATGGAACAGTTCTTCAGCCTTCCTTTCGGCGAGGAAACGCAGCGCAAGATCCTGTGGGACAATTGCGCCCGACTCTATGCAATCCCGACACCTGCCGGCGCGCTGACGCGGCCGGTGGCGCAGGTGAGCGCAGCGGAATAGGGGACCGAGCTCCCGGTCTTGACCGCGATCGGGGCCGGGAGCCCGCAATTATTGCCGGGGCAGCCGGGGCCGCGGTTGGCGACGCCGTCCTCAATGGCGGCGCGGTGGTGGGGATGACCGCCGGCGCCGTCACCGAGCCGGAGCGATGGCGCGGGGCCGTGCGAGCGGCACCGTCACATGGTCGATCGCGACGTAATGTCGCAGGATGTCCGCTCTCAATCTGCCGTCGCTTAATCTAGATGAAGGCGGCTCCTCGCCGGGCGGTCGATCCTGCAAAAAAAGATCGACGCCTTTCACCTGCGTTCTTCGTGTAACGGGAATGCCTAGGGACACATCGGTCGAAAGGCCCATCTTATCCGGCGGCCGTCGAAAGCTGCCGCCACTCAACGCACTGCGCGCATTCGAGGCCGCCGCGAGACACTGCAATTTTACCCGCGCGGCGGAAGAGCTCTGTGTCACTCAGGCCGCGGTAAGCCACCAGGTCAAGCTCCTCGAAGAGTATCTCGGCGTCCCGCTCTTCGTGCGCCAGGCCAACGGGCTCGTCACCACGGCGAGAGGCGAAGCCTATTTCAATTCCATCAGCCAAGCGCTCGACCTGATGTTCGACGCGACGCAGCAAACGAGCTTGGAATCCGACAAAGCGAGTCTCATGATCGACTGTCACCCGCATTTTGCCAGAAGCTGGCTCGTGCCGAGATTGCCGCGGCTCCATGAGGCATGTCCCGAGCTGACGGTCAACCTGCGCGTGCGGCCGGCAACGGAGAGCTGCGACTTCGCGCGAGAGAAGATCGATGTCGCCATACGCTATGGGACAAGCTGGCTGGGCGTCATCTCAAATCATCTCTTTACGCCTATCCTGTTCCCGGTCTGCAGCCCGGCCCTCGTCGCGCGTCACGGCGGCACCCTCACGATGGCGAACCTCATCGAGGAAACCTTCATGATCGTGGCGTCCGAGTCGGACGATTGGCGCCGGTGGTTCGCGGGAATGGGCGTGCTTCCGTCGCCGCGACGCAACTGCGTGATATTCGACAGTTACGCATTGGCTCTCGAAGCGGCCATAGAAGGACAGGGAGTGGCCATCGGACGACTGCCGCTCGTCATCGACGAGATGGACGCGGGCAGGCTCGTCGTGCCGTTTTCGGCAGCGGTCGAAGGGGTAAAAGCCTGGCACCTGATTTATGCGAACTCGGCCGCTTTTCTCGGCAGGGTGCAAAGGTTCAAGAACTGGCTTATGGCGGAGGCAAAGAAGAGCGCAGAAGAGATTGCAGCGCGAAAATCGCAATTCAGGATGATGCCGTCCGCGTGAACGGAACTGCTTTGTCGCGCCCGCGCGCTCCTCGCAATGACACTCCCGGTGAATAATGTTACGAACCATTGGCACAGGACGTTAGTTGAGCGGCCCCCAATTCGCAACAACCGCTCGCGGCGGGCGGGCGCGCCGCACTGCTTCCAGCATCTCCTCCACGCGGCAGAACTTAAGGCGAGGACGGCCCGTTTCCCTGCCCCGAGCCAATTCGATCTCATCGAGCCGGCGCCAGTCCTCGTAGCTGACGACCGCGACGCCCCGTTCGTCGAGAAGCCTCAGGACACCCTCGCGCGAACGCCTCTCGGCGCCGCGAAGCCTGCCCTCTCGGAAATCTTCGAGAAGGAGGGTTACCGTCTCATAAGCGTCGCGCTTATTGGTGCCGATCACGCCGTTTGCTCCGCGCTTGATCCAGCCGACGACATAAACCCCCGGCATTGTCTCGCTGCCTCCAGGCGCCGCGAGGACGCGGCCAGCGGCGTTCGGGATGACGGCGGCGCGCCGGTCGAAGGCAAGGCCGGGAACGGGCACGCCCCGGTAGCCGATCGACCGCAATACCAGCCCGACCGGAATTGTCTCAGTTTCCCCGGTCGCGACGGCTCTCATAACACCCCGGCCGTCCGGCTCGAGACGGTTGCGCATGAGGGTCATTGCCTCGACGCGTCCCCGGCCGTGAAGTGCGATCGGCGAAACGAGGAACCGAACGGCGATCCGTTTATCCCCTCCGCTCGGCGCTCGGCTCGCATATGCCCCGAGCGTCTCGATATTTTCGCGCGGGGTTGGATCTTCCGCCCGTGCGATTGCGGTCCGGGTCGCTTCATCGAACGCCAGATCCTCCGGCGTCACCACCACGTCGGTATCCGGCAATCCGCCGAGTTCGCAGAGTTCGGGATTGGTGAAAGCCGCCTGTGCGGGGCCGCGCCGGCCGAGGATCGTTATTGTCTTCACGCGAGAGGCCGCGAGCGCTTCAAGGGCGTGGCCTGCAATGTCGGTGCCGCAAAGGCTTGCATGCGAACCGCCGAGGATGCGCGCGACATCGATCGCGACGTTGCCGAGGCCGACCACCACGACGCTTTCCTGAGACAAATCGAACGAGGAATCCCGGTAATCGGGGTCTCCGTTATACCAGCCGACGAACTCTCTCGCGGCGTGAACGCCGGAGAGCTCCTCGCCGGGAATGCCAAGCCGCCGGTCGGACTGCGCGCCGACGGCGTAAATAACGGCATCGTAAAAGCGGGCGAGTTCGTCATGCTCGAGGTCTTTGCCGATCGTCACATTGCCGAAGAAGCGGCAATGGGGATGGGCCGCAATGCGGTCGAAGACCCGGGCCACCCCTTTGATCTCGGGATGATCGGGCGCAACGCCGCCGCGCACCAAGCCGAACGGCGTCGGCAGGCGGTCGAACATGTCGACTTCGATCGCGAGCGGCCCCTTCTGAAGATACCCGGCAGCGAAAAAGCCGGACGGTCCGGATCCGACAATGGCGACGCGCAGAGGTCGGGTCGAAGAACCGATTTTGTCCTCGCACGACACGAAGCTACATCCCCGCGCGTTGTTTTCGCCGTCTCCTCGGATTTGCCGTAAAGAAACGCCTATTTATCCGCATTTGCTTATTCCTCTGCTTCCGGTGAATTCAACATTTAGTCGTCATGGCCGGGCTTGACCCGGCCATCCACGTGCAAAAATATGAGTATTTCTCAATCATTTCGTGGATGCCCGGAACAAGTCCGGGCATGACGTAAGACGCAAGATCTGG
>JAKAOO010000187.1 GCA_021812165.1 Pseudomonadota bacterium | reverse complement strand
GGAGATGGCCGCATGCGGCTCGGCGGAGTCGGGGGCGAGCCTCGGCGATATTCTGGGCGCCGCCATCGACCGCGCCCGCCGCGAGGAGCACGAAGAGAAGAGCTGACCCGCCGCCCGGGACCGCGGCCATCCGGCCCGCATCCCGTTAGCGCCGCGCGCGCCGTGTGCCGATCAGGTGGGCGCTGCGCTGACGAGATCGGTGCGCGAAAAATCGTCACCCTTATAGAGGACGGGCTCGCCGCGGAGCTTCGCAAGTGCATAGGTGAAGCAATCGCCGAAGTTTAGCCCGGCGGGATGGCCACTGCCTTTTCCATAGCGCCGATAAGCTTGAACGGCGGCGGCCGCCTCGTCGTGGGCGAAGGGAACGATCTCTACGCCGAGATCAGCGAGAAGATGATCAAGCTTCTCCAGCGCTGCCGGCCCCGAGCGCGTCACCATCACGATCGCCGTCTCGACGTAAGAGGGGGCGCTCAAGACGCGCTCCCGGGCACTGGCGATGCTTTCGACGAATCTGACAGTTTAGGGCTCGCCAAGCAGCAATGCGATCGGGGCTGAAGTGTCGACGACCATTAACTGAAATGCCCTTGCTCGTTGTATCCCATTATTTCTTCCGGGCTGCGGGTGTCGAGCACTGGGAGCCGAGCGACCTCGGCCTGGATGGCCCGCACCCGGGCAAGAAGAACGTCGAAATCTCGCGAACCGGCGCGTGGGCGCTCCAGAAGCTCAATCTCGGCCTCATGCTCGCCGGCGGGGAGCCCTGCGGCCCGCCCGGTCAACCTGCCGTCTGGCGCGACGCGTATCCGTGTCTTGACCTTCGTCATGGATTGCCTCGAAACGACGCTGCCAACTTTCAAACCGCGGCGACAGTGCTCGCCAGGAGCCGCGAGCAAAAGATAAGCCCGTCGAAGCGGCCCCGCTAGCTGCCTCGCGCTCCCCCATCTCGCGAGAAGGACCGATCTTGCTGCGACGCGGCTCATGCTCGTGATCGAGCGGAGCGCGCACCCGCGGATCGTGCGCATCTTCGGCCTGATGGGTCGGAGTCGTCGGGTTGATGGTCTCAGGACCCTATATCTTGCATTAGTCGGGCAGCCATGGTACGAGAATTAGTGTCACCCGCGGACCCTGGGGGATGTCATTTCACTTGGACGGTCCGATGTTTCTACGTTACGCGTCGATTAGCAATTTCCGCGCTCTCGCGGATGTCGAGGCAGAGTTCGATAAGCCGATCAGTGTGATCGTTGGCCCCAATGCTAGTGGCAAAACGACGCTCCTGGAGGCGATCCGCTTGGCCAAGGCCGTGTTAGCGCCCCGCACGCCCAACGAGGCAAACCAAGCGTTGATGGCCGTGGGCGCGATCTCACCGCATCTTCCGGGCCGTTTGAGGTCGGATGCGATCGCCCGTGACCTCCGACAACCAACGGTCATCCGTACGCATTACCGCTTGGAGCCCGCGGAGATTTCCCTCCTGGAAAACTCGACGGCGCAGGTCGCGACGAACCTCGTTCGTTCCCAGCTAGGCCAGCAGTTCGCGAGCCCTGCCGGCGTGTTGGCTTTCCTCTCCTCCGCCCTCGGCATGGCGCAGCTCAAGGCGGCCGAGGACCAGGTCCGGCTCGCTCTGAAGGCGGCGGACACGCCACCCGAGTGCCGCCTCGAGCTGATCATAGATCACGGGACGGGGCGGCTATCCAGCCCGGAGCCGATGGGGCCGATGTTCTTCTCTTTCCTGGAACAGCGGTTCCCCCCAAGCGTCGCTGCTTTCAGCTATTTCCCCGCCGACCGGGCGCTACCCATCGGCGAGCCGCCGATACAACTCGGCGCGGCAGACGTTTCGAACCAGCTGGAGGCGCACAACTCGCAGCCGCAACTAAAATTTGCCAGACTTAAGAATTTGATTTTTAGTGCAGTGATCTCTTCGGAAGATGGGAGGCAAAGCCTCGATCGGGAGTTCAGGAATATTTTCGAAAATCTTCTTAAAGGCCGCTCGCTCGAAAGCGTGGGTGTCAACGAGATCGGACTTCTTTCCATTAGAATACGGGATACGGAGACGAACGGCGTTTTCGACATCGACGCTATGAGCAGCGGCGAGAAGGGGCTGATCCTTACTTCTCTTATGATTACCAGATCCATAGCTGACGGGGGAATTGTATTGCTGGATGAGCCCGAGTTGCATCTGAACCCCGCAGTTTGTAAGGATCTGGTCGGGTTCTTCTGGGAGTCTTACGCGAAGCCGCGCGGGATGCAGATGATCCTATGCTCGCACTCGGCAGAGATTCTGAACGCCATCTTTGACCGAAACGAGTGCGCTTTGTACCACCTCAGTTCGGGGTCCGTGCTCACGCCCGTGCATAAGCAGGATCGCGAAGAGATCAGCCAAGCACTTAGGCGTCTGGGCACCTCGGAGGCGGAGGGGCTGCTTTACAAGGCCACGATCTTTCTTGAGGGCGAGCACGACGTCGAATTACTAGAGAGCGGATTCCCTACCTTGCTGAGGCCCTACAGTATCAGGGAGCTGGGCGGAAGGGGTGAGGTGGAGCGCCAGATCGCGCGGTTGCAGGCAGCGGAAAAGAAGGGGCAAGTAGTGCCCCCGACCTTTTTCATCTTCGACCACGACCGCAAGCCAGCCCGCCTCACCGGCACTGCCCGCGTGAGGGTCCTGCAATGGGACCGCTATTGTCTCGAGAATTATCTCTTAGACAGGGACGTAATAGCGGACCTCCTATTGGACGGGGATGCGGCACGGATACCGCTTCCGGAACGCGCGGAAGCGAACCGTTTCATCAAGAGCCTTTGGGAAGCGCAGCTCAACGACGTGGTGGTCAGGTCGATCTACGCGAGTTACGCGCTCGATTTTCCCGCGATTAAGGGCGCCGATCTGTGCGGGTCCGACTTCGAGTCGATTGCGCGGCTCATTCATTCGAGGGCATCAGATTGGCGCGAGAAACTTGAGGCTGTCGGGCGAGAGGCGTGGTGCGGGCAGTTCGTCTCGATGTGCAGTAATGAAAGGCAGAAGCTTCAAAACAGGTGGGAGCGGAACTGGGAACATCTGTGCGACGGCAAGCGGTTCTTTAGCGATCTCGCGCGGGAAATTCCATTGCGCATGGGGCTCGTACAGTTCAAGAAGCGCGTGATCACGGAGATGAACATGCAGCAGCGGCCGGCTTGGTTGCGGCTCAGGCAGATCCTAGGCGAATTCCTTGGAGGGACCTAATTCGGTATCCCTCCTGCGCGGGACACCAGATCGGCGTGGCTCGCCCGACCGAAATCGGCGTGCTGTACCGCTCGAACCGCTTCCCGTTACCGCCGCGCGCCCCGCACGCCCTCGGCGAGAGATCGCACCTCTGCGAGCACCGCTTCGACGAGGCTTCCTTTGGCCTTGCCGTCCTTGTCGAGATGGTGGGCGAGGGTATCGACGAGGGCGGAGCCGACGACGGCGGCGTCGGCGCAGCGCGCCGCTACGGCCGCCTGGGCCGGGTTCTTGATGCCGAAGCCGACCGCGAGAGGGAGCGCGGTAAAGCGCCGGAGGCGCGCGGCTGCGGCGGCGATCGCCTCGGCTTCGGCCGAGCGCGTGCCGGTGATGCCGGCGATCGAGACGTAATAGAGAAAGCCCTCCGCCCGCTCGAGAATGACGGGAAGGCGCTCGTCGTCGCTCGTCGGCGTCGCGAGGCGCACGAAATCGAGGCCCGCCGCCCGCGCCGGCTCCGTCAGTTCGCGATCTTCTTCGGGCGGCAGATCGACGACGATCACTCCGTCAACGCCCGCGGCGACCGCATCGCGGCAGAAATTCTCGCCCCCGTAGCGATAGATCGGATTGTAGTAGCCCATGAGGACGATCGGCGTCTCGCCGTCGCCGCGGCGCAGTTCTGTAACGAGAGAAAGCGCGCGGCGCAGCGTCATCCCGGCTTTCAAGGCCCTCTGGCCTCCCGCCTGGATGATGGGCCCGTCCGCCATCGGGTCCGAGAACGGGACTCCGACCTCGATGAGATCGGCGCCCGCCGGCGCAAAGCCGCTAAAGAGCGCGGCCGAAGTCTCGCCGTCGGGGTCGCCCGCCGTCAGATAGGTGACGAGGCCGCCGCGCCCCTCTCTGCGGAGCGCCGCAAAACGCCGGGCGATGCGGCGTCCTCGGCCCTGAGCCTGACTAAGGGTCGAAGGGCGGCTCACAGGCTCACCCCCAGCTGCTCGGCGACGGCAAAGACATCCTTGTCGCCGCGCCCGCACATGTTCATCACGATCAGGTGGTCGGAGCGAAGCCGGGGCGCGATCTTGGCGACGTGAGCCAGAGCATGCGCCGGCTCGAGCGCCGGGATGATGCCTTCGAGCCGGGTCGAAAGCGTGAAGGCTTCGAGCGCCTCCTTGTCGGTGATCGCGACATATTCGACGCGCCCCAAATCGTGAAGCCAGGCGTGCTCGGGGCCGATCCCGGGATAATCGAGCCCGGCCGAAATCGAATGCGCTTCCTTCACCTGCCCGTCCTCGTCCTGCAACAGATAGGTCCGGTTGCCGTGCAGAACCCCCGGCGCGCCGCCATTCAACGAGGCCGCATGGAGCCCCGTTTCGAGCCCCAAACCCGCCGCCTCGACGCCGATCATCGTGACGTCCAGATCATCGAGAAAGGGATGGAAAAGCCCCATCGCGTTGGAGCCGCCGCCGATGCAGGCGACGAGCGTATCCGGAAGGCGCCCTTCGGCTTCCTGCATCTGCTCGCGCACCTCGCGCCCGATCACGGACTGGAAGTCGCGCACCATCATCGGGTAGGGGTGCGGGCCCGCGACCGTGCCGAGCACGTAAAAGGTGTCCTCGACATGGGCGACCCAGTCGCGCAAGGCCTCGTTGATCGCGTCCTTCAAGGTGGCGCCGCCCGAACTGACCGGCACCACCTCGGCACCCAACAGCTTCATGCGGAAGACGTTGGGCTTTTGCCGCTCGATGTCGGTCACCCCCATATAGACGATGCAAGGGAGACCGAAGAGCGCCGCCGCGGTTGCCGTCGCGACGCCGTGCTGCCCCGCTCCCGTCTCGGCGATGATGCGCCGCCTCCCCATGCGCCGAGCGAGAAGCACTTGCCCCAGGACATTGTTGATCTTGTGCGCGCCCGTATGGTTGAGCTCGTCGCGCTTCAGATAGATCTTGGCGCCTGCGAAGTGGCGCGTCAGGCGCTCGGCGAAATAAAGAGGGCTCGGCCGCCCGACATAGTATTTCAGATAATAATCGAGCTCGGCCGCAAAGGCAGGGTCGCTCTGCGCCTCGCGATAGGCTCTTTCCACCGCGAGAATGAGCGGCATCAGCGTTTCGGCGACATAGCGCCCGCCATAGATGCCGAAATGCCCGCGTTCGTCGGGCCCGACGCGAAAGCTGTTGGGAACTTGCATTGTCACTCCAGAAGCCGCGGCGGCGCGCAGCATAGCCTCAAGGACGACGCGGAGGAATCGGCAACAGATCAGAGGGCGCGCGCGGCCTCGAGAAAAGCGCGGATCTTGGAGGGATCCTTCTTCCCGGGCGCGCTTTCGACGCCCGATGAGACATCGACGAGGCTTGCTCCCGAGACCCGCACCGCTTCCGGCAAAAGCTCGGCATTGAGACCGCCCGAAAGCATCCACGGGCGGCGCCAGCTATGGCCGGCGAGGAGCCTCCAGTCGAAGAGAAGCCCGTTTCCTCCCGGAAGCGCGCCCCGCGGAGCCTTCGCGTCGAAAAGGAGAAGATCGGCCACTCCCTCGAAGCGCTCCGCGGCGGCGACATCGTCTTCGCCGGCGATCCGCACCGCCTTCATCACCGGAAGCCCGAACCGCCTTTTCAAGTCCTCGACCCGCTCGGGGCTTTCGCCTCCATGGAGCTGCAGGAGATCGAGCGGCGCCTCATCGAGAATCGCGCCGATCGCCTCGTCGGCCGCATCGACAAAGAGGCCGACGCGGCAAACGCCCTTCGGAATCGCTGCCGCGAGCCGCGCGGCCCTCTCTGCGCCCACGGCACGCGGGCTTTTCGGATAAAAGACAAATCCGAGATAGGCGGCCCCTCCCAGAAGCGCGGCCGCGATCGCCTCTTCGCTCGAAAGCCCGCAGATTTTCGCGAGAACGCTCATCGCGTCCCCGATATGGGCGCGCGCCCCGGGGAATGCGAGCGCGGGAATGCGAGCGCGGGAATGCGAGCGTGGCGGGATCTCAGCGCGGGGTCGTATCCTCGCGCACGTGCTGCGGCTTCCAGGCGGCCAGCTCGCGTTGCAGCGCTTCCATCTGGTTCCGGCGTTCTCTCGCTTCGCGCCGCCAGCGCCGCGCCGCAAACCAGCCGGCGAGCCGCCCGGCGAAAAACCCGACAATGAGCAGCACGATGACGAGCAGGTAGAGCGGCAATTCGATCTCATGAACGAGCGGCCAGAGGCCGATCGCTACGCTCTGTCGGTTCGACGCCGCGAACACGACGACGAAGAGACCGACGATGGCCGTCAATGTCCAGAAGACGAACCGCATCGGCGGCATTGCGCTCCCAGCGGCGTTAGGGCTTCGAATTGCCCTGGTTGAGACGGTCGCGCAGCTGTTTCCCCGTCTTGAAAAAGGGGATGTGCTTTTCGGCGACGGAAACGCTGTCGCCGGTGCGCGGGTTGCGGCCGGTGCGGGCGCCGCGGCGCTTTACTGAAAATGCGCCAAAGCCGCGCAGTTCGACCCGGTCGCCGCGAGCGAGCGCGCCCGCTATCTCGCCGAAGATCGCGCTGACGACGGTCTCGGCATCGCGCTGGTGGAGATGCGGGTTGCTCTCCGCGAGCTTTTCAATGAGCTCGGATTTCGTCATCGCGTCCGCCCTCCCGATGTCAGGAAGAGAGCCTAAAAGAGCCCTCTGCGAACGTCAAGCGCCGCTCGGCGCTCTTCCGGCTCCCCCTATTCGCCCCAGAGCAGGAACAGCCCGACATCGCCGGGCATTCCTCCGGGAAAGTCGAGGACCCGCGCCGAAAGCCCGAACCCCGCCGGCTTCAGGTCGCGCTCCCAGCGCAGATAGATCTCCGCCGCCTCGCCGCGCAAGGTCTTCTGCCAGTCGGGCAGCGGCGCGTTGAC
>JAKAOO010000010.1 GCA_021812165.1 Pseudomonadota bacterium | reverse complement strand
GCGGCGCTCGCGGCTGCCGCTCTGGTGAGCATCGCCTTCCTGCCCACCCGCTTTCTGCCGCCCTTTCACGAGGCCGACGTGATCGGCCATTTTGAGGCGCCGGCCGGGACCTCCTTTGCCACGATGCAGCGCCTCGCGCGGGGCACCGCGGCCATCCTCGAAAAGATGCCGCAGGTCGCGCACGTCATCACCCACATGGGCACCGCGGCGCTCAACCCGGAACACGGGCCCACCTACAAGGGGGAGCTCGACATCACGCTGTCGCCCGCGGGCGCCCGCCACAGCGGCGCCGCCGAGAAAGCGATCGTTGCCGCCATCAACAACGTGCCCGGCGTACGCTATTGGGCCAACACCTTTCTCGTCGAGCGCATCCACGAGGTGATTTCGGCGACGACCGCACCGATCGTCGTCCATATCTTCGGCAACGATCTCGACGCGCTCGATCGCGACGCGCGCCGGGTTGTCGCGGTGCTGCGACAGGTCTCCGGTGCCGGGCCGGTGACGATCGCGGCGCCGCCGGCGACCCCGGCGATCTCGCTGCGGCTGCGGCGGTCTGCTCTCGTGCGCTATGGTTTCCAGCCGCGGACCGTGCTCGACGCGATCGAGGCGGCGTCGATCGGGCGCAATGTCGGCCGGGTTTATCGGGGCAACACGTCCTGGCCGATCACCGTCTTGCTGCCGGCGATGCGACGCCCCGACCCGGCGGCGCTCGGCGCGCTGCCGCTTCTCGACGGTCACGGCCGGATCGTGCCGCTCAGCAAGGTCGCGAGGATCGAGGTCCACGACGGGCGGTTGGAAATCCTGCACGAGGATGCGAAGCGGGTGCAAAACGTCCTGGTGGAGACCGTACACGGCGGCGCCGCCGCCTTCCTCAGTCGGGCCAAGAAAGCGCTGAGGGGGCTGAAGCTGTCGCCCGGCGCCTATCTCGCTTTCGGCGGCACGGCGACCGCATCGAGCGCGGCACAGCGCACGCTGTTCCTCGCCGGCTTCGCGGCGCTTGCGGCGGTGCTCGGGCTTCTGACAGTGGCGCTCGGGCGGGTGCGGCCGGCCCTTCTGCTCGCGCTCAACCTGCCCTTCGCGCTCTTCGGCGGGATCGCCGCGTTGTGGATCGCGGGCCTCCCGTTGTCGCTCGGCGCCGCGGTCGGGCTCGTCACCGTGTTCGGCATCACCCTGCGCAACGGCCTGATGCTCTTTGCGCATTATCGTCATCTCGTGCTCGCCGAAGGGTGCGCCTGGTCGCCGCAAACCGCCGAGCGCGGCGCCGTCGAGCGCGTCGTGCCGGTGCTTCTGACGGCGGTGGTGACCGCGCTCGGCCTCCTGCCGCTGGCAATCGGCATCAGGCTGCCCGGCCAGGAGATCGAAGGGCCGATGGCGATCGTGATCCTGGGCGGGCTCTTGAGCTCGACCCCGCTTACGCTACTGGCATTGCCCGGGCTCGCCGTCCGCTTCCTGCGCCCGGGCGATCTCGCCGAGCGCCCCGAGATCGCCTGATCGCGCGCGCTTACCCGAGGCGCTTTTTGAAAAACGCGGCGATGGGATCGAAGGAAGCCGAGGTCGAACGGACCTCGTAATCGACATGGAGGATGTCGATTTCGCCTCCGGCCTTGCGATAATTGGCGATGAACCGTTCGGGCTCGTTCCCGGAAAAGCTCGAATTCGGGTCGTGGTAATCGTGGACGATGTCGGGCCTTCCCTGAACCCAAAGCGCCGGCGGCGTCATGACCTTCTCGCCGCGCTCCAAGACCAGCATCGGGTTGCCTTCGGCCATCGCCGCTTCGGTTTTCCAATAGGTATCGTGCTTTTCCTTCATGCCGATCGAAAAGGGGGCCGGGGCCGGCGAACGCGCCTCCTTCTGCGCATGGTGGTAGCGCGACAAGGGGTTGATGACGGGCCACGACATCGCGACGCCGAGAACGCTCGCATCGACTTCGGGCGAGCCCGCCGGCAAAGCGATCGCGGCGTAGCGCGGGTCCTTCGGACGCATTGCCGCCAGCATGGCGAGATGGCCTCCGCTCGATTGCCCGGCGATGCCGACGCGGCCGGGCCGGATCCTCAAATCTTCGCGATGCGCTTTGAGCCAGCGGATGCCGTAATTGATGTCGATGAGCGAAGCGGGATAACCGTCCGCGGCGTCGCGGAAGTCGAGCGACGCCACAAGAAATCCCGCTTTCGCCAAGGTCCGGTCGAGGCCTTCCGTGCCGGTGCGATCGCCGCTGTTCCAGGCGCCGCCGTGGAGATCGACGACCGCCGCAAAGGGGCCTTTGCCCAAGGGCCGATAGAGCCGGGCCAAAAGCGGCGTCTTTCCATGGCGCAGATATTCGACATCCTCGACCGCGAAATCTTCGCTCGTGTTCGTCATCGTGCCTCCCTTCGGCAAGCGCCCGCGGGTGCGGGACCTCTTCGGGAAATCCTACTTCGTCCCGCCGCGAGCGAAAAGCGCCGGCCGGATCAGATCGCGCCGGCGAGCCCGGGGATGCCGGCAAGAACGCTTGCCGAGAGAGCGCCGAGGATGACGACGAGCCATGGCGGCACCGACCACAAAGCGAGCAGGAGAAAGGCGAAAATGCCGATCCCGAAATCGGCCGGCGAGAGGATCGCGCTCGTCCAGACGGGGCGGTAAAGCGCCGCCAGCAACAACCCGACGACGGCGGCGTTGACGCCCGTCAAGGCGCGCCGCACGAGGTTCCTGCGGCGCAACCCGTCCCAGAACGGGAGGATCGCAAAGAGAAGAAGAAAGCTCGGGAGAAAAATCGCGACGAGGCAGATCAGCCCGCCAAGCCAGCCGTTCGGCGCCTCTCCCATCACGGCGCCGAGATAAGCGGAAAAAGTGAAAAGCGGCCCCGGCACCGCCTGCGCCGCCCCGTATCCGGCGAGAAAGGCGTCATTCGTCACCCAGCCTCGCGGCACGACGGAGGCCTGGAGCAACGGCAGAACGACGTGGCCGCCGCCAAAGACGAGAGCGCCGGAGCGATAAAAAGCAGCGAAAAGAGCAAGGAGATGCGAAGGATAGAAGGCCGCGAGCGCCGGCAATCCGAAGAGCAGGGCCAAAAACACGGCCGCTGCCGCGAGTGAGGCGCCGCGCGGCAGACGAACCGCGATCCGGGAGCTGCCGGCGCGCTCGACCGCCCGCAAGCCGGAGGACCCCGCAGGCGCAGCCGCGCTCTCAGGCTTGGCGCTCGCCGGCAAAAGAAACCCCGCGAGCGCGCCCAAGGCGATCGCCGCGATCTGCCCTGAGGCGCTTGGCGCGGCAAGGACGAGAAGCGCCGCGGCAATCGCGATCGTCGCCCGCTCGCGGCCTTGCGCGAGACTTGCCGCCATGCGCCAGACTGCTTGTGCGACGACCGCCACGGCGACAATCCTGAGGCCATGAAGCCAGGCCGCCCCGCCCACGCGTCCAAAGGTTTTGACGCCATAGGCGAAGAGGATCATGGCGAGAGCCGACGGCATGGCAAAGCCGAACCAGGCCGCAAACGCACCCAAAGGTCCGGCGCGCAGGATGCCGAGGGTCATCCCGGTCTGGGTGCTTGCCGGCCCCGGCAAGAGCTGGCAGAGGGCGACGATGTCGGCGTAGGTGCGTTCATCGACCCACGCGCGCCGCTCGACGAGTTCGCTCCTATAATAGCCGAGATGTGCGACCGGCCCCCCGAAGGAGGTGAGACCCAGTCGCAAAAAGACGCCGAAAACCTCGAAAACCGAGCCGCGCAAAGGGGCCGCGCTTTTGCCTCGCCCGGTTCGTCTGCCCGTCCTTTCGCTCATGCCGGCCTCGGCGCCCCCTGAGGTTTCTCGTTCCCGCCCCCGCCGCTTTTCGTCAGACCGTCGCGGCTCACCGGATGATAGTCGGCCGGCGAGAGCGCAGCAATCGAGCCGCAAGGCCGCGATCGAGACGAAGCCGGCGCTCCCGGCCGCGCGGAGCGGAAAGACGTCACGGCCGGCACAAGGCCGGCGATGGAGAAAAGCCGAACCCTTATTCCGCCGCAGCTTTCGCGGCGACGGGCTCGACGCGGGCGGCGCAGTATTTGTATTCGGGGATCTTGCCGAAAGGGTCGAGCTGGGGGTTGGTGAGGAGGTTGGCGGCGGCTTCGGCGTAGCAGAAAGGGATGAACACCATCCCCGGCGCGACCCCGCTGTCGGCCCGCGCTTTCAATTCTATCGCCCCGCGCCGGGTCGAAACGCGCACGCGCTCGCCGGCGGCGACGCCGAGGCGGCGAAGCTCGGAAGGGGCGAAGGAGGCCGTGGCCTCGGGCTCGATCTCGTCGAGCACCTGCGCGCGCCTCGTGATCGCGCCGGTGTGCCAGTGTTCGAGCTGGCGCCCGGTCGTGAGCACAAAGGGGTATTCGCCGTCGGGCTCTTCGGCGGGCGGAACGATTGCCGCCGGAACGAGACGGCCGCGGCCCGAAGGCGTCGGAAAACCGTCGGCGAAAACAATCTCGTGCCCCGCCGAGGTCTCGCTGTCGCAGGGATAAGTGACCGAGGATTCGCGCAAAAGCCGCTCCCAGGTGATGCCGTTCAAGGACGGCATTGCCTCCTTCATCTCGGCGAAAACCGCGCGCGGGTGGCCGTAAGACCAGGGAAGGCCGATCCGCCGCGCGATTTCTTCGATGATCCACAGATCCTGGCGCGCGTTTCCGGGAAGCGGCAGCGCGGCGCGGCCCATCTGCACCTGGCGGTTCGTGTTGCTGACCGTTCCGTCTTTTTCGGGCCAGGCCGAAGCCGGCAGAACAACATCGGCATATTTCGCGGTTTCGGTCAAAAAGATGTCCTGGACGACCAGATGCTCGAGCTGTGCGAGCGCCGCTCGCGCATGCGCGACATCGGGGTCGGACATCGCCGGGTTTTCCCCCATGATGACCATGCCGGTGATCTCGCCGCGATGAACGGCGTCCATGATCTCGACGACCGTGAGGCCGCGTTTCGGATCGAGGCTTTTGCCCCATAAGGCCTCGAACTTTTGCCGCACGCCCGGATCTTCAACCGACTGAT
Organism: Pseudomonadota bacterium; assembly: GCA_021812165.1. Taxonomy (GTDB): domain Bacteria; phylum Pseudomonadota; class Alphaproteobacteria; order ATCC43930; family CGMCC-115725; genus AP-15. The sequence continues at coordinate 26,711 of JAKAOO010000010.1, read as the reverse complement.
AATCGGGATAGAGCATCGGGATGAGGCCGGCATCGGAAGCGCCCTGAACATTGTTCTGGCCGCGCAGCGGATGAAGCCCTGTGCCCCGGCGACCGATCTGTCCCGTAATGAGAGCGAGAGCGATGAGGCAGCGCGCGTTGTCGGTGCCGTGGACATGCTGCGAGATGCCCATGCCCCAGAAGATGATCGCCGCTCGCGCCCGCGCATAGGTGCGCGCGACATGCCTCAGCGTCTCGGCGTCGATGCCGCAGATCGCGGCCATCTTCTCCGGCGGATAGTCGCGGATGTGCTCGGCAAGCTTCTCGAAATCCTGCGTATGCGCGGCGACGTATTGCTTGTCGAAAAGGCCCTCCTTGATGATCGTGTACAGAAGGGCGTTGAGGAGCGCGACGTCGCGTCCGGGCTTGAAGCGCAGCATCAGCGTCGCGTGGCGGGCGAGCGCCTGGCCGCGCGGGTCCATCACGATCAAGGTTTTCCCTTGCTTTGCCGCCTCTTTGAAAAAGGTCGCGGCAACGGGGTGGTTTTGCGTCGGGCGCGCGCCGATGACGATGATGACCTCGGCCTCCATCGCGGCGGTGAACGGCGCGGTGACGGCGCCCGAGCCGATCCCTTCCATCAAGGCCGCGACCGAGGAAGCGTGGCAGAGCCGCGTGCAGTGATCGACGTTGTTGCTGCCGAAGCCCGTGCGCACAAGCTTCTGGAAAAGATAGGCCTCCTCGTTCGAACCTTTGGCCGAGCCGAAGCCCGCGAGAGCCTTTGGCCCTTTTGCGTCGCGGATGCGTTTGAGGCCCGCGGCGGCGGCATCGAGCGCCTCTTCCCAGCTCGCTTTGCGGAAATGCGTGTAGGGGTTTCCAGGATCGATCGCGACATTGCCTTTCGCCACCCCCTCTTTGCGAATCAGAGGCTCGGTCAGGCGGTCGGGGTGATGGACGTAATCGAAGCCGTAGCGCCCTTTGACGCAAAGGCGGCCCTGATTGGAGGGCCCTTCGCGCCCGGCGACGGCGACGATGCGGTCCTCGCGGATCTTGTAGGTGAGCTGGCAGCCGACCCCGCAATAGGGGCAGACGCTGTCGACCTCGCGGTCGGGAGCATGCGCGTAAAGGCCATTCACATCGACGAGGCTCGCCGGCATCAGCGCGCCCGTCGGACAAGCCTGGACGCACTCGCCGCACGCGACGCAGGTGCTCCTTCCCATCGGGTCGTCGAAATCGAAGACGATCTTCTCGTGGTAGCCACGCCCTTTCATGCCGATGACATCGTTGACTTGGACCTCGCGGCAGGCGCGCACGCAAAGGGTGCATTCGATGCAGGCGTCGAGATGGACGGCGATCGCCGGATGACTGCGGTCGGGCGCGGGCGCCCCGTGGCGCGGAAAGCGGCTTTCCGAAAGATCGAGCCGGTCGGCCCATTGCCAGAAGCGCGAGCCGGGATCATGCGCCGCGTCCCGCCGCGGCTGGTCGGCGAGCAACAGCTCGAACACCATCTGCCGCGAGAAGCGCGCGCGTTCGCTCGCCGTCTTGACCCTCATGCCGGCCGAGGGCTTCCTGATGCAGGAGGCGGCGAGAACCCGCTCGCCTTCGATCTCGACCATGCAGGCGCGGCAATTGCCGTCGGCCCGATAGCCGGGTTTCGGCAGCCAGCAGAGATGCGGGATCTCGATCCCTTGACGGTTGGCAACCTGCCAGATCGTCTCGCCGGGCCGGGCCTCGACCTCTGCGCCGTCGAGAAAAAAACGGATCGGATCGGTCATCTCAGATCCCCAGCATTCATACCGCAACGCCGCCTATCCCCATGCCCGGCCTTGTGCCGGGCACCCACGTCTTGGAGCCACGGCGGCGTCAAAGACGTGGGTGGGCGGGCCAAGCCCGGCCACGGGGGATTTTCGAAGGACGGGGCGTTAATTCCTCTCATCTCACGAAGCGAGATCCTCGCGGAAATGCTTCAAGACCGATTTGACCGGGTTCATCGCGGCCTGGCCCAGGCCACAGATCGAAGCCTCGCTCATCACGCCCGCCAGATCGTTGAGAAGCGCTTCGTCCCAGGCGGGGGCTTCCAAAAGCTGCACCGCCTTTTCGGTCCCGGCGCGGCAAGGCGTGCACTGGCCGCAGCTTTCGTCCTCGAAGAACTTCAAAAGGTTGAGGGCGACGCCTTTCATGTCGTCGTGATCGGAGAGGACGACAACCGCGCCCGAGCCGACAAAAGAGCCCTCGCCTTCGAGCGTGCCGAAATCGAGCGGGATATCGGCCTTTGCCGCCGGCAGAATGCCGCCCGAGGCGCCGCGCGGCAGATAGCCTTTGAAGACGTGGCCTTCTTCCATGCCGCCGCAGAATTCGTCGATGAGCTCCTGCGCGGTGATCCCAGAGGGGGCGATCTTGACCCCGGGTTCCTTGACCCGCCCCGAGACGCAAAAGGCGCGCAGCCCCTTCCTGCCGTTTCGTCCATGGCTCGAAAACCAGTCGGGACCCTTCTCGACGATGTCGCGAATCCAAAAAAGCGTCTCGACATTGTTGATGAGGGTCGGCCGGCCGAAAAGCCCCACCTCGGCCGGAAACGGCGGCTTGTGGCGAGGGAGGCCGCGCTTTCCCTCGATCGACTCGAGCATCGCCGATTCCTCGCCGCAGATATAAGCGCCGGCGCCGCGGCGCAGATCGACGCGGACATCGCGAAGAAGCCCCGCGGTTTCGAGCGCCGCCAGCTCGCGCTCCAAGATTTCGCGGCATTGCGGGTACTCGTCGCGAAGATAGATGACGGCGTCCTTGGCCTCGATCGCCCAGGCGGCGATAGCCAAGCCCTCGAGGAAGCGGTGGGGATCGGTTTCGAGGAAATAGCGGTCCTTGAAGGTTCCGGGTTCGCCTTCGTCGGCGTTGACCGCGAGAAGCCGCGGCAGCGGTTCGGCGCGAACGAGACGCCACTTGCGCCCCGTCGGAAACCCGGCGCCGCCGAGCCCCCTGAGCCCCGAATGCTCGAGTGCCGAAATCACGTCTTCCGGCCCGCGCTTGCCTGCAAGGCAGGTTTCGAGAAGCCGGTAGCCGCCTTCCTGACGATAAGAAGCGAGATTGCGATAGGCGGGGACCTTCGGGTGCGCATCGCCGGAGGCGATGGCAGAGAGGACGCTCTCGACGCTCGCCTTCTCGTGAAGCGCGTGGCCGATCGCGGCGACCGGCGCGTTATGGCAGCCGCCCATGCACGGCGCGCGAACGACGCGAACCTCCTCGCTGAGGCGCGCGCGCAATTCGTCGAGAAGCCTCTGCCCGCCCGCAAGTTCGCACGAAAGGCTGTCGCAAACCCGCACCGTCAAAGAGGGCGGCGTCTCGCCGTCGAGGACGATGTCGAAATGGGCATAAAACGAGCCGACCTCGTAGACCTCGACGAGGGAAAGCCGCATCTCCTCGGCGAGCGCCGCCAAATGGCGGGCGTGGAGGCAACCGAAATGGTCCTGCAAGAGGTGCAGGTGCTCGATCAGAAGATCGCGGCGCCTCTCGCGCGCGCCCAAGACCCGGCGCACCTCGTCGAGAGCCGCCGGCTCGACCTGCCGGCCCTTCGGATGGTCGAGCCCGCGCCGGCGCCCGGAGCCGGGATGAATGCGGCGGTCGTGCGGTATTGCAGCGGCCATAAGACGACCTTCGTTTGTTGCCCCTCACCCTCCCGCGACTTCGCCGCGGGTCCCTCCCTCTCCCCGCCAAGCGAGGGGGTTCCCACTATACCGCGCCTTCCTTGTGCAGTTCCGTAATCTCTTCGCTTCCGTAGCCGAGCCACGAAAGGATCTCATCGGTGTGTTCGCCCAAAAGCGGCGAGCGCTTTACCTCGACCGGGGAGTCCGAAAGGTTGATCGGCGAGCCGAGCTGCACATAGCGCCCGCGGGTCGGATGGTCGAGTTCGACGAGATAGCCGCGCTCGTAAAGCGAGCGATCCTCGTAAATGTCCTTCATCGAGAGGATCGGACCGCACGGCACATCGACCGCGTTCAGTTCGCGCATGACCTCGAACTTCCCCTTTCTCGCCGTCCATTCCTCGACGATCGAGAAGCATTCGTCGATGTGCGGAAGGCGCGCCTCGGGAGTGGCGTAGCGCGGATCTTCGATCAGCTCTTCGCGCCCGCAAAGACGCATGAGCGGCGCCCAGGAAGGCGGCTGGATGATGACGTAAACCCAGTCGTTCGGCCCGCCCGGGGCGCAACGCAGCGCCGAGCCGGGTTGCCCTCCGCCCGAGGCGTTGCCGGCGCGCGGCACGGCGTCGCCAAAGACGCGGTTGGGATATTCCCCAAGAGGCCCGCGCTGGAGGCGCTGCTGGTCGCGCATCTTGACCCGGCAGAGGTTGAGAACGGCGTCGGTCATCGCCACCTCGACCCTCTGCCCGCGTCCGGTGCGCTCGCGCTGGAAAAGCGCCGCGAGGATGCCGGCGACGAGGTGAACGCCGGTGCCGCTGTCGCCGATCTGGGCGCCCGTCACGGTCGGCGGCCCGTCCTCCCAACCGGTCGTGCTCGCCGCGCCTCCCATGCACTGGGCGACATTCTCGTAGGCCTTGCAATCGACGTAAGGGCCGGGCCCGAACCCTTTGACCGAGGCGTAGATGAGACGCGGGTTGAGTTCCTGGAACCGCTCCCAGGTAAAGCCTTGGCGATCGAGAACGCCGGGCCCGAAATTTTCGACGGCGACGTCCGAGCGCCGGGCCAGCGCTTCGATCACCTTTTTGCCGTTTGCCGATTTGAGGTTGACCGCGATGCTGCGCTTGTTCGAGTTGAGCATCGTATAATAAAGACTGTCGGCGCCCGCGACATCGCGCAACTGGATGCGCGTGATGTCGCCGCGCCCGGGCAACTCCACCTTGATCACGTCGGCGCCCATATAGGCGAGAAGCTGCGTCGCGGTCGGTCCCGCCTGCACATGCCCGAAATCGAGGACGCGCACCCCTTCGAGAGCTTTGACCATAAAGAGACGCCTCCAACTGCTGCTCCAACCTAAGCGGCGCGCGTTGCCGCCCCACGCCGCGCTCCTCCGGCGCGGACGGGGGCCGAGCGTGGGTTCAGGTATATCGTATACCAGATCCCTCGGCAATCGGCTTTGAACGACCCGCAGCGCCGTGAGGCGCGCCCTCGCGCGAGGGATTTTTTGGCAGAAGCATCGCCAGGGATGATAACGTGTTCGCACTCCGAGCGAACGTCGGCGAGCGGCGTTCTCACAACGCACTTTTAACGGGAGGATTTCATGCGCCTTTCACCCCAAGTGGTCCTCATGGCCGCGGTGCTCCTTTGGCCTCTTTCTGGAGAAGCCGCCGATTTGACGCCTGCGCAAGCGCCGCAGCATATCGGGCAGACTGCGACGGTCTGCGGAACGGTGTCGTCCGCTCACTACGCGGCGCAGGCGCGCGGCCGGCCGACCTTTTTGAACCTCGGCAAGCCGTTCCCCGCCGAGACCTTCACGGTGCTGATTTGGGGGCGACAGCGCAGCGCCTTCGGAACTCCCGAAAAGACGCTCGCCGGCAAGCGGATTTGCGTGACGGGCGCGATCCAAAAGCACGGCTCGGGCGCCGAGATCGTTCTTCGCGATCCCCACCAACTGGCGAGATAGAAGTCCCAAAGCCTCGCTCGCGTGGGCGAAGCGCAACCCGTCTTCGGGTTTCGCGAGCCTCGCGGCGGGTTGCGCCCCGCCCGAGCTGCGAAAAACGGCTCCCGTTGACGGCCGGGGTTCACTCTTTTTAGATCCTCACACTCGCGGAACGGGAGGCGATATGAGCGAGAGAGACCTAACGGACGGATTTCACCTCGTGGTGGAGGCTTTGAAGCGGAACGGGATCGATACGATCTTCGCCGTCGCCGGCATCCCGATCACCGACCTCTTGCGTCTGGCGCAGGCGGAAGGGATCCGCACCTTCACATTTCGCCACGAGAGTTCGGCCGGCAACGCCGCCGCGATCGCCGGGTTTCTGACGCGGAAGCCGGGCCTCTGCATGACCGTCTCGGCGCCCGGTTTTTTGAACGGGATGGTCGCACTCGCCAACGCCACCACCAACTGTTTTCCGATGATCCTCATGAGCGGATCGAGCGACCGCGCCATCGTCGATCTCGAACAAGGCGATTACGAGGAACTCGACCAGTTGAATGCGGCACGGCCCTACGCCAAGGCGGCCTATCGCATCAACCGCCCCCAGGACATCGGCATCGGCATCGCGCGGGCGATCCGCGCCGCCTTGTCGGGCCGCCCGGGCGGCGTCTATCTCGACCTCACGGCCGAGGTTCTGGGCTCCGCCCTCGACGCGGAGACGGGCCGGAAATCGCTCGTCACGGTCGTCGATCCGGCGCCGCCGCAACCGCCGGCGCCGGCGTCGGTCGCGCGCGCCCTCGACCTTTTGGCGAGCGCCCTGCGCCCGCTTGCGATCCTCGGCAAAGGCGCGGCCTATGCCCGGGCCGAAGCCGAAATCCGCTCCTTCCTCGAAGCGGCGGGCATTCCTTTCCTGCCGATGTCGATGGCGAAGGGCCTTCTTCCCGACGACCACCCGCTGTCGGCGGCCGCCGCCCGTTCCTTCGCGATCGGCAACGCCGACGTGGTGATGCTGGTCGGGGCGCGCCTCAACTGGCTCTTGTCGCATGGGCGTCCGCCTCTCTGGTCCGAGGCCACGCGCTTTGTGCAGGTCGACATCTCGCCGACCGAGATCGACAGCAACCGGGCGATCGAGGCGCCACTCGTCGGCGACATCAAATCCGCGTTCGCGGCGCTCAATGCCGCGCGGAAGCCGGGAGGGATCAAGCGCCAGGCGGTTTGGCTCGACGAGATCGACAAGAGGAAGCGGCAGAACATCGAGCGCATGGCGGCGCGCCTCAACGCCGACCCGAGCCCGATGAACTTTTCCTCCGCGCTGCGCGCCGTCAGGAATGCGCTCGCCGGCCACCCGGAGGTCACGATCGTCAACGAAGGCGCCAACACGCTCGACTTCGCCCGCAACATCATCGACATGCCTCTGCCCCGCCGCCGCCTCGACAGCGGCACCTGGGGCGTCATGGGGATCGGCATGGGCTATGCGATCGGCGCGGCCGCGGTGACGGGCAAGCCGGTCGTCGCGATCGAGGGCGACAGCGCCTTCGGTTTCAGCGGCATGGAAATCGAGACGATCTGCCGTTACGGGCTGCCGGTGGTGACGGTCGTCTTCAACAACAACGGCGTCTACCGCGGCGATCCGCAAGGGCTCCCGTATTCGCCGACCGGCCTCATCCGCGGCGCGCGCTACGACAAGATCATCGAGGCGTTCGGCGGCGCCGGTTACCACGCCGAGGATACGCCCACTCTCACGAGCGCGGTCAGCGAAGCGCTGGCGTCGGGAAAGCCCGCGCTCATCAACGCCGTCATCGATCCGACGGCGGGCACCGAGAGCGGGCACATCGGGAGCCTCAATCCCCAGAGCGCCCTCGCCCAGAAGAAATGAAGTCGGGTTATGGCGCCTCGAGAAAATTCTCGGAGCGCTCGACATGCGCCGCAAGGTCGAGGCTGTGCTTTCTGACGAGGCTTTCGGCCGCTTCGGTGTCGCGCCGCTCCAAGGCTTCGATGATGCGCATGTGGTCGACGATCGAGCGCTCGGCCCGGTCATCCTGATGGATCGTCAATTGGCGGATCGCGCGCATATGGAGGAAGAGGTTCTCGGTCATCTCCGAGAGGAGGGCGCAGCCGCTCATCCGGATGATCGCCTGATGGAAGGCGATGTTGGCGTCCGAATATTCCTCGCTCGCTTCCGCCCCGTTGCCGCTCGCAAACGCCTCCATCAGGCGGCGCAGACCGGCGATCTCCGCGTCGCTCGCATAAAGCGTGGCGAGGCGCGCCGCCATGCTTTCAAGCGCCGCCCAGACGAGGATCATCTCCACGATCTCGCGCTTCCTCTTGCGCAGGACGAAGATGCCGCGCCGCGGTTCGGTGCGGACAAAGCCTTCCTGTTCGAGAAGCGCGAGGGCCTCGCGGATCGGCGTGCGGCTGACCCCGAGTTCCTGCGAAAGCTGCCTCTCGTCGAGCCGCAGTTCTCCGGGCTCGCTATAGATGTCGAGCGCCGCGATCGCCTGTTTCAAGGTGCTGTAGGCCTGAGCGCGGTAGCTGGCGACCGCGTCGAGGCGCTTCACGAGGAGCTTTGCGGTGGGGCGGAGGGCGGCTTCGTTCATGGTCGAGGTATATGGTATACCAGTCTCCGCGACAAGCCACGCCTCGCATTAGAGCTTGCGACGCCGTCGCCGACGCTTTCGTTGGCGAGACGGTTCGGCCCCCGAGAGGGCACTCCGCTTCCGGTCTTCAGCCCGCGTGTAAAATTCGGTGCGCAACCGAGAGCCGGGGCGGGGTATGCAAGGTCTGGTAGATGACGCAGAACCGCTCGGTCATCTGGAGCAGGCGCTCGACCGTCGCGGGGTCGGCTTCGGTCTCCAGTTCGAATGTCAGCGCGATGTCGGTGAGGCCGACCGGCGCCTCGCGGTCGACGCCGAGCGTGCCGCGCGCGTCCCACCGGCCCTCGGCGATGACGCGCCCGCCGCGGACTTCGACGCCCATCGCGGTTGCGACCGCGCCCAACGTAACGCCGGCGCAAGCCACGAGCGCTTCGAGAAGCATATCGGCAGAGCAAGCGAGGCTGCCGTCCCCGCCGGTCGCCGGATGGAGGCCCGCAGTAACCTCGCCGCCCCACGAGCGGATGCGGCAGGCAACGCCGCCAACCTCAAGCCTCGCCTCGGCACGCGCCGGCGTAGACGCGCTCTCCGGTTGCTCGCGATACCGCTTTTTCAAAGGCGCCTGAAGGGCGCGCAGTTCCGCCGCGTCCATTCTGTCGTGGTCTCCTTCCGCCAAGATGGTCAACGGTATAGATAACCTCGGTTGGAGAGGGCAAGGGAGAGCGCAGCCGGGGCAGAAATCGCCGGCGACTGAAAGCGTCTTGTTGGCCGGGTGCGGAGAAGGAGCGGCTTTCTCCCGGTTGATCTGGATCAATGCCTCTCCATTCCGAAGTCTCGACCCTCGAAAAGGCTTGCGCTCGGCGATGGGCGTTATTTATCGTCGGATGCGGGACCTCGCCCGCCACGGGGCGCGCAAGGCTTGGCACCGCAGACGCGCCCAGCGGAAAGCCTGCGGCAATGACACTCAACAAGGGGAGAACGCAAAGAATGAGCACAACGATCCTGGTGGCCGCTCCTGCCAAAACGACCGATGCTCGTGCGGAGCATTCGCCGACGAGGGGGATCGCCTGGAACTTGGCGCGTCGGGTCGCTCTCGCCCTCTGCGCTTTCTGCCTCTTTTGGCTTCTGGCGCCGTTTGCAGCGCAGGCCGCCGATCCGGGCGTCACCAAGACCGCGATCAAGATCGGGATTTTCGGGCCCCTCAGCGGGCCTGCCGCCGCGTTCGGCCAGGGGGCGTTGGGGATTGCCGCGATCTACAAGGACTTGAATGCCCATGGCGGCATTTACGGGCGCAAGATCGAAATCTACATGGAAGACACGGGCTGCAATACTGCGAAGGGCATCGCCGCCGTTAAGAAGCTCGTCTCGTTCGACCACGTTTTCATGCTGAACGGCGGCTTCTGCAGCGATGTCGTCATGGCATTGAAGCCGAGCCTCGCCAAAATCGGCATTCCCTTCATGGATGGTGGCGCAGCGGACACGCGGATCAGTAAACCGCTCGCCGCCAACATCTTCCAGCCCATCTTCACTACCGAGGCATTCGCGCGCAGCGAGATCGATTTCGCCCTGTCGAAACCCGGGCCCAAGCGGATCGCCATCATCAGCCAGTCGGATGAGTGGGGCAAATCGGGCCACGATCCGGCGGTTGACGAGTTGGCGAAACATCACCTGAAACCGGTGGCGGACGTCATCATGGAACGGGGTTCGATCGATGCGACACCGCAGGTATTGCAATTGAAGGCGGCGAAGCCGAGTTTTATCATCACCGTGCTTTACCCGGCACCGTTCGCGATCTTCCTGCGGGATGCGGCGAAATATGGCCTGACGACGCCGGTGATCGGCAGCCAGGCCATCGGGATCGAGGATGCCGCGCGCCAGCTCAAAAACCCACTTGAGATGAACCGGGTGTATGTCTTTTATCCTCTCGCCGCCCCCATCGGTTCGCCGAAAATGGCGAAGTGGGAAGCGATCTTTAAGAAATACAATCCCCGCGTGCGTACTGTAACCTTCGCCTTCATCGCGATGGGCGGCACCGAGGCCGTGATCGCGGCTTTGAAAAAGGCGGGTCCCGAGCCGACCCGGGCGAAGGTTATCGCCGCGCTCGACGGCCTGTATCATTTCAATTCGGGCGTGTTGTCCGCTCCCATCAGCTTCTCGCCGACGAACCATGCCGGCGTCAGCGGCGGGGCGATGATCACCTACGTCCACAACAAGCTGGTGGTGGTCCGGCGCTACCAACAAGCGCCCAAATAGCGTGTTCGCCCAGCTCGTTGTGAGCGGGATCGGCCAGGGCAGCATCTATGCCCTGGTCGCGCTCGGAATGACCATCCTGTTCCGGGTGACGACGGTCGTCAACTTCGCGCACGGCGAATTGTTTATGGCCGGAGCCTTCCTCATCTATGCGCTCCTCAACGCGCTCGGAGTGCCTTATGCAGCGGCGGCGTTGGCCGCGCTGTTATTCCTGTTCCTGTTTGGAAACGCGGTCGAGCGGCTCTTGATGCGTCCGCTTGCGAATGCCCCGCATCTGAGCCTCGCGATGATGACGGTGGCGCTTTCCTATCTTCTGCGCGGGGGCGTCCGATTCCTCTGGGGCGGCAACGTGCGTTCGCTGCCGCCGATGTTCTCTTTTGCGCCGATCGAGGTGGGACCGGTTGTCATCGATGCGCAGGACGCCGTCATCATCGCCAGCACGGCGGCCTTGCTGGTCTTGTTCTTCGCGCTGATGCGCTATTCGCGTTTCGGCAAGGAGGCGCAAGCCGTCACCGACTCCACGCGCGGCGCGGCTCTCGTCGGAATCAATGTTGCGGCTTTCCAGAGGACCATGTGGGGGGTTGCGGCAATGGTCGCCGCCGTCGCCTCGATCCTGGTTGCCCCGGAAACCATGCTTTATCCCGATATGGGGGCTCGGGTGTTGCTGCGCGCCTTCGCCGCCATGACCCTCGGCGGTTTCGGCAGTCTCGGCGGAGCGGTGGCCGGAGGGATTTTGATGGGAATAATCGAGCAGCTCGCCGGTGGTTACGTTTCGACGGCGATGATCGATATTGCCTCCTATATCGTCATCATCGCCGTCCTGCTTCTGCGTCCCTCCGGGTTGTTCGGCCGCGCCGAGGTGGTGCGTGTCTAGGGGCGGCGCTGCGGCCGTGGCGGCGCTTCTCATTCTCCTCGTGCTGCCGCCGTTCTTTGTCGACGACTACGTCCAGTTCATCCTCGACCTGATCCTCGTCTATGTGATGGTTTCGTTCGGCTTCAACATCGTTCTCGGCTATGCCGGTCAGCTCGCTTTTGCCAATGCCGCCTTTTTCGGCCTCGGCGCCTACACTTTGGCGATCTGTCTCGGCCGCCTCGATTGGCCATTTCCGGCGGCGCTTTTTGCTGCCGCAGTCGTCGGCGGTGCCGCGGGGCTGCTCGTCAGCCTGCCGGCTTTGCGCCTGCGCGCCTACTACCTGGCAATCATCACTTTGGCCTTCGGCGAGCTGTTGCGTTGGACCTATGTTCACGCTTCGGGCTTGACGCGCGGTTCGTCTGGTCTCGGCGTGCCGGCGATCAGCATCTTCGGAATTCCGGTTGCCAGCGATCGAGCTCGGTATTGGCTTTTCCTCGCTCTCGCCGGCCTAACGCTGTGGGGCAGCGCCAACCTCTTGCGCTCGCGCTTTGGCCGGGCTTTGGTCGCCGTGCGCGGGAACGAAGCGGCGGCGGCGGCGATGGGTCTGGCGCCGGCGGTCGTCAAGATCGGCGCCTTTGCCTGGAGCGGGGTTGTCGTCGCCATCGGCGGCGCGATGTACGCGCTTCTCCTCGGCCGCATCAGTCCCGAAAGCTTCGGCCTCTCGCAACTGCTTCTGCATTTTTCGATCGTCATGATCGGCGGCCTCGGCTCTCTCGTCGGCTCGGTTTTGGGGGCGGTGATCTTGACCGCCGCGCCCGAACTTTTGCGCGACATTCCGGGGCTCGAGGAGATCATATTCAGCCTTTTGTTGATCGGCGTCCTCCTCTTCATGCCCAAGGGCGTCGCGGGGCTGCTCGGCCGCTTGGCCCTCTTCCGCGAGCGGCTTTATCTCACCTGATGGCGCTCCTCGAAGTCGAAGGGCTTTCTGTCGCTTTCGGCGGCCTTGCCGCTTTGAGCGGGGTTTCGCTCGCCGTTTCCGCCGGCACGGTCTATGCCATCATCGGCCCGAACGGCGCCGGCAAGACGACGCTTCTCAATGCGGTCGCCGGCTATGTGCGCCCGGCATCGGGCCGCATCCGAATAGACGGTCGCGACACCACGGATTTGGCGCCTCATGCAATCGCTCGACAAGGACTGCGCCGGACTTTCCAGAACGGCGGCGTGTGGGGCGAAATGACGGTTTTGGAAAACATTCTGGTCGGCGTCGATCACGATGCGCAGAGTGGGCTTCTCGGCATTCTTTTCGGCTTCGGCCGAGACCGCCGGACCGAGCGGCGGGCCGTCGCCGAGGCGCGAGCCATCCTCGCCCGCGCCGGGCTCGCCGGCATCGAGGACAAACGCGTGCGCGATCTTTCGTTCGGACAGCAAAGGGTCATTGAAATCAGCCGGGCGCTCGTCTCGCGTCCGCGCATCCTGCTTCTCGACGAGCCTGCCGTCGGTCTTTCCGAAAGCGAGCGGGAAGAACTTGGCGCGCGCCTGCGCGCTCTCGCGCAAGAAGGGACCGCCGTCATCCTGGTCGAGCACGTCGTTGACCTCGTGATGGCGGTTTCCGACCGGGTTCTGGTGTTGAATTCCGGCCAGGTATTGGCCGAAGGCACGCCCGAGGAGGTCCGCGGCGACGCCGCCGTGGTGGAGGCGTATCTTGGCAGCGCCTGAAAGCGTCCTCGCCGTCAACCGGCTTGCCGCGTCCTATGGCAAGGTGGCGGCGCTCAAAAGCGCTTCGCTCAGGGTGGGCGCGGGAGAAGCGGTCGCGCTTTTGGGAGCCAACGGCAGCGGCAAGACGACGCTCCTGCGAACGCTCTGCGGGTTCCTTCCCCCTGCGGGCGGCGAGGTGAGGCTCGACGGCGTCGCGATCACGGGCCTGCCGCCCCACAAGATTTTCGCATTGGGCATCGTTCAGGTCTCACAGGGGCGCGATCTTTTCGGCAGCCTTTCCGTCCTCGACAATCTGCGTCTCGGCGCGGCGCGGCGCCGGCGCCCGGGACCGGAATTGGCGGAAGTGTTCGACTATTTTCCTCAGCTTCGAGAGCGGCAGAGGCAGCTTGTCTACACCCTCTCCGGAGGCGAACAGCAGATGGTGGCGTTGGCGCGCGCCTTGATGTCCGCGCCAAAGATCCTTCTCCTCGACGAGCCGTCAGGCGGGCTCGCGCCGCGTCTCGTCGCAGAGATCGGGCGCATCGTCAACGCGCTCAAAGAAAAAGGCGCGACCATGCTTCTCGTCGAACAGAACCTGAAACTGGCGGCGATGGTGGCAGATCGCTTTTACATTCTGCGCGACGGCGAAACCGTCGCCGAAGGCGACGCGGCGGTGCTCCAGGCCGATCACAAGGCCTTCGCGCACGCTTATTATCTCTGAGAGGGAGAGGAGGACCATGAGCGAGGAACGATTCGACGTCGTGGTCGCAGGTTGTGGCGTGGCGGGTTTGTCGGCAGCGACGTCCGCCGCCGAAAAAGGCGGCCGCGTCGCGGTTCTGGAACGCGCTCCTCGCGAAGAACGCGGAGGGCAGAGCCGCTATACCGAGGCGTATCTGCGCATGAAGAGCGAGAACGAAGTGAGCGACGATTTCCGGGATCACTTCGCCCGGAACGGCAGCGGCGCCATCGATCCCGACCTCGTCATGGAGTCGGACCGCCCGCGCGAGGAGCGCGCTGCCTATGCGCGGGCTTTGAGCCTCGCGGAGCCGGAGGTCATCGAAGCCTTGGCCGAGGGCGCCGGGCCGACCATCGCCTGGCTCAAAGGAATGGGCGTGCGATTCGGCTTTTTGCCGACGCAGTTCCTGACCAAATCGCAGCCGCGCCTGCTGCCGATCGGCGGCGGGCGGGCGCTCGTCGAAGCGTTGGCGGCGCACGCCGCCTCGCTCGGCGTCTCCTTTCATTACGAAACGGCCGCGCAGCGCCTTGCTCTCGACGGCGACGGCGGGGTCACGGGGCTTTGGGCGCGCGCCTGCGGCCACCGCATTCTTTTCTCGGGAAAGGTGGTTCTCGCCTGCGGCGGGTTCGAAGGCAATGCTGAGATGCAAACCCGCTATTTGGGGCCGCGCGCGGTCCATCTGCGCCCGATCTGCAAAGGCGGGCATTTCAATCGCGGCGAGGGGATCGAGATGGCGCTCGAAGCGGGCGCCGCCCCTTGCGGCGATTTCGGCAGCTACCACGCCGAGCCGATCGATCCGCGCTCCGGGGTTTCCGAGCCTTCCGTCTTCATCTTTCCCTACGGCGTCCTCGTCAACCAGGATGGGGAGCGTTTCACGGATGAAGCGCCCGGCACGGTCGACGCCACCTATGAACCCATCACCCGGCGGATCTTTGCGCAACGGGACGGGATCGCCTATGCCGTCCTCGACCAAAAGCACCGGCGCATCCCAAACTATCGCCTCGCGATCCGCACCGATCAGCCGCCGATCGTCGCCGATACCATGACTGGTCTCGCGGCTCTCCTCCGCATGCCGGCCGAAGCGCTTTCAGCCACAATAGAAAGGTTCAACCGCGCCTGCCTCGCCGGTTCCTTCCGGCCTCTCGAACTCGATGGACTCTCGACGCGGGGGCTCGCTCCGCCCAAGTCCAATTGGGCAGTGCCGCTCGACGAGCCGCCGTTTCATGCCTATCCGATCATCTCCTCCAATGTCCTCACCTTCGGCGGCGTGAAGGTCGATGCGCGGGCGCGGGTGCTTGATCGCGACGGCGCACCGATCCCGAGGCTTTATGCGGCGGGCGAGGTGGTCGGGCTCTATTGGGGCACCTATACCGGCGCGACGTCCGTCTTGAAGGGGTTGGTGTTCGGCCGGCTTGCCGGGCTCGACGCGATGCAAGGGCTGAAGAGCCGGGAGCGGAGTGGGAGCGAGCGATGACGATGCGCCTTTGGCACCAGAGCTTTACCGAGCTCCACCGTCTGCCCCGGTACAAAGCCGCGCTCGGCGAGCATTTCCGCCGCATCGCCTTGCCAGACACCGTGATCGAATTGCACGGCATGGCGCCCGGCACCTATCCCACCGAATATCCCGGCACCGATATCGGCTTTGCCGCCATCCAGCATTTGCATACGCGGCAGATCCTCGCACAGGCGCTCGAAGCGGAGCGCCAAGGGTTCGACGCCTATCTCATCAGCACGATGCCCGATCCGGGATTGCAGGAGGCGAGAAGCCTCGTCGAGATTCCGGTCATCGGCTATGGCTTCACGGCGATGCATATCGCCTGCTTTCTCGGCAGTCGCTTCGGTGTCGTGTCCTTCATCGACGAGCTCGCCCCGCTTTATGCCGCCAATGCGGTCCGCTACGGGCTCACGGCGCAGGCCGGACCGGTGCGGCCTTTGGGCCTCGGCTTTTCCGACGTCGTGCGCGGGTACGAAAAGCCGGAGCCGGTTCTCGCCGCCTTCGCCGAGGCGGTGCGGGCGCTCGCGGCGGAAGGGGTCGATGTCGTGATCCCCGGCGAGGCGCCGCTGGCGCTTCTCCTACAACGCGCCGGCCTTCACCGGGTGGACGAGGTTCCCGTCATCGATACGCTGGGCGCCGGCGTCAAGATGGCGGAGGCGCTCGTCGCCCTGCGCCGCACCAGCGGCATGAAGGCTACTCGCCGCGGCTATTTCTTTCGCCGTCCGCCGCGCGAACGGATGGAAGAGTTGCTGCGATTTTATCCGGCTTCGCCAAGCGGCCAATCTTGACGGGCTCATGAGCGTGCATCGCGGCCCGACATCCATCGCAACGGGCGCGGGAGTGATCGGGCTGGCGGAGGTCGTGCCGATCACAAGGCGGGGACAGGGTCCCGGTCTTCCGGCTTGCTCGGGCGATCCTGACGCACGCCCGCGACGACATGAGGCTGGTCGAGATCGCTTCCTCGCTCCGCTCGTCGCGATGACGGGAAATCGTGCTGCGAACTTCTGGTTCGGTCTAATGCCGGCTTTGCGAAACCACGATGTGGCGGAACTTGGAAGGCCCGGCGAGAGAGGCTTGCCCGACCCGTACCGAATGCAGCTTTCCTTCGATGTTGTGCACCCAAAAATCGAGAAAGCGCCGCAGTTTCGGAAATTCGGGGGCGATATCGAGCTGCTGCCAGAGGAAGCTCTGCAAGAGGCTTGGATGGTCGGGAAGATAATAGAGGATCTCGGCCGTGGTCAGACGATACTGGCCGAACTGGGGAGCGGGACTATTCACGTGGGTCCTCTTTAAAGTCTCGCTTGCCTCACAACATCGAACCATGCGCTGAGAAGTTCCCAAAGACAACCAAAAAATGGCGAGTTTTCAATAGATTAGCAGCCACGAAGCGCGGCTGCTGCCAGGCTTTCGAGAAGCCTTGCGCATCCCTTGAAGGGATCGCGCCAGAGGTTAGATATGGCGAGGCCCCATGACGCGTCTTTGGGAGGGCGGCAGAGCGATGAAGCGGTACGTGTTGGCGCTCGCTTTTGCCTGTGCGATCGCTTTTGCGCCTCCCGGTTTCGCCGCCGCGCCGATCCCGGCCGAGAACGCCCGCTGAGAGCGGCAAGATGGCGGCGACGAACCCTTACGAGGTGCTTGGCGTCAAACCTGAGGCCAGCGCCCAAGAGATCCGAAAAGCGTATCGCAAGCTCGCGAAAGAGTTTCATCCCGATCTCAATCCCGGGAAATCGGGGGCGGAGGATCGCTTCAAGGCGATCTCCGCCGCCTACCAGCTCCTTTCGGATCCTGAAAAGAGGGCGCGTTACGACCGCGGCGAGATCGACGAGACGGGCGCGGAGCGCCCGCGGGCGCATTACCGCGGCTTTGCCGAGGGGGCGGAGGGTGCGAAGTACCACCCCGAAGGCGGCTTCGATCTCGGCGATCTCGGCGATCTTTTTGCCGCCTTTGGCGCGAGAGGGCAGGGCCGCGCGGGCGCGCGAGAGTTCAGGGCGCGCGGCTTCGATCGTCACTTTTCCTTGACGATCGGCTTTGTCGAGGCAGCGAATGGCGGGCGCCGGCGCGTTCAGCTTTCGCCCGAGGAATCGCTCGAGGTTTCGATCCCGGCCGGGATCGAGACCGGCCAGGTTCTGCGTCTCAAAGGCAAAGGAAGCCCGGGCTTTGGCGGTGGCGAGCCGGGGGATGCGCTGATCGAGGTCGAAGTTGCGCCGCATCCTCTCTTCCGCCGCACCGGGAACGACATCCAGATCGAGCTGCCGGTCAGTCTTTCGGAAGCGGTTCTGGGCGCGCGGATCGCCGTGCCGACGGTCAAGGGAACGGTGATGATGGCGATCCCCAAAGGCTCCGACACCGGCACGCGGCTGCGTCTTCGCGGCCAAGGCGTCAAGGGGGGCGACCAGTACGTCACCTTGAAGGTCGTCCTCGGCAAGAGCGACGACCCCGATCTCGCGAAATTCGCCGAGGAATGGGCGGCGCGGCACCCGTTCGAGCCGCGGCGCGGGATCGCTTCCTGATGATCGGCATCGAGGAACTCCTCGTCCAACTGGAAGGGCTCGAACCCGGGGAGCTTTTGCGGTGGATCGAGAAGCGGTGGGTTCTTCCGGAGCGGCGCCAGGAGGTCTACCGGTTTCGCGAGGTCGATGTGGCGCGGGCCGAGCTCATCTTCGAGATCCGCCGCGAATTCGCCCTCGACGACGAGACGCTCGATCTCGTTCTTTCGCTCCTCGACCAGCTTTACGACGCGCGGCGGGCTTTGAGGCGTTTGTGCGAGGCGCTCGCGACCCAGCCCGCCGACGTGCGCCAAGCGATCGCAACGGCGCTCCCCCGAGCCCGGCCGCAAAAACGGCGGCGCTAAAGCCTCTGCAAACGCGCGCGATTTCCGTCACGATTGGGCGGCGAGAAATTCCGCGGTCGCGGCAACCGCCTCGGCGAGAGGGACGCGCCCGACACTCACGCCCTCGGGAAAGGCCGAGAGGAGCCGCGAGGGAAGCCTCCGATCGAGCACGATAAAAACCCCGCGGTCGCCGGCGCGCCGAATGAGGCGGCCGTAGGCTTGGCGCAGGCGCTGCCGGGTGATCCGCTCTTCGTACTCCCTGCCGCCGAAAGCGGCCCGGCGCGCGCGATGCAGGATGTCGGGACGTGGCCAAGGGACGCGGTCGAAGACGATGAGGCGCAGAGAGCGGCCGGGAACATCGACCCCGTCGCGCACCGCATCGGTGCCGAGAAGGCAGGAATCCTCCTCGGCGCGAAAAATTTCGACGAGGCTCGCGGTCGACATCGCCTCGACATGCTGCGCCAAAAGGAGAAGGTCGGCCGCTTCGAGCGCCGGAGCGATCCGCTCGTGGACCGCTTTCAGGCGCAAGACGGCGGTGAAGAGGCCGAGCGCGCCGCCGCGCGAAGCCAGGAAAAGGCGCGCATAAGCCCCCGCGACCTGGGCGAGATCGTCGCGCGGAACGTCGGTGACGACGAAGATGCGCGTCTTTTTCGCATAATCGAAGGGCGAGGCGACGCGGATGGCGGCTGGAATCCGCGGAAGATGGCGCAGACCGGTGGCGGCAAGCGCCCCGTCGAACGCCTCGGCCGTATCCGCGACGCTGTCGTAGAGGGTCGCGGAGGTGACGACGAGACCGTGCGCGGGCTCCGCCACCAGGCGGCAAAAAGGGAGGCCGGGGTCGATCCAGGCGCGGATTGCGGCAATATCGGTCATGACGCCGTCCCGCCGATCGAGAGCGAACCATTCGACGGTCTCGGGGGAAGCGGGCGCGTGGAGATCGCGCAGCACCCCTCTCCATCCGTCGATCTGGCCTTCGACCCGCTGGCGCAGACCGGAGAGGATTGCTTCGAGACGCTGGCGAAGAGCCGGGTCGGGCGGGTTTTTCTCGTCTTCGAGCCGCTCCCTGAGGCGCGCCGCAAGCCGCGTCAGCGCCGCCGCAAGACGATCGAGCCCCAAGGCGAGATCCGACGCCGCAGCGAGAAGCGGCTCTTCGGCCGGGCGGGCCTCTGCTTCGAGGCCGTAGCCTCCTTCGCCTTCGCTCGCCCGCGCCAGAACATGGCGGAGAACGAACGCAAAAAAAGATTCGGCGCCAAGAACCGCCTGGCCTTCGGAGATCCGCGCCGCCCAACCCTCGCCGGGAAGGATGCGGGAGGCGAGAAGCGCCTCCAACAGCGCCCGTTCGGCGTCCCCATCGTCCGCGACGAGATCGCCGATCCTGCGCCGCAAGCCTCGCGCGCGCGAGCGGCCCCGCGCGCGGCCTCCGAAGAGGCTCTCGGCGCCGACGATCCAGCGGCGCAGTTCGCGCCCTTCCGCGGCCGAAAGACGGATCGCGAACGCGTTGTCCGCGGCGTCGATCAGGTGATGGCCTTCATCGAAAATGTAGCGCGAGGCCCTCGCTTCGTCGAGCCGAACCGCCTCTCCCAGCACGAGGGCATGGTTGGCAACGACGATGCGCGCCTCGCGCGCCCGCCTCTTGTTCTTTTCGACAAAGCAACGGCGGAAATGCGGGCAGGCGGAATGGATGCATTCGCCGCGCCGATCCGAGAACCAAGAGATGCGGCCGCGGCCGACGAGATCGGACAGCCAGCCGGGAAAATCGCCGGCGAAAAGATCCCCCGCTTCGCTCGCTGCGGTCCAGCGGGCGACGAGCCCGAGCGCAATGAGCCAGGGCGACGCCGCTGCCGAAGCCGCCTCTTCGTAGTTGAGAAGACAAAGGAAATTTTCCCGGCCCTTGCGCAAGGCGACGCGGCGCCGGCGCTCGGCAGGGTCGGGATAAAGGCGCGCGAGTTCGGACACAATCTGGCTTTGCAGATTGCGAGTGAAGGTCGAGATCACGACCGGGCCGCCATTCCGCTCGGCCCAAAGGCTCGCCGGCGCGATATAGCCCAGGGTCTTGCCAACCCCGGTGCCGGCTTCGGCGATGACGGCGTTCGGCCCTTCGCCGCTCTCGTGCGGCGCGAAGGCCGCGGCGAGCGCGCCGGCGTACTCCTCCTGCTGCGGCCTCGGCTCGGCGTCGGCGCCAAGGAGATCGTTGAGACGGGCGCGCGCTTCCGCAGCCGTCACTTCCCGGTTTCCGTGAGGGCGCCCGGCAGGCGTGTCGCTCCATTCCGAAAGCCCGTTCCACACGCTGAGACCTGCGGAATCTTCGCGTTCCGCCGGCGGCAACGCGGCAAGCACCGCTTCCGCCCAAAGCCAGCCGCCGCGCCCCATCGCCGCGGCGATGGCGCGCGCGGAACCCTTCTCGTCGTCAAGCTCTTCGAGGAGCGCCCGCGCGGCCTCGGCAAGAGTGAGGCAGGATTGGGAAAGGCTTTTCGGCACGGGAAGCGCCAAAGCCTCGGCGAGCCCGCGCGGCGTCGGGATGCAGAACCGCGCAGGACGCACGAAAGCGAAAAGCTCGAGAACGTCGAGAGAAGGAAAGGCCGGCGCGTCGAGCCGCGCGGCGGCGGCGCGAGCATGGCAGAGAATGGGCGCATGCTCCAGCACCCGCGCTCTCGCCTCTTGCGCCGAAAGCGCCTCGATCTCGCCGTCGGGGGAAAGCCAGGCGACCTCGCCATACCCGGCGACGAGAACCGGCGCATGCGGAAGAAAAACTCCTCGCCTTTCGCCCGGAGCGCCTAAAGGGTAGGGTGGCGACATGCAGCCCATCCTCTATCACAGGCGCCCCGCCGCGGCGCAAAGAGAAGGGCGCGATGCGCGATCTCACCCCTCTGATCCGGCCCCTTCTCTTCCGCCTTTCTCCCGAACGCGCTCATCATCTGGCGCTGCTCGCCTTCGAATCGGGGCTCGCGGGCGCTCTCTTCGGAGCGGCCGAACCCGCGCCCGAGGAGCTGGCGCAGAGGCTTTTCGGGCTCGATTTCCCGAACCCGATCGGGCTTGCGGCCGGTTTCGACAAGGATGCCCGCGTCGCCGGCGCGATGTTTCGACTGGGCTTCGGTTTTGTCGAGGTTGGAACGGTCACGCCGCGCCCTCAGCCGGGGAATGAAAAGCCCCGCCTCTTTCGGCTCGACGAGGATCGCGCCCTCATCAACCGCATGGGTTTTAACAGCGGCGGCCTCGACCGGCTCCTCGAACGCCTCTCGGACCGGCGCCGAGGCGCCCCGCGAAGTCATGCTTCGCGCGGCGTCATCGGCGTCAATCTCGGCCAGAACCGGACGAGCGAAGATGGGGTCGCCGACTACGAGGAAGGGGTCCGCCGCGCGGCGCCGCTCGCCGATTTTCTCGTCGTCAACATCTCGTCGCCGAACACGCCCGGTTTGCGCGACCTGCAGCGGCGCGCGAGGCTCGAAGCGCTCCTCGGCCGGCTTCTTGCGGTGCGCGAGAGGTGCGGCGTGCGCCCGCCGCTTCTCGTCAAGATCGCGCCCGATCTTCTGCCGGAGGAGCGGGCCGACATCGCCGCCGTCGCGCTCGCTTCCGGGATCGACGGCCTCGTCATCGCCAACACGACCCTCGCGCGACCTCCGAGCCTCAAAAGCCGCGAGGCGGGGGAAGCAGGCGGGCTTTCGGGACGGCCGCTCTTCCGCCCCTCGACGGAGCTTCTTGCCGAGATGCATCGCCTCACCGGCGGCCGCTTGCCTCTCATCGGCGTCGGCGGGGTGGCGAGCGGCGAAGACGCTTACGCCAAGATCCGGGCCGGGGCGAGCCTCGTCGAGCTGTTGACGGCGTTCGTGTTCGAAGGCCCGGCACTCATTCCGCGCATCCTCTCCGATCTTGCCCGAGTGCTGCGCCGCGACGGCTTCCGCTCGGTCTCGGAAGCGGTCGGCACCGACGCGCAGGCGCCCTTGAGATGACGCGTCTCGCGCTCCTATGGTAGCTTCCAGCCGCATGGCCCGCCCTCGAGGCGGGTCGAAGCGTTCTCCGGGGGATCATGAGGGTTCGGCTCGTTCCGGGATTGGGCACTCTTGCCGCGCGGTATGACGCGTTCATTCTCGATCTTTGGGGCGTCATCCATGATGGGGTGGCGCCGCTTCCGGGCGCTCTCGATTGCCTCGCCCGGCTCAAAGCGGCAGGAAAAGGCATCCTCTTTTTGTCGAATGCGCCGCGCCGCGCCGACGACGTCGTTCGCCGCATCACCCGGATCGGCGTGGACCCCGCGCTTTACGATCAGGTTTTCTCGTCGGGAGAGGAGGCTTGGCAGTGCCTTTTCCGCCGCGACGACCCGTTTTATGCGCGCCTCGGGCGGCGCTGCCTTCATATCGGTTCGGAACGCGACAGGGAGATCCGCGAAGGGCTCGATCTCGACTTTGTCGAACGCCCCGAGGAAGCCGATTTCATCCTCAACACCGGCCCCGCCGGCTGGCACGACCGGGTCGCAGAGTACGAGGAGGTGCTGCGGCGGGCGCTTTTCCGCAATCTGCCGATGGTGTGCGCCAACCCAGATCTCGTCGTGCGGCACGGCGAGGAGCTGGCGCTGTGCGCCGGAGCGCTCGCCGAACGGTACGAGGCCTTGGGCGGGCTCGTGCGCTGGCACGGCAAACCCTACCCTTCGGTCTACGAGACCTCGATCCGGCTTCTCGGCATTGAGGATCGCTCGCGCGTTCTCGCAGTCGGCGACAGCGTGCGCACCGACATCGCGGGAGCGGAAGGAGCCCGGATACCGAGCCTTCTCGTCGCCAGCGGCATCCACGCCAAAGAATGGGGCGCCGCAGGCGAGGGCGCACTCGATCTCGAGGCAATCAGAGCCGCTCTGGCCTCGGCTCGAAGCCGGGGCGAGCCCTACCGTCCGGTCGGCATCGCCCGCCGCTTTTCCTGGTGAGAGCGCAGGAACGTCGCGGCCGTCGATAAAAAGCGAGCCGCAGGCGCCCTTTCGGAACCGTCTTTGGCGGCGATGCGGGCTTTCCACCATTTGACCCGCGGCCCCTCGCGCTCAGGCGCAGCGTCGCTCGCGGCAAAGCCAGGGTCCCAGGAAAGGGTGGCGACGAGCGGCAGATGATCCGAAGCAAGGCGCGCCAGCGGCGAACGATAGACTTCCACTTCCTCCAGAACCGCCCGTTCGTCCACGTAGATGCGGTCGAGCGCCAAGACCGGCATGAAAGAAGGGAAAGTCCGCGCCGCAAAGCTCGGGCCGAGACGCCGCTCCAGAGCCCGGATCCCCCCGCTCCTCCCGCGCCATTCGTTGAGGTCGCCCATCACGAGAACCGTCGAGGCGGGGTGGCGCATCGCGGGGAGCGGCGCGGCGAGCGCCGCGATCACCCGGTTCGCCTGCAACCGCCGTTCGGCGGCGGAGAGCCCGAAATGCGTGGCGATGACCCGGACGATGCGGTCGCCGATCGCGAGATCGGCGTCGATGGCGCTGCGCGGTGCGAAGCCGGCGACCGTCAGATCGATCGCGCTTTCTGCGAGCACGGGAAATCGGGTGAGGATCGCGTTGCGAAAGCGCCGGCGGTAATAGCCGACGCCGCCTCCGGAAATCACCCGCGAGCCCGTCGCCTCGGCAAGAATGCTTGCCTGATCGCCCCGCTGCTCGCCGCGCCGGCGAATCGAGACTTCCTGCAGACAGGCGATGCCGGCGTCGATCTCCGAGAGCACGGCCGCCACCCGCGCGGGGTCGTAACGCCGATCGACGCCGACGCAGCGATGGATGTTGTAGGTGGCGATCCGGAGCGCGGCCGGTTTGCGGGCGGGGTGAAGAACGCCAAGGGCGGGGTCGTCGGGCTTCATCGGCTTCTTATAGAAGTTATTATAGAAGTGTGCCGCCCTTTCGATCGACGGCGGGCGGGTGGCGCAACAGCGCCCTCGGTTCATGCCTCTTCCGCAAGGCGGCGCTCGTGGACCCAGAGATGAGAGGCGGCGAGGCGCAAGATCGGCGTCGCGATCCCAAAGCCGCGGGCGCGTCGCAGCATGTCGCCCAGAATCGCGTCGCCTTCCGTTCGCGCACCCTTTTCGAGATCGCGCCGCATCGAGGCGCTGAAATCGCTGCCGCGCTCCGTCAGCGTCGCCCGGCACAGCTGGCGCGAGCGCGGCCGCGGCGGGTAGCCTGAGGCGCCTGCCACCCCTTCGCATTCCGCGAGCAGTTCGAGCATCAAAGCCTCGCCCTCCGGCGCCGCGACGATCTCGCCCACCGAACCGCGCAGAAGGCACGTCATTCCGGCGAGGGTCGCGAGCATCACGAATTTTTCCCACATGTCGTAAAGAATGTCCTCACTCGCCCGCGCCTCGACCGGCGTTGCCGCAAAGGCTTCGGCGATCGCCGCGACGCGCCGGCTCTTTTCCCGCGAGCGCTCGCCGAAACGGAGCGCGTGGACCCGGTTCAAGTGCCGCACCACTCCATCCGGGCCAAGGCTCGCGGCGATATACGCAACCCCGCCCAAAACCCGCTCCGCGCCAAACGCCGCATCGAGCCGTCCCAAATGCAAAAGCCCGTTGAGAAGCGGCAGGATCGCCGTTTCCTCTCCGACCGCTGGAGCGATGGCCCGGATCGCGGAGTCGAGATCGTAAGCCTTGGCGGTCAGAAGAATCACGTCGAACGGACCTTCTAGCCCGCCCTCGGTCGCGACCTTGACCGGGAGGCGAAGGTCGCCGAACGGGCTTTCGACGACGAGGCCCTCGGCTCTGAGCGTCGCCGCACGCGAGGGACGCACGAGAAACGTCACCTCGCTCCCTGCGGCGGCGAGACGTCCTCCGAAATAACCGCCGATCGCGCCGGCGCCGAGAACGAGAAACCGCATGGAAAGCCTCCTCAACTGCGTTCTGGGGCGAGGACGGCAAGAGCGCGCAGGATATCGAGGGCGCGCTCTCGTGCTTGACAATAGAACCCACTCGCCGCTACGCGTTCGCCCGCTTGTCGAGTGCCCTGAAGAGATGCTGGAGAAAAAATTCGCCGCCTTTCGCGGCCGTTTCCTCATTATCGGTTTTGGCAGCATCGGGCAAGGCGTCCTGCCCCTCTTGCTGCGCCACCTCGAACTCCGCCCGGAGCAGTTGACGATCATCACCGCCGAGCCGAGAGGCCGCGAGATAGCCGCCCGTTACAATGTTTCGTTTATTGAGGCTGCGCTGACGCGCGACAACTACCGCGGCATTCTCGAAAGGCGTCTCGGCGAAGGCGATTTTCTCCTCAACGTCTCGGTCGAGGTCTCGAGCCTCGCGCTCATCGAGCTTTGCGCCGAAAAAGGCGCGCTTTATCTCGACACCTGCATCGAGCCTTGGCCCGGCGGCTATACCGATCCCCAGTTGCCGCCCTCGGCCCGTTCGAATTACGGGCTGCGGGAGGGAGCGCTCAGCCTGCGAGAGCGCTATCCTCGGGGGCCGACCGCCGTCCTGACGCACGGCGCCAATCCGGGTCTCGTCTCGCATTTCGTCAAGCGAGCGCTCCTCGACATTGCCCGCGATTGCGGAGAAAGAGGAACGAAGCCCAAGGACCGCAGAGAATGGGCCGCTCTCGCCTCAAGGCTCGGGATCAAGGTCATCCATATCGCCGAGCGCGACACCCAGGTCGCGACCCTTGCGAAGGCGCCGGGGGAATTCGTCAACACCTGGTCGATCGACGGCTTCGTCAGCGAGGGATCGCAACCCGCCGAACTCGGTTGGGGCTCGCACGAGCGGCATTTTCCCGAGGACGGTTTGCGCCATGATTTCGGCTGCGACGCCGCGATCTATCTGCTGCGGCCGGGCGCGGCGACGCGCGTGCGCAGCTGGACGCCGCTCGAAGGCCCCTATCACGGCTTTCTCATCACCCATGGCGAAGCGATCTCGATCGCCGATTATCTGACCCTCAAGGATCGCGAGCGGGTGCTGTGGCGCCCCACCTGCCACTATGCCTATCACCCCTGTGACGATGCGGTGCTCTCGCTCCACGAGCTCGCCGGCAAAAACTGGCAACTGCAGGAGCGAAAGCGGCTCATGATGGGCGAAATCGTTTCCGGCATCGACGAGCTCGGCGTGCTGCTGATGGGAAACAAACGGGGAGCCTACTGGTACGGCTCGCGCCTCACGATCGAGGAAGCGCGTCGCGTCGCGCCCCACAACAACGCCACCTCCCTGCAGGTGACGGCGGCGGCGCTCGGCGGCGTCGTCTGGGCGATCGAACACCCACGCGAAGGGATCGTCGAACCCGACGAGATGGATTTCGAGCGCATCCTCGAAATCGCCCGCCCGTATCTCGGCGAGGTCGTCGGGGTTTATGGAGAGTGGACCCCGCTTCTCGGCCGCGAGCGGCTTTTCGCGGAAGACCTCGACCGCGACGACCCGTGGCAGTTCAAGAATTTCCGGGTGTTGTGACGAGGGGCTGCCTCTTTCCGCTCAATGGCTGAGCGCCGCCTCGACTTCGCCGGCGAGCTGCTGCGGGCGATACGGCTTTTTCAACAGGTGGACGCGAGGCGCCAATTCACCCGTATAGCCGGAAGTGAACAGCACCTTCAGCGTCGGGACCTGTTGCCGCGCTCGACGCGCCACCTCGAACCCGTCGATCCCGGGCATGACGACGTCGGTAAACAAGAGATCGACGCCGCCGTTGCTGTCCAACAGACGCAAGGCGGAGGCGCCGTCGGCGGCGCGCAGAACGGCGTAGCCGCATTCGCGTAGGACCTCACTCGCATATTCGAGGACATCCGGGTCGTCATCGACCAC
>JAKAOO010000186.1 GCA_021812165.1 Pseudomonadota bacterium | reverse complement strand
ATCTGATGATCGCCTTTTTCATGCTCGAAAAGGCGGTGTACGAAGTTTCCTACGAGCTCAAAAGCCGGCCGGGCTGGGTCGATATCCCGCTCGCGGGCGTTCTCGAACTGTTGGCGAAGGCGGGCGAGGGGGAGCATGCGAAAGCGGTTTGACCCCGAAGCCCTGGCGATCGTCGAGGCGCGGCACGACGACCCCTTTTCTTACCTCGGCATGCACGAGAGCGAAGAGGGAGTGGTCGTGCGCGCGATGCTCCCGGACGCCGTCGCGATGGAGGTCGTCGCCGCCGGGGGCGGGAGCGTCGTCGGCGAGGGCGCGCTGCTTCACCCCTCGGGCCTTTTCCTCGCTTCGATCAAGGGGCGGCGGCAGCGGTTTCCCTACCGGCTGCGCGCGCTTTACGGCGGGGAGTGGCGGGAATTCGAGGACATCTACCGCTTTCCCCCGATCCTCGGCGAACTCGACGCGCACCTTCTCGCCGAAGGCAAGCATCGGCAAAGCTATGAGAAGCTTGGCGCGCACCCGATCCGCCATGACGGGGTCGCGGGCGTCGGCTTTGCCGTCTGGGCGCCCAACGCCCGCCGCGTCAGCGTCGTCGGCGAGTTCAACGCGTGGGACGGAAGGCGGATGCCGATGCGCCGGCGCCACGATGCCGGGGTCTGGGAGCTGTTCGTTCCGGGGCTCGAACCCGGTTGCCTTTACAAATACGAGATCCGGGGCCCCGACGGCGCCTTGCTGCCGTTGAAAGCCGATCCTTACGCGAGAGAAGCCGAAAAGCCTCCCGGAACCGCCTCGCGCATCGCCGGCGAAAGCCGGCATCGCTGGCGGGACGCCGAGTGGATGGCCGAACGCTCTTCCAGGAACGACCGCGAGAAGCCGATCTCGGTTTACGAGGTTCATCTGGGCTCGTGGCGCCGCGATCTCGCTCGCGGCGGCGCCTATCTCGATTATCGGCGGCTCGCGGAGGAACTCGTTCCCTATGTCGCGGAAATGGGCTTCACCCATATCGAGCTGTTGCCGATCGGCGAATACCCGTTCGACGGCTCCTGGGGATATGAGCCCGTCTCGCTTTACGCGCCGACGAGCCGTTTGGGTGCGCCCGACGACTTCCGCGCTTTTGTCGATGCCTGCCACGAGAAGGGGCTGGGGCTCTGGCTCGATTGGGTGCCGGGGCATTTTCCGAACGATCCGCATGGCCTCTCGCGGTTCGACGGGACGGCGCTTTACGAGCATGCCGACCCGCGCCAAGGCCTTCACCCCGAGTGGAATACGTTCGTCTACAATTATGGCCGCCGCGAGGTGGCAAATTTCCTGTTGTCGAATGCGCTCTATTGGGTGCGCGAATTCCACATCGACGGGCTTCGCGTCGATGCCGTCGCCTCGATGCTTTATCTCGATTACGCCCGCAGCGAGGGCGAATGGATCCCCAACATCCATGGCGGGCGCGAGAACCTGGAAGCGATCGCGTTCCTGCGCGCTCTCAACGAACTCGTCTTCGGCGAAGGCGCGGGGGCGACGACCGTGGCGGAGGAATCGACCGCCTGGCCGATGGTTTCGCGCCCGACCTGTACGGGCGGGCTCGGCTTTGCTTTCAAATGGAATATGGGGTGGATGCACGACACGCTGCGCTACATGTCGAAGGACCCGGTCCACCGCAAATATCACCAGAACGACATGACCTTCGGGCTCATCTATGCGTTTCACGAGAATTTCATTCTGCCGCTTTCCCACGACGAGGTCGTGCACGCGAAGGGCTCGCTCTTCGGCAAGATGCCGGGCGACCGCTGGCAGCGCTTTGCCAATCTCAGGGCCTATTTCGCGTTCATGTGGACGCATCCGGGGAAGAAGCTCCTCTTCATGGGCGGCGAATTTGCGCAGGAAGCCGAGTGGAACCACGATCGCGGGCTCGACTGGCAGCTCCTGGGCGATCCCTGTCACGAGGGGGTGAGGCGTCTCGTCAAGGATTTGAATGCGCTTTATCGCGCGACGCCGGCCCTTTTCGCGCTCGATTGCGAGGCCGAAGGCTTCCAATGGATCGACGCGGCAAATGCCGAGGAATGCGTCTTTGCCTATCTGCGCCGCGGCCGCGATCCCTCGGCGCTCGTGGTCGTTGTCTGCAACTTTACGCCGGTGCCGCGATGGGGTTACCGGATCGGCGTGCCGCGAGGAGGGCGCTACAGCGAGCGCATCAATACCGACGCGCGCGAATATGGCGGCAGTGGGATCGGCAATCTGGGCGGCGTCGAGGCCGAACCTTTGCCAATGCACGGCCTTCCCTGCTCGCTCTCGTTACAGCTGCCGCCGCTCGCGGCGGTGGTCTTGACGGCAGACCCATAGCGGCCGGAGACGAAAGCGCGGAAATGGCGCCCTCTTCGCGACTTTTTCCCGGCCGCCCCTATCCGCTCGGCGCGAGTTTCGACGGCAAAGGCGTCAATTTCGCCCTCTTCTCGGCGCATGCGGAAAAGGTCGAGCTTTGCCTTTTCGACGCGTCCGGAACGCGCGAGGAGAGGCGCCTCGCACTCCCCGAATATAGCGGCGAAGTCTGGCACGGCTATCTCCGCGGCGCCGGGCCGGGGCTCCTTTACGGGTACCGCGTCCATGGGCCTTACGATCCCAAGAAAGGCCTTCGCTTCAATCCGAACAAGCTTCTGATCGACCCTTATGCGCGCTCGCTCGCGGGGAGAGTGCGGTTCGAGGACGCCATCTTCGGGTACAGGACGGAAAGCCCTGAGGCCGATCTTTCCTTCGATCCCCGCGACGACGCCCCTTATGTCCCGAAATGCCGCGTCGTCGCGCCGCTTTCCCCTCTGGACGAGGATCGCCGGCCGAGGATCCCCTGGGAAGAGACGATCATTCTGGAGCTTCACGTTCGCGGCTTGACGATCCGGCATCCTGAGATCGAGCCGGCGGCGCGCGGAACTTTCGACGGCCTTGCCTCGCCCGCAATGATCGCGTATCTGCGCGCTCTCGGCATCACCACGGTCGAACTGATGCCGGTCTTTGCCGCAGTCGATGAGCGCCATCTCGCCCGGCACGGGCTCCATAACTATTGGGGCTACAATACCATCGGCTATTTCGCCCCGGACCCGCGTTTCGGGGACCGGGAAAGTTTCAGAGGCGCAGTCCGGCGCCTTCACGAGGCGGGGATCGAGGTCATCCTCGACGTCGTCTACAACCACAGCGGCGAGAGCGATCATCTCGGCCCGACGCTCTCGTTTCGCGGCATCGACAATCTCTCCTATTACCGCCTCAACGAGGAGCCCCGCTTTTATCAAAACGACACGGGCACCGGAAACATGCTCAACCTCGAGCAGCCGCGGGTATTGCAGCTGGTCATGGATAGTCTGCGCTGTTGGGCGATCGAAATGGGCGTCGACGGCTTCCGCTTTGACCTTGCCGCAGCGCTCGGCCGCGCCAATGGCAAATTCAGCGAGTCGAGCCCGTTCCTTGCGGCAGTCCTCCAGGATCCGGTGATCTCGCGGATGAAACTGATCGCCGAGCCTTGGGACCTCGGCGCGGACGGCTATCAGCTCGGCAATTTCCCTCCGCCTTGGGCCGAGTGGAACGGCCCCTACCGCGATGGGGTGCGCCGCTTCTGGAGGGGGGACGAGGGACAAGCCGCGGCGCTCGCCTCGCGGCTTGCCGGCTCGCCCGACATCTTCGGCCATCGCGGGCGCCGGCTTTACGCGAGCGTCAATCACGTCACCTGCCACGACGGCTTCACGCTCCAGGATCTCGTCAGCTACGAGAGGAAGCACAACGAAGCGAACGAGGAAGGCAATCGCGACGGCACCGACGCCAATTACAGCCGCAATTACGGCGTCGAGGGAGCGACGGCCGACGCCGGGATCACGGCGCTGCGCGACCGGCAGAAGCGGAACCTCATGGCGACGCTCCTATTGTCGCTCGGAACTCCGATGCTCTATGCCGGAGACGAGATCGGGAAGAGCCAGGGCGGCAACAACAACGCCTATTGCCAGGACAACGAGATCTCGTGGCTAGAGTGGCGGCATATCCGGCCCGAAGACGAGGATCTGCGGCGCCTCGTCAGCGCCTTGACGCGCCTGCGGCGCCATCGGCCCTTTTCGCGCCGGCGCTTGCCGCGCGGTGAAGCGATCGCCCCCGCGGGGCTCAAAGACATCACTTGGGTCACCGCCGAAGGCGAAGAAGCGGGGGAGAAGGATTGGCGCAACCCCCATCTCCGCGCGATCGGCTATGTTTTGGCGGCGCTTGCCGAGGAGGATGAAGAAGGCGACGAAGGCGACGAAGGCGATGGGGCTCGCGCGCGGGGAAGGAGCTTTCTCGTCATGATGAATGCCGCAGAAGAGGCGCTGCTTTTTCGCTTTCCGAGCCTCGCCGTGCCGTTCTCCTGGAAGGCGCTCGTCGATACGACGCTCTCTTCGGGCCTCGTTCCGGATGGCGCAATCTATCGGCCGGGCGAGACCTACCGCCTCGAATCGCACGCGCTCGCCCTCTTCGAAAGCCGCGAAGAGGGCGCACCGGCGTCATGAGCGAGAGCCTTTATGCGGATCTCGCCCGCCGGCTCGGGATCGCGCTTCGCTATCACGATGTCTTCGGAAATATCCACGAGACCTCGCAAGAGGCGCTCCGCGCGCTTCTCGATGCCCTTGATCTGCCGCCCGACCCGGCCGCTTCTCTGCGCCTCATCGAGGAGCGGGAGCGCAAGATCCCCTTCGGGCTGCCGCCCGTTGTCGTGCTCCGCGAACCGCAGAGAGAGCTTTTCGTCAGCGCGCCGCGTGGAGATCTCGCTTGGAGCTGCACCTTCGAGACGGGCGAGGAAATTTCCGGCGCTCTCACGGGTTTGCCGGTTGGCGAAGAGACGGCTCTGCGGTTGCCGGAGGCGCTGCCCGAGGGCTACCACCGCTTGCGGCTCGAGGCCGGAGAGATCGCGGCCCATTCGTCTTTGATCGTTGCGCCGGCTTCTTCTCATGTGCCGCAAGGCTCCGAGCGGAGCTGGGGGCTCCTCTGCCAGCTCTATGGCCTCAAGAGCGCGCGCAACTCAGGGATCGGCGATTTCGGCGATCTCGCGGTGCTGGCGCGCGAGCTCGGGAGAAACCATGCCGCGGTTCTTGGCACCAACCCTCTGCATGCGCTCTTCTGGTCCGAGCCTCGGCGCTACAGTCCCTACGCGCCCTCTGACCGCCGCTGGATCAACCCTCTTTACATCGACGTGACCGCGGTCCCGGGCTTCGCCGAGGACGGCGCGGCAAGAGCGCTTTATGAGGGCGAGCCTCATCTCTTGCGGCAACGAGAGGGAGAAGCCGCGCAGTTCGTCGATTATTCCGCGGTCGCCCGGCTGAAAGCGCCGGTCCTCGAAGCGCTTTACGCCCGCTTTCGCGCGGGCGATCACGGCACCGCACGGGGCGTGGCTTTCCGCGAGTTCGAGAAAGAGGGCGGAGAAGCGCTTGCGGATTTTGCGGTCTTCGAGGCGCTCCTCGAGCACTTCACCCGGGAAAACG
Organism: Pseudomonadota bacterium; assembly: GCA_021812165.1. GTDB lineage: Bacteria > Pseudomonadota > Alphaproteobacteria > ATCC43930 > CGMCC-115725 > AP-15. The sequence continues at coordinate 1,717 of JAKAOO010000186.1, read as the reverse complement.
GAAATTTCTCGTGGCGCCTTTGGCCGCAGCCTTATCGGGACCCGCGTTCGCGCGAGGTTCGCGAATTCGCGCAGGCGCACCGCGACCGCGTCGAATTTTACGAGTTTCTGCAGTGGGAGGCGGACCGCCAACTGGGGCTTGCCGCGGCGGCGGGGCGAGCGGCGGGGCTCGAAATCTACCGCGATCTCGCCGTCGGCAGCGACCCCGACGGAGCCGAAGTGTGGTCGGATCAGGCGCTTTTCGCAACAGGCGCGGCGATTGGCGCGCCGCCCGATCTCCTCGCCCGGAACGGCCAGGACTGGGGCCTTCCGCCCTGGAACCCGCTCGTCTTGCGAGAGCGCGGTTTCGCGCCGTTCGCCGCCCTGCTGCGCGCCAACATGCGCCACGCGGGCACGCTGCGCATCGACCATGTGATGTCGCTCTTCCGGCTCTTCTGGATCCCGAAAGGCATGCCGGCGAAGGAGGGGGTCTACGTCTCTTACCCTTTCGCGGAGCTTTTGGCGATTTTGGCTCTCGAAAGCCGGCGTGCGCGCTCAATGGTCATCGGCGAGGATTTGGGCACGGTGCCCGAGGGTTTGCGGCAGAAGCTGCGCGAAGGCGGCGTCCTCTCCTTCCGCGTTCTTCCCTTCGAGCGGGACGCCGAAGGCCGATTCCTGCGGCCCGAGAGCTATCCGCCGCTCGCCGCCGCGGCAGCCGAAACCCATGATCTCGCCACCATCAAGGGGTTCTGGCTCGGGCGCGACATCGCCTGGCGCCGCCGCCTCAACCTTTATCCAGACGAGAGTTCGGCCGAGGCCGACGCCTCGGGGCGAAACCGCGACCGCCGGCTTCTCCTCGAAGCGCTGGCGGCGGAGGGTCTGTTGCCGCGCGAGCGGTTTTCCGACTTTCTCTCGCCGAGCGGCGAGCCTTCCTATCATCGCGACCTCGCCGATGCGGTCATCGCCTATCTCGCGCGCTCGCGCTCGCGCCTTCTCCTCGTCGCGCTCGAGGATGTGCTCGAAGAAGAGGAGCAGCCGAACCTGCCGGGAACGATCGACGAGCATCCGAACTGGCGCCGCCGCACCCGGCTTTCTCTCGAAGAACTGATCGAGAACGGCGAAATCGCCCGCATTGCGGCCCTCATCCGCAACGCTTGCGCGGCGCGGGAGAGCGGGAGGGAGTCAGAGCAGCCCGGTCAGCCTTTCGACGGCGACCAGTGGTAGACCCGGGTCAGGGTCTCGCCCATCAGCGTGGCGCGATCGCTGTCGGAGAGGCGGGAGGTGACGCGAAAGGCCTCGACCCCCTCTTTGTATGTCAAGAGCTCGACGGCCCGCGTCCAGTCGGTGCCCCATAGGCAGCGCCCGAAGCCGAAGGCGTCGAAGATGCGAAAGAGGGGGTCCCAGAGATCGTTGTAGGGGAAGGGCTCGTGTGAAAGCGTGCAGGCGCCGGTGATCTTGACCGCGACATTCTCGTAAGGCGCGAGCGCCAACAGCTTTGGAAGATCGGCGAAAGGCGCGGCAGGGGGCGGCGGCTCGAACGGTTGCAGCAGCCCCAGATGATCGATCACCAGCCTCGTATTGGGGTTTCGCGCCGCCATCTCTCGCGCCTGTTCGAGGCGCCCCCAACAGAGGAGGTTGACGGGAAACCCGTGCTGCGCGGCGGCGGCGAGAACCCGGTTGATGCCGGGATCGGCCGGATCCTCGGAGACGCCGCGGGTAATCCTGCTACGCAAAGCAAC
>JAKAOO010000185.1 GCA_021812165.1 Pseudomonadota bacterium | reverse complement strand
TCGAGAATTCGACGCGCACGCGCACCTCGTTCGAGCTGGCCGGGAAACGGCTCGGCGCCGACGTCATCAACATGGCCGTCGCCGCCAGCTCGATGCGCAAGGGCGAGACCCTCATCGACACGGCGATGACCTTGAACGCGATGCATCCCGACGTTCTCGTCGTCCGCCATCCCGAATCGGGAGCCGTCCAGCTGCTCTCCGAAAAGGTCGACTGCGCCGTCGTCAATGCCGGGGACGGCAGCCACGAGCACCCGACCCAGGCATTGCTCGACGCGCTCACGATTCGCCGCCGCAAAGGCCGCCTCTCCGGGCTTACGGTGGCGATCTGCGGCGACATCCTGCACAGCCGTGTCGCGCGCTCGAACATCGCCCTCCTCAACACGATGGGAGCGCGCGTCCGCCTCGTCGCCCCGTTGACGCTCCTGCCGGCCGCGATCGAGCGTTTGGGGGTCGAGGTTTGGCACGACATGGAGAAGGGGCTCGCAGGGGTGGACATCGTGATGATGCTGCGCCTTCAGAGCGAGCGCATGCACGGCTCTTTCGTGCCCTCGACGCGCGAATACTTCCACTTTTTCGGCCTCGATTACGACAAGATGCGCGCCGCCAAAGCGGACGCCTTCATCATGCATCCGGGGCCGATGAACCGCGGGGTCGAGATCGGCAGCGAGATCGCCGACGACATCGTCAAGAGCCTCATTCGCGAGCAGGTCGAGATGGGCGTCGCCGTGCGGATGGCTTGCCTTGAGATCCTGAACCGCGACCCGGGCAACCGGCCGCTGCAATGACTGCCACCGAAAGAGCTTCCCCAAGGCGCCTCCTTTTTCGCGGCGCGCGCCTCATCGACCCCGAAAGCGGTCTTGACCGCGAGGGCGATCTTCTCGTCGAAGGCGGCCGCATCGCCGAACTCGGCGGCCCGTTCGCGACGGGCGCAGATTGCGAAGTGGCCGAAGCGCGCGGATTCGTTCTCGCGCCGGGCCTCATCGATATGCGCGTGCAGTTGCGCGAGCCCGGCGCCGAACACATGGAATCGATCGAGACGGCGGGACGCGCCGCGGCCGCGGGCGGGGTGACGACGATGATTGCCCTCCCCAACACCGAACCTCCGGTCGACGACGTTTCGGTCGTCGAGTTCCTCGCGAGGAGGGCGCGCGAGGCGCGGCTCGCCAAGGTCCACACCTATGCCGCCGCAACCAAGGGCCTCAAGGGCGAGGAGCTGGCGGAGCTCGGGCTTCTCGCGGCGGCGGGCGCTCTCGGCTTTACGGACGGGGTGAAGGCGGTCGGCGACGCCCTCGTCATGCGCCGCCTTCTCGCTTATGCGAAGACTTTCGATCAGCTCGTTCTCCAGCATCCGGAGGAACCGAGCCTCGCGCGCGCCGGCGAAGTGAGCGAAGGCGAGGTGGCGACCCGTCTCGGTCTCTCGGCGATTCCCTTGGAGGCCGAGGTCATCATGATCGAGCGCGACCTGCGCCTCGTCGCCGCGACCCATACCCGCTACCACGCCGCCCATGTCTCGACGGAGGCCGCGATCGAGGCGATCCGCCGGGCGAAGCGGGAGGGTCTTGCGGTCACCGCCGACACCGCGCCCGCCTATTTCACGCTCAACGAGACCGCCATCGGCGATTATCGGACCTTTGCCAAGCTCTCCCCGCCTTTGCGCTCCGAGCGCGACCGCCAGGCGGTGGTTGCGGGCCTCGCCGATGGAACGATCGACGCCATCGCCAGCGATCACGCCCCCTGGGACCAGGATTCGAAACGCCTTCCGTTCAGCTCGGCCGCTTGCGGCATCGTCGGTCTCGAAACGCTGCTCTCGCTCGCGCTCGCGCTCTACCACAACGGCCATATGAGCCTTCTTGACGTGGTGCGGGCTCTGACGATCGGCCCCGCTCGCATCCTGCGCCTTGCGGCGGGAAGGCTCCGCCCCGGGGCGGCCGCCGATCTCGTCCTCTTCGACCCCGACCGCGCTTGGCGGATCGATCCCGACGCGTTCCTCTCGAAATCGAAGAACGCGCCCTATGACGGGCGGCCGGTTCGGGGCAGGGTCGAGCGCACGGTGGTCGACGGCCGCACGATTTTCGCGCGCGAAGGCGATCCTTCGGCAGGCTCAGTTGCGGGAAGCGCGCCGTGACCTTCCTCGCCGCTGCGGCCCTTCTCGGCTATTTCCTCGGCTCGATCCCGTTCGGCTGGCTCTTGGCGCGCGCCGGGGGCCTTGGCGACATCCGCCGCATCGGCTCCGGCAGCATCGGCGCGACCAATGTCCTGCGCAGCGGCAAGAAGAGCCTTGCGGCGTTGACGCTCCTCCTCGATCTCGGCAAGGGAGCGCTCGCGACCTTCCTCGCGATGAGATGGGGGAAAGATCCGGCGCTCATCGCCGCGGCGGCAGCGGTCATCGGCCACTCGTTTCCGGTGTGGCTCGGCTTTCGCGGCGGCAAGGGGGTGGCAACGGCGCTCGGCGTTCTCCTCGTTCTCGTCCCGAAGCTGGCGCTCGTTGCGCTCCTTTTATGGCTCGCGACGGCCTTTCTCTTCCATTATTCCTCGCTGGCGGCGCTCGTCGCGGCGTTCGGCAGCGCTCTCATCTCGCCTCTTTTTGCCGAAGGCAAGACGGCGCTCCTCGTCGTCCTCATCGCGCTCTTCATCATCCTGCGCCATCACGGCAATATCCGGCGTCTCCTCGCGGGCGAGGAGGACCGGATTTCCTTCGGCAAGAGCTGAGGCTCCTCGTGCGGGAACTCGCCCCCGAGGAGCGCCTCGATTGGCTGCGGCTCTGCCGCACCGAGACGATCGGCCCCATCACCTTTTATGCCCTGTTGCGGCGCTTCGGTTCGGCGAAGGCGGCGCTCGAGGCCTTGCCGCGTCTCGGACGGCGCGGCGAGCGGGCGCCGCTCGTCACCGCTGCAAGCCGAGAGGAGGCGGAGGCGGAGCTTCGCGCGCTGTCGCGCGCCGGCGGCCGGCTCGTCTGCTGGGGCGAGCCCACCTATCCATCCTCTCTCGCGCGCGTCGAGGATGCGCCGCCCGTTCTTTCCATTCTCGGCCGCACCGAGCTTCTCTCGCGCCCGATGGTCGCCGTCGTCGGCGCGCGCAACGCCTCGGCGCAAGGCTGCCGCATCGCGCGCGAACTCGCCGGGGAGCTCTCAGGCGCCGGGGTGGTCGTGGTCTCGGGTCTTGCCCGCGGCATCGACGCCGCCGCCCATCATGGCGCGCTTCGAGGAGGCACCGCCGCCGTTCAAGCGGGCGGGGCCGATAGTGTCTACCCCGAGGAGAACCGGGCCCTTTACGACGCCATCGTCAAGGGCGGCGTCGTCCTCGCCGAGCTTCCTTTGGGAACGGAGCCGCAGGCGCGTCATTTTCCGCGGCGCAACCGAATCATCTCCGGGACGGCGCTCGGCGTCGTGGTGGTCGAGGCGGCGGCGCGTTCGGGCTCTCTCATCACTGCGCGCTTCGCTCTCGAACAGGGGCGCGAGGTCTTTGCCGTTCCGGGCTCGCCGCTCGATCCGCGCTGCCGCGGCTCGAACGATCTGTTGCGAAAGGGTGCCACCCTCGTCGAGACGGCCGAAGACATTCTCGATACGCTCGCGCCCATGCTCGAAGGACAGCCGCCGCCTCCGCCGCCGGCGGTTGGAGATGCCGGCTTCGAGGAAAGGCCCGCGGTCGCGCCCGCGCCTGCTCCGGTTGCGGACGAAGGCGCGCTCTCGATGATCCTCGAACGGCTCGGGCCTTCGCCGGTGGCGGTGGACGAGCTGGTGCGGCAGTCCCAGATGTCCGCCGCCGCGGTGGCAAGCCTGCTTTTGGAGCTCGAGCTTCAGGGCCTCGTCGAGCGCCATCCCGGCAATCTGGTTTCCTTGCGTTGAGGCTTTGGCTTGGGGCCCTTAGAGGAGTGAGAGGATGGCTCTTTCCGATCGCGTCGGTTCGAAATTTTCGCGTTCTTTGACGGTCGATGAGGGCCGTTCGATCTCGTTCATGGGTCCCGAGCTCCGGGTCTATGCGACCCCCGCCTTCCTCGGCGATCTCGAATGGATCTGCCGCGACTGGCTTCTCCACGAGATCGACAAAGGCGAGGATTCGGTGGGGGTGGGGGTCGAGCTCGAACACACGCGCGCGACCCCTCTCGGCATGGCGGTGACGTTCGACGTGACGCTCGCCGCCGTGGAGGGAAGGCGCGCGACGTTCGACATCGTCGCCCGCGACGCGGTCGAGGAAGTCGGCCGCGCCCGCCACCGCCGCATGGTCGTCGAGAAGGAGCGCCTCAAGGCGGCGATCGAAAAGAAACGCGCCCAACTCGGATGAGAAGCGGTCTACCGATTGAGCGCAGCGAAACCCTGGGCGGCTTGATCTTGTAAGGCGACGCCTTACATACCGTCAGTGATCGAGAGCTTCAGGCACCGCGGCCTCAGGGAGCTGTTCGAAACCGCCAAATCCGCGAAGGTCAATCCCGGGTTGTGGCGACGCGCACTGATCCGGCTTGATGCCATCGAGGCGGCGCGATCGCTCGAAGCGCTGCGCCAGCCGGGGTTAAACTTCCATGCTCTGCGGGGCAAGCCGCTGCGCTATTCGATCCACGTGAACGGCCCATGGTGCATTACCTTCGAGTGGGAGAATGGGAACGCATTGCGGGTCGATTTGGAGCAATATCACTGAGCAGCAAAAAGAGAACTCTTATGCCCGAGTTTCCCGTGTCTCGTCCTTTGGCGCGCGTCCCGTCCCACCCCGGCGAGCTGTTTCGCGAGATCCTCGAAGACCATTTGAGGATGCCGATATCGGAGGCGGCACGCCGCATGAAGGTTTCTCGGCAATCCCTCCATGCTGTCTTGCGCGGCGAGGCAAGCGTCAGCGCAGATATGGCGCTCCGTTTTGGGCGGCTGGTCGGCGGCGAGCCTGCGCTTTACCTCGAGATGCAGGCGCACCGCGACCTCTGGCAAGCCGAAGAGCGTCTTCGCGACGTGCTCTCCGATATCGAACCGGCCGCTTAAGGATAATAGACGGCGAGCCAGATCGTCGGCTCGTCGGGATCGGTCCACTCGACGCGGTGGCGCCGGTGCGGGGCGATGGCGACGAAGTCGCCGGGAAGAAGGGTGCGGGGTTCGCGTTCGTCTTCGAAAAGAAGGCGCGCGGCGCCTTTGAGGACGACGACCCATTCCCCCTCGGCCGCGTCGTACCAGAAACCGGGTGGGCTCTTCTCTCCCCGTGAGACGATGCGGAGGATGCGCAAGCCCGGCCGCTCGAAGAGCGTCTCCTCGACCTCGCCGCCGCGAGCCTCGGAGATCGGGTCGAAGAGGTTCATGGTCCGCTTGCGGCGAGCGTGGCGGCGACGGCGCGCTTCCAGCCGGCATGGCGCTCCTCGCGCTCGCCCTCCGAATCGAAGAGGAACGCGCGGGTGCTTGTCGTTCCCTCCTCGATGGCGAGAACACAGGCGGGCGCGCTCATCGCTCCTAGCGCACGATCGCCGCGCCGCCGAGGCCGAAGATGAGGCCGATGATGAGCGCGACGACGATGCCGATGACGATCGACAGCACGATCACGAGCGCGAAATAAGAAGCCCGCCGCTCGCTCGGCACCCCCATCAGGTCCTCGATGCCGAGATAGTAGACGTAGAGGCTGTAGATCCCGCAGATGAGGCGCAAGAGCCAGCCGATCGCCGGGATCAGCAGAAAGATGCCGCCGAGCCAGGACGGGGTAAAGCCGAAGGCGGCGAGCTTGAACGCCTGGATCCGATTGGCGGCGCCGCCAAAGCGCGGCGCGAGCAGCTCCGAGGCGAAGGCGACGACGGCGACGTCGATCAACGACGCGAAATAGCCGATCAGCACGAAGCGGATGGCAAGGCCGATCGACAGGCCCACGACGAGGAGATGGACGAGTTCCGCGATCAGCGGGATTGCGGCGAGGAACGCGATATAGCCGGCGTAGAGAGAGACGATGTCGGTCGGCTCGCTGGCGATGACGGGCCATTCGCTGCGCGGCGCGCGCGTGATGTTGAGCGCGCGCGAGACGAGGTCCATCGGACGATCTCCCCTAACGGTTTCATTTTCGTTCGACAAGGATACGCTGGGTCGAAAGCGCCGCCAAGATGTCGCCGAATGTCTTTGATGCGCGCTTTGGCGCGTGCGATCCTGCGGCCACCGGGCCACGGAATTAGACCGGAGCGAGCGGGAATGGAGAAGAGAATCGGCAGGGACGAGGTGCAGAGAAAAGCGGCGGAGGGAACGGAGGCGGAGCTCCTCGATCGGGCAAGACGGGTGCTGCCGGGCGGAACCTTCGGCAACGTGCCGGGCGACATCGTCATCCGCGAGGGAAAGGGCGGCCGGGTTTGGGACGAGGGCGGGAAGGAATATGTCGATTTCCTTCTCGGCTCCGGCCCGATGCTCTTGGGCCACGCCCATCCCGAAGTCACCGCCGCCGCGCAGGCACAGGTGGCGCGCGGAACCACGTTTTTTGCCGACAACCGGGCGGGGATCGAGCTGGCCGAGGCGATCGTCGCGGCGGTGCCGTGCGCCGAGCAGGTGCGGTTTCTTTCGAGCGGAAGCGAGGCCGATCTTTACGCGATGCGGGCGGCGCGGGCCTATCTGCGGCGCGACAAGATCTTGAAGTTCGAGGGCGGCTATCACGGCATGAGCGACTATTCGCTGATGAGCCTCGCCCCCAGATCGCCGGGCAACTTTCCGCAGCCGATCCCGGATTCGGCCGGCATTCCCAGAAGCCTCGAAAACGAGGTTCTGGTTGCGCCTTTCAACGACATCGAGGCGACGGCGAGCCTCATCCGCGAGCATCGCCGGGAGCTCGCGGGCGTCATCGTCGAACCGATGCAGCGCATCCTGCCGCCTCGCCCCGGTTTTCTCGAAGGCCTGCGCAAGGTGACCGCCGACTACGAAATCCCGCTCATTTTCGACGAGGTGGTGACCGGCTTCCGCCTCGCGTATGGCGGCGCGCAGGAATATTACGGCGTCGTTCCCGATCTCTGCACGCTCGGCAAGGTGGTGGGAGGCGGTTTCCCCTTGTCGGCGATTGCCGGAAAGCGCGAGATCATGGCCCAGTTCGACAAGAGCGCCGTCGCCGAAGATCGCTATCTGATGCAGGTCGGCACGCTTTCGGGGAACCCGGTCGCCGCCGCGGCGGGGCTCAAAACGATCGAGATCCTGCGCCGCCCCGGCGCTTACGAGAAGCTTTTCGCGACCGGCCGGGAACTCATGGCGCGCCTTTCGGCGATTTTGCGCGAGAAAGGCGTCGCGGC
>JAKAOO010000184.1 GCA_021812165.1 Pseudomonadota bacterium | reverse complement strand
CGATCTGGCGTCGAACACCACGCTCGCGGCAAGCGGCTCTGGCGAACGGGCGATCCTGTTCGCCATATGGATGCCGCCCATGCCTTCATCGACAATGCGGGCGCCGGCCCTGTTGACGACGATGCCGGCGGTCGCGATGCCGTCGAGCTCGGGATAGGGCCAGACGCGGTCGTTGACCATCGAGTCGCGGCAGAGGAGATGGCCGTAAAAGCAATCGAGCGCGGTCAAGGCGGCGCCGGCCTCGCGCGCCATCCGGAGCCCGTCGCCCGCCCCGGTCGAGGCGCCGCGCTGCTTCACCTCTTCCGGCATCGGCAGGACGTGCTCGCGCAGCATCGCCAAATTGGCCTGAAACCCGCCATCCGCGAGCACGACGGCGCGCGCCGCGAAAGATCGCGAGGCGCCCGCTATTTCCGCCTCGACGCCGCTGCACACCCCGTCGCGCATCAAGAGCCGGAGCGCCCGCGCCCCCAACACCAGACTGCCGTCGCGCTGGCGCAGACGTTCGGCCAAAAGGCGCAACATCACGTCGGGGCCGCGCCCCTGCCAATCGAGCCCGGCCACCAGAGGGCGCGGAGGCGCCATCATCCAGTTCTGCCAAGCGAGCGTCCCCGCGCGCACGAATCGCCCGCCTTGCGCGCGCAGCCAATCGATCACGCGCGCCGTCTCCCGCACCATCACCTCGGCGAGAGTAGGATCGGTAAAGCCGCGCGTGCTGCGCTCTATCGCGGCGCGCAGAGTTTCCTCGGGTTCCTTGGGATCGGTATAGGCGAGGTGGATAATCCCGCCCGACCAGCGGCTGTTGCAGGGGTAGCGCGGCTCGGTTCCCTTTTCCAGCACCAGGGCGCGCAGCCCGCGTTCGGCGGCGCGTGCGCCCGCCACCATGCCGGCGAGCCCGCCGCCGACGATCAAGAGATCGAAATTGTCGTTCATCCGGGTCCGCTTGCCAGTTCCCTGCGTTTCAAGCGAGATATATAACCCGAATTTCCTCCTCATGCGCGCGATGGCGATGACGACGACGTTCGGGTTCCCGCTCTCCCGCTTCCGTGTCGCTTTGCGGTAGCATGGAGGCGTTGCCGGCGCGGCGACCGGCGCTCGACGCGCTGGCATTGAACAAACCCCGAGCAGAGAGGAAAGCCATGGCCATTCTCGATCCCCGACAAAAGGCTCGTCGCATCGTCGCGCTTTTCCGAAACCGGGAGGAGACCCCGGCGCTGCCGGCCGAGCTTTACCCGGCCGACCTCGACGAGGCCTATCGGATCCGCGCGGAGTTCGTGGCGATCGAGGAGGCGGAAGGGCGAGGACCGATCGCCGGCTACAAGATCGCGCTCACGACCACGGTGATGGCAAGGCTCATGGGCGTCGACGAGCCCTGCTATGGCGCCATCTTCGCGAGCGAGGTTCATCACCGGAAAGCATCGCTCCAGGCGAGCGATTATTGCCGCCTCGGCGTCGAGACCGAGATCGCGTTCTCCCTCGGAGCCGATCTGCCCCGAGGCGGCGACCGGGAAGAGGTCGCCGAAGCCGTCGAAAGCGCGATGGCCGCGATCGAACTCATCGAGGATCTGCGCTACGATTACGACCGCGTCGACGCCCCGGCGCTCATCGCGGGCAATGCCTGGAACGCCGGAGTGGTGCTGGGCGAGCCGGTTCGCTCGTGGCGCGCTCTCGACCTCGCCCGGGTGCAAGGAAAGCTCTTCATCAACGGCGTGGAGATCGGCAGCGGCATGGGCGGCGACGTCTTGGGCCACCCCTTGAACGCTCTTTCCTGGCTCGCAAGCAAGCTTGCGGAAGAAGGGAAGCCCTTGAAGCGCGGGATGGTCATATCGACCGGAAGCATCGTCGCCATTCGCCATCTTCGCCCCGGCGACCGGGTCGAGGTAGCGGTCTCGGGGCTCGGCTCCGCCGAGCTCACGCTCGGCTGAGAGAGGGCGAGGCATCGAGAATGGCCCATCCGATCGTTTACGGCCCGGCCGGCAGCGTTCACGTCTGGACGGTGCGGCTCGCGCTTGCCGAAAAAGGGGTCGCCCATCAGCTCGTCCCGGTGCCGATCGGCGCGCATCGCGAGGAGCCGCATCTCTCGCGTCACCCCTTCGCCAAGGTCCCGGCCTTCGAACATGAGGGGTTCTCGCTTTACGAGACGCAGGCGATCATCCGCTACATCGACGAGCGGTTCGACGGCCCGCCCTTGCAGCCCGAGGACGTCTTCGAGTGGTCGCGCATGAACCAGTTGATCGGCATCCACGACGCTTATGCCTTTCCCGCGATCGGCAGACAGATCCTCTGGAACCACACGCTCATTCCGCATCTCTGGGGGCAGACCCTCGACGAATCCGCGATCGCGGCGGCGCTGCCGCAGGCCCGGCTCTGCCTCTCCGAGATCGAACGTCTGATGGCGGAGGGGCCGTTTCTCGCCGGCCCGCAACTGAGCCTCGCCGATCTCGCTCTCTTCCCGCTTCTCTATTATTTCGCGCAGGTGCCGGAAGGCGAGAGCGAGTTCGGCGAGCGTCCGACGCTCAGGGAGTGGCTGGCGAGGATGGAAAGGCGCCAGAGCGTCGCCGTCACCCGTCCCGAGGCGATCTGACAGCGACGAAGCGATCTCGCGCGGTTGCTTCTCTCTGAGGCTTGCTTGCGCAGGCAGAATGAGGAGGTCCGCGCGAGCATCCGTTCTTCTCGCGGGCGCGAATTTTCTCGCGGGCGCGAGGGCTCAGCTCACTCCATGATATTCCTTGTACCATTGCACGAACCGCACGATCCCCGTTTCGATCGTCGTCTTCGGATCGAAGCCGAGATCGCGGCGCGAAGCCTCGATATCGGCGAAAGTCTCCGCGACATCGCCGGGCTGAAGAGGCAACAGCACCTTCTGCGCGGTCCGGCCAAGCGCCCGCTCGATGACCGCGATGAAATCCGTCAGTTTCTCGGAACGATGGTTGCCGAGGTTGTAGATCGCGTGCCGGGTTTCGCTGCCGGCCGCAGGGAGCCGGTCATGGGCCGCGATCGTGCCGAGGACGATGTCGTCGATATAGGTGAAATCGCGCGCCATTCGCCCTTCGTTGAAGACCATGATCGGTTTCCCGGCAAGGATCGCTGTCGTAAAGAGATAGGCCGCCATGTCCGGCCGACCCCACGGGCCATAAACGGTGAAGTAGCGCAATCCGATCGCCGAAATGCCGTAAAGGTGACTGTAGGCTTGGGCTACCAACTCGCAACTGCGTTTCGTTGCGCCATAAAGCGAGACCGGCAGATCGACAGGGTCCTCGACGCTGAACGGCTGCTTTTTGTTGGCGCCATAAACCGAGGAGGACGAAGCGTAGACGATGCCCCGCAGATTCTCGATCCGCCGCGCAGCTTCCAGCATCACGAGCGTTCCGAGGACATTCGCTTCGACATAGACATAGGGATCTTTCAGCGAGTGCCTCACCCCGGCCTGCGCGGCCAGATGAATGATGCTGCGAAGGTCCTTGTGCCGCTCGAGGAGGGCGAAAACAGCCGCTCGGTCGGCGACATCGAGCTTCTCGAACGCGAACCCGCGATCGGCGCGCAGATGGTCGAGACGCGCCTCTTTAAGCCGCACGTCGTAATATTCGTTGAGATTGTCGATGCCGATGACGCGCTCTCCGCGCTCGAGGAGAGCCTTTGCTACATGAAAGCCGATGAACCCGGCCGCCCCGGTAAGAAGAATCGACATCCGCGTTAACCGACCGTGAGCGATCGCCTCCGTCGCAAGCGATCGCGGTTGGAGCAAGTTTTCCCGCAGGCCGTTTCCCCCTATCGTGTCGAGGCGCCGGCAGCAACATGTTTTTGCGTCGCTCCCGATCGGCGCGCCGCCGGCCTCCTCATAGCGGACGAGGAGGCTGATCGCCTCGTGCAGCATGTCGAAGCTGCCGAGGATCAGGATGACTACGAGGACGCCCGCGTCCAGCGGGCAGCTTTCGACCTTCATCGCGCGCTGTCGCTCCAACGCCCCGGATCGCGACCGCGCGCTTAAGTCAGGCCCGCTTCCTTTCCGCCACCGGATGAGGGCGTGCTGCGCCTACCCGCCGCAGCGACTGCGTCACGCCCGCCGTCGCGATGATTCGATCAGGTTTCTGCGCAGTCAGACCTCCCAACTCGCATACGCGATGGGGCGGCCTCAAATTCGGCCTTGCAAGTCATCCCCCGTGCCCGGCATGGCTCGGCGCCGCGACCGCGAAGCGCGCGGCGAGCCTCCCCTCAGCGATGAGGGTCTCGGGCGAGGCGAGGCCGCCCGGCGTACCGGCGGTCCAGCGGGCGCGAACCGTGCCATTGCGATCGAGAAGGAGTTCCGTCACGGCGCCGTCCTTCGGCGACCGGAATCGCGAGAGCGTCCTTGTTACCGCGGGCGAGACATCGACGACGAAGGGGCTCGGCTTCTGCGGCGCGCCAAGCTTGACCGCGATCACGTCGAGGCCCGCCGCACGAAAGCGCTTCTTTGCCGCCGCCAGCTCATTGAGGCACGCGAGCGGCGCAGGCCCTCGAAACAAAACGATGAGCGCCGGCCCCTTTTTCAGAACCCGGCTCAGCGTCTCCTGCCTGCCGCCCTTTTCGAAGGCGAAATCGGGAACCGGGAAGGCCGCGGCGGAGGTGACCTTCGGTCCGACCTCCGGCATCTGGTCGCCGGCGGCGCGGGCAAGAATGAAGTTGATTACGTTCCAGCGCTCGTGCGGCTTCATGACACTCGCGAACCCCGGCATCACCCCGCCTTTGCCATGGCTCACCCACCAGAAAAGGTCGCCCGGATTGTGCATGAAGAGATGCTCCTCGGTCAGATTGGCCGGGCGGATCGGAAGGCTCTTGGCCGCGGGGCCGTCGCCGCGCCCGCTTGCGCCGTGACAGAGGGCGCAATGTTCGGGGTAAAGGCGAGCGCCGCGCTCGATCGAAGCCGCCGAATAAGGCTCGGCGGGAGCATAAAAGCTCGTCGGATAAGCCCGCTCGACAACCGCGGAAAGCGGTACCGCGCCGGCCGCGATGCAAAGGGGCAGAAGCACGGCTCGCAATGCTGCGAGTCGATAGCGCCCGGCGGCGGCCGCTACCGCGGCGGCCACGGCAGAGGCACAAAACAGGCCGGCCACTGCCCACAGAAGAATTTCGCGTCCGAGGCCGAGCGCGGCGAAATTGAAGCGGAAGGGAAACGGCCATCGGGGCTCGGTGTGGAGGCCCGGCGGCAGGATGCCGAGGAGCCCGACGACGCCCAGAACGGCGAGGCCAAGCCCCGCTTCGAGGAAGGCGTTGCGCCGCAAGTCGCGGGCGCTTCGCGATGCCGCGGCGCCGGCAAGCCGCGGCGTCAGCCGCAGCCGATTGACGGATGCGACGGCCAGCATGGCGAGAAAGAGAGCGATCTTCAAAAGAAGGAGGCGGCCGTATTGCGTCCCGACCAGCGCCGGCACCGTCCCCGAAAGAAACCAGGTGTTGAGGATGCCGGAACCGAGCAGAGCTGCGACGCTCACGATCGCCAGCGCCGAGAACCGCCCGGTCGCGGCGCGCGCGATCGCCGCCCAACGCTCATCGCCTTGCCGCCGCGCCTCGCCCAAGAGCAAGGCGAGCGGCAGAAGCGCTCCCGGCCACAGGCCTGCAGCGAGGAGGTGAAGGATATCGGCGGCGAGGTGAACCTCGCCGCGTTCGCCCAAGCTGGCGGCGCCGTGCCCGGCCCAGGCAAGGGTCGCAAGGAAAAGCGCGCTGAGCAAGAACCCTATCCAGTCGCGCGCTTTCGACCGGCGCCAAAAATTCCCGGCGAGGAGGCTCACGGCGAGCAGCCCGGCGAGGGCGAGGCGCAAAAGCCAGTCTTCGCCAAGCCGCGTTCGGGTCAGAACGACCGTCGCGATGCCTTCCTCGAAAACGGCCCCTAATGGTTTGCCGCTCATCCTCCCCGCCACGAGGAGAAGCCAGAGGGCGCCGGACACGAGCGCGACGAGGAGGCTCGCCCAAGCCATAGAGTCGAGGCGGCGGCCGAACGCCGCCGCGCTTGTCGCTGCGGTGCGAGACTGCTCGAACGCGGGCGCGGCGATGAAGCATGCGAAAGCAAAAATGCCGGTGAGGGATAGGGAGGCCGCGAAATGAAAGGTGCGGACGGCAATCAGAGACGCTTCCACGGCATCCTCCGCTTCGCCCCGCCAAAGGCCCCGGTTATCATTTGCCGGCAACCTCGAAGGTAAAGGTGCCTTCGGTCGTGTGGGTATCGACGGAAACGACGCGCCAATGGACGGTGTAGGTGCCGGCCGGAAGCGGCTTCAGCCCGATCTGAAGCTCGTCCGGTTTGCCCTGCGGGACCTCTGCGTTGCCGGCGTCGACGCGCTGACCCGCCCGGTTCGTCACCCTCACCTGGCTGAACGCGGGTTCGAGATCCTGGGTGAACCACAAGGTGATGCTCTTTGGCGCAGTCGGCACAGAACTTCCGACCGCGGGGCTCGCATGGTCGAGGAAGGCGTGGGCAAATGCCAGACGTGGGCCGAGAGCAAGCGCCGCCGCGGCGAGAACCAAGGCTCGTCTCATTGGAACCACTCCGAAATCGGCCGGCCGATGCTCTTCGGGAAAATGTCGTCGAGATAAAAGTGGAGCTGGATGACTCCCCCGAACCCGCGTCCCGTCTCGCGCGTCGCCGGAAAGATCAGTTCCGCGCCCACCTGGAAATATTGCCCCGACCAGATGATCCCGGGCTGGACCGTGCCGATCGTCGAGACGCCCGGCGTTATTCGGTTGACCGGGGTCGAAAACGAGATCTCGACCAACGGGATGAGTTGGCTCCAGGGACGGCGGAGCCCGATGTCTTTGACGCAGCATTCGAGGTAGGGAAAGCTGTACTCGAAGGCGAAGCCATAATCGAAGGTGTTCGGATTGGAGACACCGGCGCTTTCGGTCGTGGTCGGGAATTCGAAGCCGAGATTGCCGGTGACCGCTATGGGCCGCAGATAGGGCAGCGAGGGCGGCAGATCGCCAAAGCCTTTGCCGAAATCGAAAAGCGGCGTCAGGGTGGTGAAATCGGGCGCGCCAAGAGCCGCGACGCGCCCCGTATGCGCCCAGGTCGCATCGACCCCCAAGAGACCGATCGCCTCGTGCGGGGCGTTGACGAACAGCTGATACTGACGCTCGGTGTCGAGAGCGCCGAGCCCCGTTACGGCCGGCCTCTCTTTCGGCTGCAGGTGCTCCCACTCGTCATGGAAAACGACGCCAAGGCTCGGCGTGATCCGCTTCGAGAGATCGACGCCGATGT
>JAKAOO010000183.1 GCA_021812165.1 Pseudomonadota bacterium | reverse complement strand
CCCCGCTCTCGAACAAAGCGAGCCCCGCCGCATCGAGCATCGCCTTGCCGAGCTTCCCGTTGACCCCCGAAAGGGGGACGAGGAGCCCCACTTTCGCCGGCTTCGCTGTGGCGGGCCGGGCAGACGGCGGGGGATAAAAGGGCGCGACTTGCGGAGCGGGAGGCGGCGCCGCTACCCTTGCCCGCGGGGCGCAAGCGGCGAGCAGCGCGGAGGCGAGGATTGCCAAGCATAGAGCGCATTTCCGCATTGTTGAGCGCGGCAAAGGGGGTCTCCGCCAGGGCCAGCAGGGTTTTGAGAGAACCTAGCGGGCACTCGGGCGCAAGTAAACCGGACTGCGAGGAGCCCCGCGAGAGCGCGCCCGACGCCGGGTCCCCGCTTGCCCCCGGCCTCTATCTTGTCGCGACTCCGATCGGCAATCTCGCCGACATCACCCTGCGCGCGCTCTCGATGCTGAAAGAGGCGGACCGCATTTGCTGCGAGGACACGCGGGTGACCCAACGCCTCCTCTCGCGTTACGGGATCAAGAAACCGCTCCAGCCCTATCACGACCACAACGCGGCGCGCGTCCGTCCGGCGATCCTCGCCGCTTTGCGCGGCGGCGAACGGGTGGCGCTCGTCAGCGATGCGGGCACTCCGCTCGTTTCCGATCCCGGGTATAAGCTCGTGCGCGCGGCGATTGCGGAAGGATTCGCCGTTTCCGCCATTCCCGGCCCCTCGGCCGCGCTTGCCGCGCTCGTCCTTTCGGGGTTGCCGCCCGACCGCTTCCTTTTCGCCGGCTTTTTGCCGCCGCGGCAAAGCGCGCGGCGGCGGGCGCTTGCCGCATGGTCCGCGCTCGATGCCACCCTCGTTCTTTTCGAGCGGCCCTCGCGGCTCGCACAGACGCTTGCCGATATGGCGGAAATCCTCGGCAACCGGGGCGCTGCCGTCGGGCGCGAGCTGACCAAGCTTCACGAGGAAATGAGGCGCGGGCGGCTCTCCGATCTCGCGGCCTTTTACCGGCAGGAAGGTGCGCCTCGCGGCGAAGCGGCGATCGTGGTAGGCCCGCCGGAAATGACCGCTCCCGCCGCTCGACCCGCTCCCGACATCGACGCCCGGATCGAGGCGGCGCTCGCCGAACTTCCGCTCGGCGCGGCCGCGGCAAGGCTTGCCGCCGAGACCGGCATCGCCCGCGGCACGCTTTATCGCCGCGCCCTTCAGTTGAAGCGGTCCAAGGGCAAAGGAAAATGAGGAGGGATAGCGTCGGAGCGCGCGACCGGCGAACCCGGCACAGCCGCAAGCGCGCGCGCCGCCGCGGCATCGCGGCGGAATGGCTTGCCGTCTGGTACTTGCGTCTGCGCGGCTGGCGGATCGTCGCCCGACGCTGGCGCTCCCCGCAAGGCGAGATCGATCTGGTCGCCAAGAGAGGCGGCGTCCTCGCGGTGATCGAGGTCAAATCGCGAGCGGAGTTCGAGACCGCCGCGTTTGCGCTGGCGCCGCGGCAGAGACGGCGCATCGTGCGGGCCGCCTCATCGTTCCTGCAAAGACGCCCCGATTTTGCCGGCCTCGCTTTGCGATTCGACCTCTTTCTGGTGGTGCCGTGGAGAGCGCCGCGTCACATCGCCGGCGCCTGGCGTGCAGACGACCGCAGTTGATCCCGCCCGAGGTTCCCCTGCGGCTCGCCAACCCTTTGTTTCCGCGAAGAAATGCGCGAAAGCCGGAAAGTGTGGTTTGCCGCAATCCGTGCATCCGTAACTCGCCCGCCCGGGGGAGGATTGGAAAACTCGCTAGGTCCGGTGAGAATAAGAGGGCGAATCTTTCGTGGGGGGAGGGGAAACTGTGTCGCGCTTCCGTTCTTTCGTTTCCCTAATGATCGCGCTCTCCTCGCCTATTCTTCTCGGGGGCTGCGCGGCGCTTGTGGTCGGCGGCGCTGTCGCCGGGGCCGGCGCGGGAGGCTATGTCGCCGGGCAGGAGCGAGGCGTTACGGGGCAATTCGACGACGTCAAGACCAAGACCCACGTTCAGTTGGCGCTTGCTGGGTTGAAACCGCCGCTTGCCGCCAACATCGATGTCCTCGTTTATGAGGGCCGCACGCTTCTCGTCGGCACCGCCGCCACGCCGGAAGCAAAAGAGCTGGCCGGCGAGACGGCCCGGCGCGTTGCCGGAGTGAGAGCTCTCTACAACGAACTCGAGGTGCGAGCGCCCGAGACCGTCTGGGCCGATACGAGGGACGACTGGATCACGACCCAGCTCCGTTCGGATCTCACTTTCGACAAGGAGATCCGCTCTCTCAACTACGAGATCGAAACCGTCGACGGCTCCGTCTACCTTCTCGGGTCCGCCCGCACCAAAGGCGAACTCGATCGAGCAACCGCGTGGGCGCGCGATATTCCCGGGGTGAGGCGCGTCGTCAGCTTTGTCGAGATCCGGCCCGGCGCTTCCTTGGCCCAAGGAGCGCCGCCAGCGCCGCCCGCAAGCGCGCCCGCCGCCGCAAGTCCCGGCCCCGTGGCGCCCGCACCCGTCGAGGTTCACAAGCTCTCCTCGCTTTGAAGCGAACCGCCATAAAGAAGTTCCATTCGAAGCCCGCGCCCGGCGCGGTTATCTTGCGCCAGGACAACCGGAGGAGGTCGGGAGGCCGGGATGGCGCTCAACGTCGCGATCCAGATGGATCCGATCGAAAGGATCAATATCGAGACGGATTCGACATTCGCGCTCGCGCTCGCCGCGCAGGCGCGCGGGCATGCGCTCTTCCATTACCTGCCGGACGCGCTTTCCTGGCGCCAAGGACGGCTTGCCGCTCGCGGCCGCCCTCTCGAAGTCTTCCGCAGGAAGGCCGACCATTACCGGTTCGGCGCATTCGAAGAGTTCGATCTCGCCGGCTTCGACGTCATTCTGATGCGTCAGGATCCGCCCTTCGACATGGCGTACATCACGGCGACGCATCTCCTCGAATTGTTGCCGCGCGAGGGGCCGCTCGTCGTCAACAACCCGGCCGCCGTCCGCAATGCGCCGGAAAAGCTCTTCGTTTTGCGCTTCGAGGAGCTGATGCCGCCAACCCTCATCACCCGCTCGCGCGAGGAGATCCGCGAGTTTTGGAAAGAGCACGGCGACATCATTCTGAAACCGCTCTTTGGCATGGGCGGGGCTGGCGTCTTTCATCTGCGCCCCGGCGATGAAAATCTGACCGCGCTTCTCGAGCTTTATGAGACGATCCAGCGCGAGCCGGTGATGGTCCAGCGCTATCTGCCGGCGATCCGGGAGGGCGACAAACGCATCATCCTCGTCGAAGGCGAGCCCAAGGGTGCGGTCATGCGGGTGCCGGCCGAAGGCGAGGCGCGCGCCAATCTCCATGTCGGCGGCCGCCCGACCAAAACCCTCCTCACCCTGCGCGAGCGCGAGATCTGCGCAGCGATCGGACCAACCTTGCGGCAACAGGGGCTCCTCTTTGTCGGGATCGATGTGATCGGCGATTACCTGACCGAAATCAACGTCACCTCGCCGACCGGGATTCAGGAGATCGCCCGCCTCGACGGGATAGAGATCGCGCCGATGATCTGGGACGCGATCGAAGCGCGGCATGCGGCCCGACGCCTCGGGCGAGGAGGCTGAGCCCGAAGATCGCAGGCGTAAAGCGATGGACGAGCCTCGAAACGTTCTTGGCAAAAAGCTCGAAATCCTGAAGCGCTTTGCCCTTGATCTGAGCTGAAGCGTCCTCGCGCACCCGTTCCCGATCAGGGAGGATTTAGGATGCGGAAAAACCCTGTCATTCCGGGACGGCCCGCGAGGGCCGGGCCCGGAACCCATGAACACCGGCGAGGCCATTGATTTCTCGGGCCTGTGTTTATGGCTTCCGGGCTCGCGTCCGCGGGCGACGTGCCGGGCACGGCCGTCGGAGGCTCGCCGCGAGGGCCGCGCAAGGCTGATAGCCCGCGGATCGACCGCGCCCCGGAATGACGACGTTCCAGCATTTTTCCGCAGCCTGTAGAGCCGCGCTTTTCTCGGCCTCGCATGCATGCAAAGGATTTTCCTTCGACTGGCGAGACGGGGTAAGCTCGCGCGTCTATGAGCGGCGCTCGCGCGCCGAATAAAGAAGGGAGAAACGCTGATGCTGGCCTGGCTTGGGGAACTCAACGCCAAGGAAAAGCGGGCGATGGGCGCCTGCTTTGGCGGCTGGACGCTCGATTCCCTCGACGTCAACATGTACAGCTTCGTGATCCCGACGGTAATCGGGATCTGGGGTTTGACAAAGGGCCAGGCCGGGCTCATCGCCAGCGTCACTCTCGTCATCTCGTCGATCGGCGGCTGGTTTGCCGGCGCGCTCGCCGACCGCTTCGGCCGGGTGCGGATGCTGCAGATCATGATTCTCTGGTATTCGGTCTTCACCTTCCTGTGCGCGTTTGCCCAGAATTTCCAGCAGCTTTTCATCCTGCGCGCCCTGCACGGCCTCGGCTTCGGCGGAGAGTGGGCGGCGGGCGCCGTCTTGATGGGCGAGGTCATCCGCGACAAATATCGCGGACGGGGTGTCGGCTTCGTGCAAGCGGGCTGGGCCGTCGGCTGGGGGCTTTCGGCGATCGCTTATACGGTGATCTATGCGATCCTTCCCGGGGCGGTCGCTTGGCGCGTCCTCTTTGCGGTCGGCGTTTTGCCGGGCTTTCTCGTCTTCTGGATCCGGCGCAACGTTGAAGAGTCGGAGATTTTTACCGAACGGCACCAAGAGCGCTCCTCTCTCGGCGTGGCGCATGTCTTCTCCGCCTTCCGCGGCGAGCACCTCTGGACCACGGTCAAGGTCTCGCTGATGGTCGCGGGTGCGCAAGGTGCGAACTATGCGGTCAGCATCTGGATGCCGGAATATCTGCGCGTGGTGCGACACCTGTCGGCGACGGGAACCGGCGGGTTTCTCCTCGTCCAGATCTTTGGCGCATTGGTCGGCTTCATTATCGGCTCTTATCTGAGCGATCTGATCGGCAGAAAGTGGACTTTTATCTTATCGGCCATTTTGTCGCTCATCATGGTGCCGCTCTTCATGTTCCTGCCGATGAACAATCTCGGCCTTCTTTTCCTTGGCATTCCGCTCAACGTCGCGCTGCTGATCAAATTCCCGCCGATGGGGCCGTTTATGACCGAGCTTTATCCGACGAGCGTGCGCGGCACCGGGCAGGGGTTTTGTTACAATGCCGGGCGGGCAATCGGCGCACTCTTTCCTGCCCTCGTCGGTTTCCTCGCGATGCGTCTGCCTCTCGGCACGGCGGTTGCGGTTTTCTCCGTCGCCGCCTCCGCGCTCATGATCCTGCCGTTGCTCCTCCTTCCCGAAACCCGCGGCCGCTCTCTCGAAGCGCTCGAAGCCGCGCCCGTCGCGAAGGCTCGTGCCGCGGCCGGCGCATTTCCCGTGGAGTGAAAGGGCCGCTGGCGGCGACGCCCTCTCAGGCTTCGAAATCCGGCCGGTTTCGCGGATGCGCGGAGCCAAAGACGGGGTGCTCCATCGCGTCCGCATAGATCCGGACGCGATTTTGCGGGGGTGCGTCCCGAGATCAAACCCCCTATGATCCGGGGCGACGCGCAAAGGCTCGGGGGGCTTTTTTCCTGAATTCGAAAGTTGCGGGGATGGGAACGCGCGGGCGGGAACCGCCTCGCGGCGGTTTTGCGCGGCCCGCGCAGAAGCCTCGGCTGGGGGTAGTGTCCTAATTTGACGTGCGCTCGACCAGCTCATCGAGCGACCATAGCCGATCGCCCACTCGTGCCTCCATCGCAGGCGTAACCCGTAGGGTCCGATGCACGCGCACGAAGTTGTAGTGCGCGAAGTGGAGTGATACGGCGGCGCGGAGGTTTTCGATCTTCTTCGAGAACGCATTCGTCAGCCGCGTGAACCGGCACATCGACATACGCATGGTCAAGTTCTGGCGCTCAACAAGGCTCGTCGAGATATGGGATCGATCCGGTCGGCCGACGATAACAGACCGCTCGGCACCGACAACATGCGGCGGGCTATACCGGCCCGGACCGATTGGTTCTCCCTCATAAAATTAACTATTTGGCCGTAATCGACATCTGCTCCGAACGCCCGCTCTGTCGCTTCCACATAGGCCGCGAGCGCATCGCTCGATAGCTGGACGCGGTTCGCCAACCGCTCGGAAAGATCGGAGATAAACGCGGTCGCGGTAGTAAGGTCGCGCTTGCCGACACGGTAAGTCGGGACGAGCTTCGTATCGGGATCCAAGGCAACGAAGGTGTATTGGTCCCCCACCCGGCGCGGATCGTCGAGCGCCGTCATGTGCCGCTGCTTCTTGCCGACATAGGCCCAAATCTCATCGACTGGATGCGGCAGCACGGCAGGTCGCGCATTTGCTCATCCATGAGCCGTGCGCAGCCATCGCCAACCTCGACCAGCAGCCGGCAGATCGTGTCGCGGTGCGTTCCGGTCATTCGCTCTGTGCTGCGGATCGAATTGCCCTCGACCAAGCAGTTGATGATCTGGACGCGGCGGCCGAGCGGAACGCGGTTCATGGAGGCTTCCCCTGTCTCTCTGTATGCAGTATGTTTGACATCGGGCAGATTGTCAATAGGGATGCATACATGAATTTTCGAGAAGCGACCGACAATTTATGTGACGCCATATCTCATGAGGAGTTGGCAAAGGCACTTGGGGTTTCCGTAGCTACCGTAAGGCAAGCCCGGCTCCGGTCCGAGGCGAAGGCGCACCGTGCTCCGCCAGAAGATTGGAGGCATGCTGTTGCCCAACTGGCAAAGCAGCGGCTCGAACATTATCGGTCTCTCCTACAGCGATTGACCGTTGAAAATGAGGGTGTCGACGCTCCCTCGGCGCACCATTGATAGTATGTCGACGCTCCCTCGACGCACCAAATACTGATGCAATCGGATAATCGCCAATTATCCTTGTTCGATCCGCCGCCGCAAGCGGCCGAGAACCTAGCGCTTTGGACGCCTCGGGATATCTGGGTGCGATTGAATCAGAGGCTTATGGCACAGCTCGGGGAAGATCGGCGGTTGGACTATAAGCGCGTTGATTACCGTAACCGGGCGGAGCGCATCGACTTCGAAGATATGGCTCACTATTACAGTGCGTATTCTAACTTCCCGGACGGCGGCCTGTTAGTCTTTGGTGTGTCTAGCAAAGGTGAGCCGTTGGGTTGCTCGACCGTTCCGTTGCAGCAGCTAAATAGATTGGAGAACTTTCACACCAATCAATGCCCGCTGGCAAAACCGGAGAAGGCTTATCCCTTTGCTTCCGGTAAGATCAACATCTTGTAGGTCAGGAGTGGATGGGCGGCGGCGATGCCGAGCAGGGACTGGAATGCGGCGTGGCG
>JAKAOO010000182.1 GCA_021812165.1 Pseudomonadota bacterium | reverse complement strand
CTTCCGCCTCGGAAAGGATCGGCGAACCGCATTCGGGGCAGAAGCGCCGGGAGACGGCTTTGCCGCTGTCGCCGCGGTCAGCGTAGGTCTTGAGCGTGCCCTCCACGGAAAAAGCTCGCTTCGGGATCGCCACGACGATGCTGAAGGCGCTGCCGGCCTGCTTCTGACAATTGCGGCAATGGCAGACGCCGACGAATGCCGGTTCGGCCTCCGCGGAATAGCGCACCTGCCCGCAAAGGCAGCCGCCGCTCATCTTCATTTTTGCCTCCTCCCTATCGGGCCCGAATTGGGCCCTGAGCTCACTCTAGCCGTTCTCTCGGGACCCGTCGACAGCGCGGCGGGCGCCGCCGCCCACCCCGTTCCCTATTCCCCTTGGCCGGTGGGCCTTTAGCCCGCGGGCTTGGCCCGCGGGTCGGGCCCGGCCATCCACGACTTCTCTCCGCTCGGCGCAGCGATTTTCAAAGACGTGGATGCCCGGAACACGTCCGGGCAAGGGGATAAAAAGGCTTGCGGCGGGCGGTTAGACGGCGACGACCTTCCCGGGGTTCAAAATGTTGTCGGGGTCGAGGGCGCGTTTGAGGCGGCGCATGAGTTCGATCTCTATGGGCGATTTGTAGCGCGTGATCTCCTCGCGCTTGAGGCGCCCGACGCCGTGCTCGGCGCTGATCGAGCCTTGAAGCTCGCGCACGAGCCCATGGACGATGTCGTTGAACTCCTGCCAGCGCGCGAGATAGGCCGCGCGGTCGTAGCCTTCGGGCTGGGTCAGGTTCAGATGGATATTGCCGTCGCCGACATGGCCGAAGGGGATCGGACGGATGCCGGGTAGGCGCTCCTCGACGGCGCGCGTCGCGCGGATGATGAATTCCGCGACCCGGCTTACCGGCACCGAAACGTCGTGCTTGATCGAGCCCGAATATTTCTGCCCTTCGAGGATCGCCTCGCGGATGAACCAGAGGTCCCGCCGCTGCGCGCGGCTCGCCGCGATGACGCCGTCGGCGACAAGCCCCGTTGCGAGCGCGCTTTCGAGAAACCGTTCGAGCAGCGCCGAGAGCCCGCCGCCCTCCTCGCTCGAGGAAACCTCGAGCAGCACATACCAGGGATAGGGCGAGGCGAGGGGATCGACGGTGCCGGCGACATGCGCGATCGCGAGATCGATGCCGGCGCGCGGGATGAGTTCGAAGGCGACGAGTTGATCGGCGGTCGCGGCGCGTGCTTCGGCGAAAAGCGCCATCACGTCCTCGACCCGAGAGAGGCCCAGAAACGCGGTTCCGATCGCGCGCGGCTTCGGAAAGAGCTTGAGGCAAGCCGCCGTGATGATGCCGAGCGTCCCTTCGCCGCCGATGAAGAGCTGCTTCAGATCGTAGCCCGTATTGTCTTTCCGCAGGCCCTTGAGCCCGTCCCAGATCTCGCCACCCGCAAGGACGACCTCGAGCCCCAAACAAAGATCGCGCGCATTGCCGTAGCGAAGGACGGCGATGCCGCCGGCGTTCGTCGAGAGATTGCCGCCGATTTGGCAACTCCCTTCGGCGCCCATCGAAAGCGGAAAAAGCCGGTCGCTTTCCTGCGCCGCCTTCTGCAGATCGGAGAGGATGCAGCCCGCCTCGACGGTCATCGTGAAATTGACGGGATCGATCGCGCGGATCCGGTTCCTGCGGGAGAGGGCGAGGACGATGTTCTGCCCGTCCTCCGGCGGAACGCCGCCGCCGACGAGGCCGGTATTCCCGCCCTGCGGCACGAGGGCCAAGCGGTGGCCGGCGCAGATGCGCACCACCTCGGCCACCTCGGCGGTCGAGGCCGGACGAATGACGGCGCGGGTGGCGCCGCGGTAAAGCCCGCGCTCTTCGATGAGATAGGGTTCGAGCAACGCCGGATCGTCGAGAAAGCCCGTGGGGCCGACAACGCGCTTTATTTCAGCAAGCGCAGCATCGATGCGCTTCATCCTGTCCTCTTTCGTCGAAACGCTCCGCGGCGGCGCGCTTGAGGCGGTCGTTGATCGCGCGGCCGAGCCCTCGCTCGGGGATCGGCATCACCGCGATCCCGGAAAATTCGCGCCGGTCGAGGCGGCGGAGCATGGCAAAAAAATTGGCCGCCGCCTCGACGAGATCGCCGGCGCGCGAAAGCCACAAAACCTCGGCGAACCCTTCGGGCGCCTCGGGGCCGAAGGCAAGAAGCGCCTCGCCGGGCCCTGCCGGCGCGAGCGCGTCGAGGCGCAGAGGAAGCGAAGGCGCATAATGGCTCCGCATCATCCCCGGCGAGCGTGCGGGGCCGGAGGCGACAAGCGCGACAGGCCCGAGAACCGCCTCCAGATCTTCGAGGGCGACGCCTCCTGGGCGGAGCAGAACCGGGATTTCGCCCGAGAGATCGAGAACGCTCGATTCGACGCCGACCGGGCTTCGCCCGGCGTCGAGGATGAGGGCGAGGCGGCCGCCGAGCTCTTCGGCGACATGTGCCGCCGCCGTCGCGCTGACGCGACCCGAGCGGTTGGCCGAAGGCGCGGCGATCGGCCTCCCGGCCGCGCGCAACAGCGCCTGCGCCACCGGATGCGAGGGAACGCGCAGGGCGACGGTATCGAGCCCGGCGCTCGCAAGCAGCGAAAGGCGGCTCTCGCTGCGACGCGGCAAGACGAGAGTGAGAGGCCCGGGCCAGAAGCGCGCCGCAAGCCCTCTCGCCCGCGCGTCGAAGTCGGCGCATTCCTCGGCTTCGTCGAGGCCCGAGAGGTGCGCGATCAGAGGGTTGAAGCGCGGCCTCTCTTTGGCGGCAAAGATCCGGGCGACCGCCTCGTCGTTCGTGGCGTCGCCGCCGAGCCCGTAGACGGTCTCGGTCGGAAACGCGACGAGCCGGCCGGCGCGCAAAAGCTCCGCCGCGCGCGCGATCGCCTCTGGGGTCGCGGAAACGATGCGGGCCGAACTCACGATTGACCCTTGCTCCTCTCTCGCGCGGTCCGCCATTTCATGCAGCCGGATCGAGTGCCTTCAACTGTTCCGACAGCGCCGCCTCGATGAGCCGCTGATCCGGGCAGACAAACGTGAATGCCTCGGCGGCGATCGTGCGGAGCACGAGGCATCCTGCCAACTGCAGGGCGTCGTAAGCGCGCAGGGCGTAGCGGTCAATCATCTCCAGCGCGGTGTCGCGGAACCATTTGAGCGAAACGAACTCGTAGCCCGGACGCCCTTCGGGGCGATCCAATGCGCGGACGAGATCCGCCAACCGCTCCTCCGCACTTGTCGTCTTGGACGGAGCCGCGATCGCGCTCTCGACCTTTTCCTTCATCGGCGAAAAGCCAATTCGAATCGAATCCGTATCGGGATTCCAATTCTCTTTGAACGCGGCGTCTCTCCGCTTTTTTCGATTTCCGCGGTAAAAGTGCACCTCGCACCGATACCCTTTGGGGAGTATTCCGAATTCACGCAGCAGCTCGGAGATGCTCCGGGCGATTTCCGACTCGAGGTCGGCATTTGTTGGCATTTCAAACTACCATCTACTCTATGCGCCCGGAAGGCCGGCTGGCCGAGAAGAAAGCCTAACGCCGCGGGTCAACCGCCGGCGCGGCGGAAGCTCGGCGCGAGCACGGCGAGCGAGAAGATCTCGAAGAGAATCTGCGCGCCGACCATCGCGGTGTTGCCGGTCGGGTCGTACTGAGGGGCGATCTCGACGACGTCGCCGCCGACGATGTCGAGCCCTTTGAGGCCGTGGAGGACTCTCTGCGCCTCGCGCGGGGTGAGGCCGCCTGCCTCGGGCGTGCCGGTGCCGGGGGCAAAGGCGGGGTCGAGGCCATCGACATCGAAGGAGACATAGGTCGGGCCGTCGCCGACGATTTGCCGCGCCCTTTGGGCGACGCTTCCGATGCCGAGCCTTTCGACATCCTCGATATGCAGAACCGTCATCCCGGATTCGTAGGAGAAGCCCCAAAAGATCTCGGCCGGCCCGCGGATGCCGATCTGGATCGTCCGTTCGGGGTCGATGGCGCCGGCAAGCACCGCCTCCCGGAACGGGCCGCCATGGTGGAACTTCGTTCCCTCGTACTCTCCCATGGTGTCGCAATGGGCGTCGATATGGACGCAGCCCAAAGGCCGCTTCGCGCCGAGCGCTTTCAGAATCGGATAGGTGACCGAATGGTCGCCGCCGACCGAGATGGGGCGCACCCCGGCCGCCGCGATGCGGGTATAGAACGCCTCGATGTCGGCGATCGAGTGGTCGAGGCTGTAGCGCGAGGTGAGCGGCACGTCGCCGATGTCGGCGGCCTCGCAGCGGGCGCGCGGGGTGACTGCGAGCGCGTGGTTGTAGGGGCCGATGCGCTCGACCGCGCGCACCGCCCGCGGCCCAAAGCGCGCGCCCGAGCGATTGGTGACGCCGAGATCCATCGGCACGCCGATGAGCGCCACATCGAGCCCGCCGAAATCGGGAAGGTCCGGCGCCTGCGGCTGGTAGGGGAGATCGAGGAGCGTCGCGACCCCGGCAAAAGGCATCGGCCGGCGATCCGGCTCCGAAAAGGCGAGGGCGAGCGCCTCGCGGAATGCGGTGGGCGCGATGTCGATTTCGCGCGCGCCCGCGTATTTGGCGCGCAGGGCCGCGAGCTTTTTCTTCTCGACCATGGCCCCTTATCGGCCGCGTACCCGCGGCAGGACGAGATAAGGCCAGGGATCGGGCATCTCGCCGACCGCGACCTCGATGAGGGTGGTGCCGCGCCGCTTCAGGGCCGCGTGAAGTTCGCGGCGCAAGCCTTCGGGGGTCGAAACCTTGACCCCCGCGACGCCGAAGCTTTCGGCGAGTTTCGGGAAATCCGGGTTGGCGAGATCGACGGCGATGAGACGATTGCCGTAATCCATCTTCTGCATTCTGCGAACATTGCCGAAGGCGCCGTCGGCAAAGACGATGGCGACCACGTCGATGCCGTGCTTTTGGGCGCTCGACAGCTCCTGAACATTGTACATGAAGCCGCCATCGCCCGAGATCGAGACCACGGGGAGATCGGGCCGCGCCACCTTGGCGCCGAGAGCCGTCGCAAAGCCGAAGCCGAGCGTGCCTTCATAGCCGCTGTGGAGATAGGTTCGCGGGCGGTAGACGGGAAAGGCGACGCGACCGACATAGGCGACCTGCGTCAGGTCTTCGACATAAATGCCGTCCTCGGGAAGCTCGGCGCGGATCGCTTCGAGATAGGCGCATTGAGGCCCGAGCCCCTCGGCGAGCCTGGCGAGGGTCGATCCTTTGAGCGCGTCAAGTTCCTCCTTGCGCGAGGCGCGCCGAGGGGCCTTCTTTTCGAGAGCACGCAAGAGCGCGTGAAGGGCGAGCTTCGCATCGGCGACGATTGCGAGCGCCGGCCTCTCGAAACGCCCGATCTCGAGGGCGTCGATGTCGATGCGGATGAGCTTCAATTCGCGGTCGAAGCCCCAGCGGATCTGCGGTTGGTGAAGGCGCGTGCCGAGGGCGAGAACGACATCGGCCTGCCGCCAGAGCGTATGGCCGGCGCTCGCCGACTGCGCCAGATAATGGCGGTCGGAGAGGATGCCTTTGCCGCCGGAAAAGCTGACGACCGGCGCCTCCAACAGCTGGGCGAGGGCGAGAACCTCTTCGCCGGCGTGGATGGCGCCGCTTCCGACGAAGATCATCGGGTTCTTCGCGGCGGCGAGGAGGGAGGCAGCCTCCGCGACGAGATCGGGATCGGCGGAAGGCGGAGGCGAAGGGAGTTCGGGCGCGGGAAGGTCGACCTCGCATTCGCGCGCGAGAACGTCCGAAGGCACTTCGAGGCCGACCGGCCGCGGCCGTCCCTCGACAAGCTCGCGAAAAGCCCGGTTGACCATCGGGCCGACCCGCGTCGGGTGGTCGATGCGCGCCGCCCATTTGGTCAATCCTTGGAGGATCGAAAGCTGGTCCGGGATCTCGTGCAGAAGGCCGAAACCGCGCCCGATCAGGTTGAGCGCGTTCTGGCCGCTGATGCAAAGGAGCGGGGCGTTGGCGGCATAGGCGGTCGCGAGCGCCGCCGTCGTGTTGAGAAAGCCGGGGCCGGGAACGACGGCATAGGCGCCGACCCGACCGCTCGCACGGGCGTAACCATAGGCCATATAGGCCGCGCCTTGTTCGTGGCGGGTGTGGATGAGGCGCAACCCGTCGCTGGCGTCGTAAAAGGCCACAAAAAGCGCATCGTTCTGCACGCCTGGGAGGGCGAAAACGGTGTCGATGCCGTGCCGCCGCAGCATCTCGACAAGAGCTTTGCCGCCGCTCATTCGCGCCATTCTTTCCTCCTTCTCGCCGCGGTTTCTCTTGGCCTGGCCGCGGGCTCGCAGCTCCTTGCGCCGGAAGCCGCCGCCGCCCGATATAGAGGCTGCCTCTCGATTTGTCGCATGCAAGCTTCGGTGCCGTGCCATGTTCGCGCCACTGCCGCCCAAATCGGCCGTCCACCCATGACAGCGTTTGGTGCGGGGCCTATCTTCGCGGCAGGCGTTTTGGCAAAGGGAGGGCGGTCTTTTCCGGTGTCATGTCGGAACTCGACGCGCTCATAGAGCTTTTGGCGAAGCTTCCGGGGCTCGGGCCGCGCTCGGCGCGCCGCGCCGCGCTTTATCTCTTGAAGCGGCGGGAGAGGCTGATGGAGCCGCTTGCCGCGGCGCTCGGCGAGGCTGCGGCGGCGATCCGCACCTGCTCTCTTTGCGGCAATCTCGATACGGGCGAGCCTTGCGCCATCTGTCGCGACCCCGAGCGCGAGGCGAGCGCGATCTGCGTCGTCGAGGATGTCGCCGATCTCTGGGCGCTCGAACGCACGCGCGCGTTTCGCGGCCGCTATCACGTGTTGGGCGGGACCTTGTCGGCGCTCGACGGGGTGGGACCCGAAGATCTCACCATCGCGCGCCTTCTTTCGAGGCTCGAGCGCGGCCAAGAGCTGATCCTTGCCTTGGGCGCCACCGTCGAGGGCCAGACGACGGCGCATTACATCGCCGAGCGCGTCGCGGGGATGGGGGTCACGGTCTCGCGTCTCGCGCAGGGGGTGCCGATCGGCGGCGAACTCGATTATCTCGACGACGGGACTCTGACGGCCGCCCTCAAAGCGCGGCGCGCGCTCTGAGGGTTCCCTCCCGAGGTGGAATTGTCGGACCGCCTCTCTAGGGGTCGCGTCCTCTAGGAGGCTGCGGAAAAACTCTGTTGTCGTTCCGGGACGGCCCGTCAGGGCCGGGCCTGGAACCCATGAACATCAGCCAAGCCATTGATTTCACAGGACTGTGTTGATGGTTTCCGGGATCACGTCCGCGGGCGACGTGCCGGGCACGGCCGTCGGAGGTTCGCCGCGAAGGCCGCGCAAGGCTGATAGCCCGCGGATCGACCGCGCCCCGGAATGACGACATTCCAGTATTTTTCC
>JAKAOO010000181.1 GCA_021812165.1 Pseudomonadota bacterium | reverse complement strand
GATCTAGGATACGCCTCAATCCACTTACCCCTTTGCGGAAAGGCGGAGTTAACGAGGCGCGGATCCGAGCATTGGTGAGAACGGCTTGCGAGCTTCTCGTCGAAGGGGCGCCGCAGGTGCCGGGGCTGCTGCATCGGCTTGAAAAGGCGGACACCAGAGACGGCTTGAAAAGCCTGCAACCCATCGCCGCGCTCGGCGTGCCTTACGCCATGGTTCTCTACGAGCGGTTCCTCGGCCGTCCGTTTGCGGGGCATCGAGATTCGGTCTCGGAGTTGGTCGGCGACGTGCTTGAGGCCGCCGTCGAGGCCGCGTTGGCCGCCGCTGGGATCAGCTTTCGCA
Organism: Pseudomonadota bacterium; assembly: GCA_021812165.1. Lineage (GTDB taxonomy): Bacteria > Pseudomonadota > Alphaproteobacteria > ATCC43930 > CGMCC-115725 > AP-15. The sequence continues at coordinate 7,007 of JAKAOO010000181.1, read as the reverse complement.
AGACGAAGCGTGCAGAGCGCGTGGCTGGTTTCGATCAGGCACCCGACTTTATCATCCCAGACGAATTCAATCCGCAGGTGGTGATCGAGGCAAAGGTCACGGAGGACGACGGCACTGCGCGGGACAAGGTCACGCGCGTACAGCATCTCGGGGAACTCGCCATGCAGGGGGTTCGGCCTGGCGAGCTGCCTCGCTTCGAGGTGATAGCCTGCATCGCAGGCCGGGGGTTCAGGGAACGCCGTGAGGACATGAAAAAATTGCTGCTGTCCACCCGCGGCAAGGTCTTCACCCTGCAGAATCTCCCAAGATTGATCGACTGTAGCCGGTTGGCCGAGTTCAGGACGCGGTGAGCGGACGCGTGGTTACGGCGACAGCTTACCCTTTCGCGGCGGTCGGGATGGCGCCGGTTCGGTTGCTCCGCCCTCTGGGCGGATGGTTTCCCCTGCCACGCCGCCTTCGCGACCCCGACGACGAGGCGCAAGTCGAGGGCGCGGCCGACGCCTTCTTCGCGCATCGGCAGCGATTAGCCCACATCCTCGACGACCACCTGAACGCGTTTGCCGACGGCCTGGAGCGCCGCTTCGAGCGCCGTTGCGCGGCTCGCATGACGAGGGTCGAGGAGACGGCGCACCTCCTCCTCATCCTTGCCGAGCCTGGCGGCGAGATCCGCCGGTGACAGGTTCGTGTCGCGGAGGGCCAGGTAAAGCGCCGCCTTCATTGCGTAGAGCGCCGGCAAAGCAACCGGCACCATTCCCTCGCCGCAACGCGATGGGGCGGGGAGATCGTCGCCGCGCTTGATGCGGCCGGCCACCGCCTCCTCCAGACAGTCAGCTGCTTCGGTGAGCGCCTCCTCGCGTGATCGCCCGTCGGTCGCCGCTTCCGGCAAATCCGGAAACGTCACGAGGAAAAAGCCGGCTCCGTCTTGTTCGATCTTCGCGGGATATTCGAAGCGCCGCTCCATCCCTCATCCTCCCAGATCGCGCCGGCTCAAGCCCAAATCGGCGAGCATCTTGCGCAACAGCCCCGGCCCGCATTCCTTGCGTCGATCCTTCACAACGGTAAAGCGATCGCCGTAGTAGAGCGTGCCGTGACTGCCCTTACCGCGCGTCTCGTCGAACCGCACAGTCACGCCGCGAGCCGTGGCCAGGACCCTAATCCGACGAATGAACTCGCCCGCCGTCACCCGCGCAAAGTCGGTCTCCGGGGCGAGCGCGTCAAGGGCTACGCCGCCCGCGCCACATCGACGATGAGGCGCAGGCCGAGCGCGGCCAGGGCCGCTTCCACCTGTTCCATGCGCGAGGCGTGGCGGAGATCGAGGACGCGCCTCACTTGCGGCAGATGCCAGCGCAATCGGCGGGCGAGTTCGGCGCGGCCGACGCCCTCTTCGCGCATCGCCTCATAGAGCGCGGTTTTCGCCATGCCCAACGCGGAAAGTGGGACCATCACTTCGCCGGCCCGAGCGTCCGCCGGCGAAGGCAACGGCTCGTTTCCGGCAATATACATGGCGAGCGCGGATTCGAGCGCGTCTTCGGCGTGAAGCAAGGCTTCCTCGCGCGTATCGCCCTCGGTGATCGCCTCCGGCACGTCCCGAAACGTCACCGTGAAGCCGCCGGCCGGGTCCGGGATCAAAGATGCAGGGTAAGCGCGCACCTTGCCGTTGCAGCCATCGCTTGAATTCGGCGCTCGTCACTCGGTGAACATATATGTTTACCTGAGACGACGGTCAACTTGACGCGTCGCCGACACGCTCCTCGCCCGGCGCTTGCGAGAGGGCATCGTCTCGGGTAAGGTGAGGCTCTCGGTGCAACAATGGAAAGGAGGTGATCCTGTGTCTCTCTACCAACCGCGGTCGGCCGTTGCCGTGACCAGGATCCCTGCTCGCGGGGAGTCTGCCGCCTGAGGCAACGGGCTCGCGGCCGAAAGCCGGCCGCCGGTAGACGTAAAAAGGAGGGCCGTCCGCGCGGGCGGCCCTTCGCTTTTGGGGCCTTGGCGTTCCCTGCCACAAAGCCTAAAACGGCTTTCCGCCTCTCAGCGCGAGGAAGAAGCGCCATGGATGAGACCCAGACCAACTCTCCCATCATCGCGGCCTACCAGGCGCAAACCCCGGGCTCGGCGGCCGATGCCGAACGCGCGGCGCGGCTTTTCCCGAGCGGCGTCACCCACGATTCGCGCTACATCGAGCCTTACGGCCTTTATATCTCTCGCGCCGAGGGTCCCCGCAAATGGGATGTCGACGGCAACTCCTACATCGACTATTTCGGCGGACACGGCGCGCTTCTCCTCGGTCACTCTCATCCGAGCGTGGTGCGCGCGGCGCAACAGCAGCTCGAACGCGGCACCCATTTCGGCGCCTCGCACGAATTGGAGATCCTGTGGGCCGAGCGCATCCAAAGACTCCTTCCCTCGGCCGAGCGGGTGCGTTTTACCTCTTCCGGCACCGAGGCGACCTTGATGGCGATTCGCCTCGCCCGCGCCTTTACCGGCAAGAAGAAGCTGCTGCGCTTCCGCCACCATTTCCATGGCTGGCAGGACCACATGACGTCGGGCTATGCGAGCCATTTCGACGGCACCCCGACGCCCGGAGTGCTCGACGGGGTCGCCCTTAACGTCGTTCTCGCCGATCAGAACGACGAAGAGGGCCTTTCGCGGCTCCTCGACGAGCACTCGGATATCGCGGCCGCCATCATCGAGCCGACGGGAGGCCATGGCGCGCGCCTGCCGATCGATCCGAAGTTTCTCACCGCTTTGCGCGACCTCACGCGGCGGCACGGGGTTCTCTTGATCCTCGACGAGGTCGTGACCGGTTTTCGCGTCTCCAAGGGCGGCGCTCAGGCGCGCTACGGCGTCACCCCCGATCTGACGACGCTCGCGAAGATCCTCGCCGGCGGTCTTCCAGGCGGCGCCGTCGTCGGCAGGAAGGACATTCTCGACCTCTTGGATTTCCGCGTTTCGCAGGCGAAGAACCGCGAAAAGATCGCCCATCAAGGAACCTTCAACGCCAACCCGCTTTCCGCCGCCGCGGGGGTCGCGGCTTTGGAGATCGTCGAGACGAGCGATGCCTGCGAGCGCGCCAATGATTATGGCGAGAGGCTGCGCCGCGGAATGAACGAGATCTTCGAGGAAGAGCGCGTGCCTTGGGCCGCTTACGGCTCGTTCTCGATGTTTCATATCTTCACCAACCCCGAAAAGAGAGCGATCGTCCCCACGCGGTACAATCCGCTCGAAGAGGCGCCCTCTGCGCTTTCGGGCGACCGGCGGGCCGGGGTCGTACAGAAGCTGCGTCTCGCGATGATGACGGGCGGGGTCGATCTCTCGGGAAGCCCGGGCGGCTGGATCTCGGCAACCCACGGCGAAAGAGAGCTTGACGAAACCTTCGCGGCCTTGCGCAAAGCGGTGCGCATGCTGCGGCAAGAGGGCGAGATCTAAAAGGGGTACGGCGATGGGTCGGCTCGAAGGCAAGGTCGCTCTCATTACCGGCGCCGGCACCGGGATCGGCCGCGCCACGGCAATCCTTTTCGCGCGCGAAGGGGCGAAAGTCGCGGTCGCCGAGATCAACGGCGAGACCGGCGAGGAAACGGCGCATCTGGCGGGCGGCGGCGCCATCGCGATTCCGACCGACGTTCGCGACGAAGAGAGCATGAAAAGCGCGGTCGCCGCCGCCGTTCGGCATTTCGGCGCGCTTCATGTTCTCCACAACAACGCCGGCGGCTCGACGCCGCAGGACAACAGCGCGGTCGAGGCGCCGATCGAGGAATTCTGGCGGGTCATCCGGCTCGATCTCTTCGGCACCTTTCTCGGCTGCCGCTTCGGCATCCCCGAAATCGCCAAGGCGGGCGGCGGCTCCGTCATCAATATGAGCTCGAACCTCGCGCTTATGGGGGTGGCGGGACGCGACTGCTACACGGCGGCAAAGGGCGCCATCGCCTCGCTCACCCGCTCGCTCGCGGTGGAGTTCGCGCCGAGGCGCGTGCGGGTCAACGCGCTCGCCCCTTCGGTGACGCTGACGGAGCGCGTGCGGTCCCTGATCGCGCACAACCCCGCGCTCGGGCGCCTCGCAGGGTCCCATCTCTTGGGCCTCATCGAACCCTCCGACGTCGCAGAGGCGGCGCTTTATCTCGCAAGCGAGGAATCGCGGATGGTCACCGGCCAGATCCTACCCGTCGACAGCGGCGTGACGATTTCCTGAGCGGAGGAAGAGATGAAAGTGAAGCGCGTCGAGCACATCGCGATCGCCGTCGATTCGCTGGAGAGATCGGAAGCGCTCTGGCGCGACGCCTTCGGCCTCGAGGTCGAGTACGAGGAGAAGATCGGCGGCACGAGCCTCGCCATGCTGCCGGTCGGCGAGAGTTATCTCGAACTTCTCGAAGGCGAAGGGCCGCAAAACGAAGTCCGAGAATGGATTCGCGATAAGGGCACCGGGTTCTTCCACATCTGCTTCGAGGTCGAGGACATCGACGAGGCGCTGGCCGAGCTCAAAGCAAAAGGAATCCGCTTGCGCGACGAGACGCCGCGGATCGGTCACGCCGGCGCGCGCATCGCTTTCCTCGACCCCGCAGAGACCGGCAACGTTCTGATCGAACTCGCCGAACTCCCGAGGGCGCCCCAGCAGGATGCGGAAAAACCCCTGTCATTCCGGGACGGCCCGTGAGGGCCGGGACCGGAAACCATGAACACAGGCCAAGCCATTGATTTCGCGGGCCTGCGTTTATGGATTCCGGGCTCGCGGCCTGCGACCGCGCCCCGGAATGACGACGTTCCAACGTTTTTCCGCAGCCTAGCGCTCACGCACCAGGAAACCACTCCATCCGCGCAGCCGCCGACAGCCTGCGGAGGGTTTGCGGGGCGCAGCTATTCGACGAACGCCGGCTCTTTGGGCGCCGGCATCGCGGGCGGCGCGGGGCCTTGTCCTGAACCCGCCGAAGGGCGCTCTTCGAAACTGAAGGAAAGCGCCTCTTCTCCCTCTTTCCGGGTCACATGGACGACCCCGCCTTTCGCCAGACGCCCGAAAAGGAGCTCCTCCGCCAGCGGCTTCTTGATGTGCTCCTGGATGATGCGGGCAAGCGGGCGGGCGCCAAAGGAGGGGTCGTAGCCTTTCTGGCCGAGCCAGGCGCGCGCGCGCTCATCGAGCGCGATCCGCACATTGCGATCGGCCAGCTGCGCTTCGAGCTCGCGCACGAACTTGTCGACGACGCGGCCGATCGTCTCCGGCGAAAGCGCCGCAAAGGTGATCCGCGCGTCGAGACGGTTTCTGAATTCGGGGGTGAAGAGACGGTTGATCTCGTCGTGATCGTCGCCCTCGCGCACGCCGCTGCCAAAGCCCATCGCGGGCTTCGCCAGTTCCGCGGCGCCCGCGTTTGTCGTCATGATCAGGATGACGTTGCGAAAATCGACGCTCTTGCCGTTGTGATCGGTCAATTTGCCGTAATCCATCACCTGCAAGAGGATGTTGAAGAGATCGGGATGCGCCTTCTCGATCTCGTCCAAAAGCAGCACCGAATGCGGATGCTGGTCGATCGCATCGGTCAAGAGCCCGCCTTGGTCGAACCCGACATAGCCGGGCGGGGCGCCGATGAGGCGCGAGACGGTGTGGCGCTCCATGTATTCCGACATGTCGAAGCGCGTCAGTTGGATGCCGAGCGTCCTTGCGAGCTGGCGCGCGACCTCGGTCTTGCCGACGCCGGTCGGCCCGGAAAAGAGATAGCAACCGATCGGCTTTTCCGCTTCGCGCAAGCCCGCTCGCGCGAGCTTGATCGCCGAGACGAGCGCGTGGATCGCCCTATCCTGGCCGTAAACCACCGCCTTCAGATCGCGCTCGAGATTTTTCAGGACCTCGCGGTCGTCGCGTGAGACGCTCTTTGGCGGGATGCGCGCGATCTTGGCGACGACCTCCTCGATCTCGCGCGCAGTGATGGTCTTGCGGCGCCGGCTTTCGGGGAGCAGCATCTGCGCCGCTCCGGTCTCGTCGATGACGTCGATCGCCTTGTCGGGAAGCTTGCGGTCGCCGATATAGCGGTGCGAAAGCTCGACCGCGACCTTGAGCGCTTCATTGGTGTAGCGGACCCTGTGGTGGCGCTCGTAATAGGGCTTCAATCCCTTCAAGATCTTGATGGTGTCCTCGACCGTCGGTTCGTTGACGTCGATCTTTTGGAAACGGCGGACGAGCGCCCGATCCTTTTCGAAATAGTTGCGGTATTCCTTATAGGTGGTCGAACCGATGCAGCGGATGTTTCCGCTCTGGAGCGCCGGCTTCAAGAGGTTCGAGGCGTCCATGGCGCCGCCGCTCGTCGCGCCCGCCCCGATCACGGTATGGATTTCGTCGATAAAGAGGATGGCGCCCGGCTGCGCTTCGAGTTCGGCGAGAACGGCTTTGAGACGCTCCTCAAAGTCGCCGCGATAGCGCGTGCCGGCAAGCAGCGCACCCATGTCGAGCGCGAAGATCTGCGCCCCGAGAAGCACCTCGGGCACATCGCGCTCGACGATGCGCCGCGCCAGACCTTCGGCGATCGCCGTCTTGCCGACGCCGGGCTCGCCGACGTAGAGCGGGTTGTTCTTCGAGCGCCGGCAGAGGATCTGGATCGTCCTCTCGATTTCGGTTTGCCGGCCGATCAGCGGGTCGATCCTGCCGCTTTTCGCCTTTTTGTTGAGGTTGACGCAATAGGCGTCGAGAGCGTCGTGGCTGCGTTTCGGCCCCTTTTCCGGGCGCTCGTCCTCATCGGCGCCGTGGACGCGGCGCGTCTCGGAGCGGCCGGGGGCCTTGGCGATGCCGTGCGAGATGTAATTGACCGCGTCGAACCGCGTCATCTCCTGCTCTTGCAGGAAGTAGACGGCGTGGCTTTCGCGCTCCGCGAACATCGCAACGACGACGTTGGCGCCCGTCACCTCCTCACGGCCGGAAGATTGAACGTGGATCGCGGCGCGCTGCAGGACGCGCTGGAAGCTCGCGGTCGGTTTCGCGTCTTCGTGGTGGTTGATGATGAGGTTGGCGAGCTCATGATCGACATAGAGAT
>JAKAOO010000009.1 GCA_021812165.1 Pseudomonadota bacterium | reverse complement strand
ATCTCGCCGCGGCGGGGCTCAAAACGATCGAGATCCTGCGCCGCCCCGGCGCTTACGAGAAGCTTTTCGCGACCGGCCGGGAACTCATGGCGCGCCTTTCGGCGATTTTGCGCGAGAAAGGCGTCGCGGCGCAGGTGACGGGCGAGCCTGCGCTTTTCGATCTCGTCTTCAGCCGCGAGCCGGTTTGCGATTATCGCGGAACCCTCAAAGGGGATGCGAGGCTGATGCGGCGTTTCAACGCGCTTCTCCGCGAGCGCGGCATCCTCAAAGGCGAATCGAAATATTACGTCTCGCTCGCCCATGACGAGGCGGACGTGCGCCAGACCTCAGAGGCCTGGGAGGACGCGATCGCCGCGCTTCTCGCCGGCTGAGCACGCTGTTGCAAAGCAAACCTGTGATGGTTGATACACATGCGTCTGCAGCGCCCGATGAACCCTCTCCGCCCCTGGGGGCGAGAGGGTTGTGTGCCGATCAACAAGATGTTGCTTAGAGGCAGCCGCGGATCTTTTCGGCGAGCGCGGCGATCGCGTCGCGGTTGCCGGGCCGCATCGTCCAGTTGAGCTTCAACGCGTCGCCGAGCTTGCGCGGCAGCACGTGGATGTGAAAGTGCGCCACCGACTGCTGCGCGCCTTTGCCGTTCGCCTGGATCAAATTGAGCCCGTCGGGCGTTAGCGCGAGATCGACCGCGCGCGCGAGCTTCCTGGCCGAGCGGGCAACGGCGGCGAAGGATTCGTCGCTGATCTCGAAAAGCGTCGCAACGTGCTCTTTCGCGATGACGAGAGAGTGCCCGTCATTCGCAGGATTGATATCCATGAAGGCGAGCGTCTCATCGTCTTCGAAGAGTTTGAAGCACGGGATCTGACCGGCAACGATCTTGCAGAAGACGCAATCCGGATCGCTTCGCATCGCTTTCTCCCCTGAGGCTCGGGCGGGAGTTTACCCGATCGTATCCGCGCGGTGCGCGCCGCGGAATCTTCGGGGATGGACCGCAAGAGGGCGGCGGGGCCGCGCCGCAGCGCTCGGCCGGCTTCTTGAGCCGGAGCTGGGGCAGCAGGGCGCCGGGCGGAGCCTGCGTCCCAGTGCGCACTCCCGCGAAATCCCCGCGCGTGATAACTTTCCGCCCTCTCGCCGTCCCTTTGCCGGTGGATAGAACTCTATGCTCGTCGAAATCGGCCAATTCGCGCTCATCCTCGCTTTTCTCGTCGCCGGAATCGAGGGGATCGTACCGCTTCTAGGCGCTTCGTCGGGAAGCCGCGCGCTGATGGATCTCTGCCGCCCCGCGGCGCTTCTCCAGCTCGCCCTCGTGGCGCTCGCCTTCGGCATCTTTATCGACGCCCACATCGTCTCCGACTTCTCGGTCAAGAGTGTCTACGAGAATTCGAGCCGAGCGCTCCCTCTTCTCTACAAGATCACGGGCGCGTGGGGCAGCCATAAAGGCTCGATGCTGCTTTGGGTGTTCATTCTCGCGGCTTACGGCGGCCTCGTCGCGCTCTTCGGAAATGCCCTGCCGGCTTCCCTGCGTGCGCGCGCGCTCGGCATCCAGGGGCTTCTTTCCTGCGGGACTCTCGCTTTCGTCATCGCGACTTCCAATCCCTTTGCGAGGATTTTCCCCGTCCCTCCGAATGGCCTCGGCCTCAACCCGCTGTTGCAGGATCCCGGCCTCGCCTTTCACCCACCTCTCCTTTATTCAGGCTATGTCGGCTTCTCGATCACCTATTCTTTTGCCGTCGCCGGGCTTATCGAAGGGCGGATCGACGCCGCGTGGGCGCATTTCGTGCGGCCGTGGACGCTTCTCGCCTGGTGCGGGCTGACCGCCGGCATCGCGCTCGGCAGCTGGTGGGCCTATTACGTTCTCGGCTGGGGCGGCTGGTGGGAGTGGGACCCGGTCGAAAACGCCTCGTTTATGCCGTGGCTCTTGGGGACGGCGCTGCTGCACTCGCTCTCGGCCGTCGAGAAGCGCGAGAGCCTCGTGCGCTGGACGCTCCTTCTCGCCATCCTCACCTTCGGGATGAGCCTCGTCGGGACGTTCCTCGTGCGCTCCGGCATCCTCACCTCCGTCCATGCCTTTGCGCTTTCCCCGGCCCGCGGCGTCTTCATCCTCTTTCTGATCGCGGCCGTGGTCGGCGGCGCGCTCCTGCTCTATGCGTTTCGCGCGCCGCTTCTCGAAGCAGGGAAACCCTTTGCGCCCGTCAGCCGCGAAGGGGCGTTCGTCCTCAACAACGTCGTGCTGGGGGCGGGGATGGCGACCGTCTTTCTCGGCACCTTTTACCCGCTCTTTGTGCAGCTTTGGAGCGGGATCAAGTTGTCGGTCGGACCGCCCTATTTCGATTCGACCTTCGTCCCGATCCTCATCCCCGGCATCATCGCGATGGTCGTGGGTCCCTCTCTCGCGTGGCGCCACGGCAATCTGCGGCGCGTCGTCGTCCGCCTTGTGCCGGCGTTCGCCGCAGCCCTTCTCATCGCGCTTCTCGTCCGGCTCTTCGCACCGAAGGCGTCATGGGCGGCGAGCGGTGGCGTCGCTCTCGCCGTTTGGGCGATGCTCGGCGTCGCGACCGAGCTCTTGGAACGCGCGGGAGTTTCCCGCCGCGAGTGGGGCGACGCGTGGCGCCGGCTGCGGCATCTGCCGCGCGGCACCTACGGCTATTCTCTCGCCCATTTCGGGATCGGGATGTTGATCGCGGGGGTGGTCGTCTCGTCCGCCTGGAGGAGCCAGAAGATCGTGAGCGTTCGTCCCGGCGACAGCATCAAGATCGCCGGGTTCACCCTCGATTTCACCGGCGTCGCCAAGAAAAAGGGGCCCGACTACGAGGCGGAACGCGCCCGCATCCGAGTAGAGCCGCCGCACGGCGTCTCCTACATGCTTTATCCGGAGTTGCGCTCCTATCCGCGCGCCGGGACCACGACGAACCACACCGCGATCCACACCAACGGCTTTGCCGATCTCTACCTGGCGCTCGGCAAAGAGGACGGCAAGGGAGGGTATGTTCTGCGGGCCTTCTACAATCCGCTCGTTCCTTGGATCTGGTTCGGCGCGGGGTTCGCCGCGTTTGGCGGTCTCGTCTCGCTCGCCGACCGCCGCCTGCGGTTTGCAAAAAAGAGGGCGCCCGCCCCGCTCGCGGCGCGCAGGGCAAAGGCCTCATGAGCGGGCGGGTTCTCTTTGCCGCGTTGCTCGCGCTCCTCCTTTTCGGAGGAACGGCGTTGGCGCTCGAACCTTCCGAAAAGCTCGCCAATCCCGTCCTCGAAGCGCGCGCCGAAGCGATCGGCAGGGAACTGCGCTGCCTTGTTTGCCAGGACGAGTCGATCGAGGCCTCGGATGCGCCTCTCGCCCATGATCTGAGGCTCCTCATCAGGCGGCGCCTGCTCATCGGCGAAAGCAACAAACAGGTGATCGCGTACATCGTTTCCCGCTACGGGATCTTCGTTCTCCTGGACCCGCCCTTTCTGCCGGTCACCTACCTCTTGTGGCTGACGCCGCCGGCCTTGATCTTGGGGGCGGGGATCTTCCTCGCCTACCGGGCGCGGCGCATGCGAAAAAGCGAGAGGGTGCCGGCACTGAGCGCCGAGGAGCACGCGCGCGCGAAGATGCTTTTGGGCGAAGGGCCGTGATCCTCTTTTGGAGCATCGCGATCCTCATCGCGCTCGCGGCGGTTTTCGTTCTCCTTTATCCGCTGTTGCGCCCGCGGGCGGAGGGTGTCGACGACCGAGAGGCCGTGGTCGCGGTTTTCCGGCAGGAGCTTGCCGCTGCCGAGCTCGATGAGCCCGGCCTTTCGCGCGAAGAAGCCGCCGCCCGGCGGACCGAGATCACGCGGCGCCTTCTCGCCTCCGCCGAGCGCAAGAGCCGCCGCCTCGAGCCGGGAAGCCGCGCCGAGACGACCTGGCGGCTTGGTGCGGTTACGGCGATTGCCGGAATTCTCCCCGTAGCAGCCTTCGCGCTCTATTTCGCCTATGGCACGCCGGCGGCGATCGACCCCGGCAAGCTCACGGCGGAACGCATGATGCCGAACCTCGACGCGGCGGTGGCGCAACTTGAGGCAAGGCTCGCGCGCCAACCGCAGGATCCCGAAGGCTGGATTCTTCTCGCCCGCTCGCTGTCGGCACTCGGCCGCTTCTCGGAGGCGGAGAAAGCCTACGCCTCCGCAATTCGGCTCGATCCCGGGAACACCAAGCTTCATGCCGAGCTCGGCGAGGTTCTGGTTCTCGCCGCCGGCGGGACCGTCACTTCCGCCGCCGAGAGGGAGTTCGCCCGCGATCCTCAAAACCCCCGCAGCCGCTATTATCTGGCGGAAGCGGCGCTGCAAAGGGGCGAGACGGGGAAGGCTGCGGCGGCTTTGAAATCGCTCCTTGCCGAGGCGCCGGCGGGGGCGCCGTGGAAGAGCCTCGTCGCCAAGAGGCTGCGCCAGATCGAAGCCGCCGCACCCGCGCGATAGGGCTGCCGCCATCCGCCTCGACACGCTCTCTTGTTTCTCTAAAATCCTCGCACCATGGCTTTATCACCCGGTTTATGCCTCGTCACCGGAGCGACCGGCTTTGTCGGGTCGGCGGTCGCCGCGGCCCTCATTTCTTCCGGCCAGACCGTTCGCGCCCTGGTGCGGCCGGAAAGCGACCGCCGCAACCTCGCCGAGCTCGGACTGGAAACGGTCGAAGGCGCGCTCGAGGACGCGGCGTCTCTTGCGCGCGCGCTTCATGGTTGCCGCTATCTCTTCCATGTGGCGGCCGATTACCGGCTTTGGGTGCCGGATCCGGCGGCGATGATGAGAACCAACGTCGAGGGCACGAAGAACGCCATGCTGGCGGCGCTCGACGCCGGGATCGAGAAAATCGTTTACACCAGCAGCGTCGCCGCTCTCGGCATCGTTGCGGACGGGTCCGCCGACGAGGAGACGCCAAGCCGCTTCGAGGACATGATCGGTCCGTATAAGCAGTCGAAATTTCTCGCCGAGAAGGCCGTCCGCGCTCTCGTCGCCGAACGCGGTCTGCCGGCCGTCATCGTCAACCCCTCAACCCCGGTCGGCCCGCGGGACGTGAAACCGACGCCGAGCGGGCGCCTCATTCTCAAAGCCGCGCGCGGCCAGCTTCCCGGCTTTGTCGATACCGGTCTCAATCTCGTCCACGTGGACGATGTCGCCGCGGGTCACCTCGCCGCCGCGCAGACGGGCCGCATCGGCGAGCGTTACATTCTCGGCGGCGAAAACATGCCGCTTCGAGCGATCCTCGCCGAGGTCGCAACGCAGCGGGGTCTGCGCCCGCCTTCCTTCGAGGTGCCGCGCCCTCTCGCCTATGGCGCGGCCGTCGCCTCCGAGACTTGGGCGCGCTTCACGGGGCGGGAACCCTTTATCACCCGCAACGGCGTTCGCATGGCGAAGAAGAAAATGTACTTCACTTCGGCAAAGGCGATACGCGAACTCGGTTACAGGGCGCGTCCGGCCCGCGAGGGCATTGCCGACGCGCTCCGCTGGTTCGCCGCGAACGGGTATCTCTCATGACGACGGTGGTGGAAGAACGCGCATCGAGCGTGGAGGCGCCCTCGGGCAAAGGACGGGGCGACGAGAATTTCCCCGTCGGCTCCTTTCTGATCCGCCGCGATCTGCGCCCGCATGTTCATGCCTTTTACCGCTTTGCCCGCAATGCCGACGATATCGCCGACGACCCGGCGCTTGAAGCCGCCGAAAAGGTGCGGCGTCTCGACCGCATGGCCGCCGTTCTCGACGGCGCCCCCGGGTCGGAAGCTCCGGCCGCCGCGGCGATGCGCCGAAGCCTTCTCGAACGCGGTCTCTCCGCCGAGCATTGTCATGATCTCTTGCGCGCCTTCCGGCTCGATGCGACGAAGCTGCGTTATCGCGACTGGGAGGATCTGATGGGGTATTGCCGCTATTCGGCCTCGCCCGTCGGACGCCAGGTTCTGGATCTCCACGGCGAGAGCCGGGAGAGCTGGCCCTCGAACGACGCCTTGTGCGCGGCGCTCCAGGTTCTCAACCATCTGCAGGATTGCGGCCTCGATTACCGCCGCCTCGACCGCGTCTACGTTCCTCTCGAAGATCTCGAAGCCGAAGCGACGAGTGTTGCCGCTCTCGCTGCGCCGGAGAGCAGCCCGGAGCTTTCGCGCGTTTTCGCGCGCCTTCTCGCCCGCACCGAAGCGCTCATCGCAACCGCTCGCGGCCTCCCTTCGCATGTCGCCGCCCGCGGCCTCAGATGCGAGTGCGCGGTGATCGTCGAGCTGGCTTCGCGCCTCGCGCGCCGCCTTTCGTGCGGCGATCCGCTGCGCGAGCGGGTGGCGCTCGCCAAAAGCGATTTCCTCGCCGCCTTTCTTCTCGGCGCCTTCAGGGGATGGCGCGGTTAGCCGAGGCGCCGGCGGGCGCCCCCTATGCCGAGAGAGCGCTTCGCGTCGCCATTCGCGATCGGGTCGCCGCGGCCGGGACCTCGTTCTACTGGGCGATGCGCCTTCTCCCGCGCGAGAGGCGCGCCGCCATGTATGCGATCTACGCCTTCTGCCGCGAAGTCGACGACATTGCCGACGAGGATCGCCCGGTGCCGGAAAAGCTGGCGCTTCTCGGCGGCTGGCGCGAAGAGATCGACGCGCTTTACCACGGCCGGCCTTCTCGCCTCGTCTCGCGCGCGCTGGAGGCGCCGGTAGAGCGGTACGACCTCTCGCGGGCGGAGTTTCTCGCGGTTATCGATGGGATGGAGATGGACGCTCGGGGCGACATTTTCGCTCCCGATCTCGCTTGGCTCGACCTTTACTGCCGCCGCGTCGCGAGCGCGGTCGGCCATCTTTCGGTCCCGGTCTTCGGCGATTCGAGCGAGCCTGCCCATCGCGTCGCCGAGGCTCTCGGCCGTGCCCTGCAGCTCACCAACATCCTGCGCGACCTCGAAGAGGACGCCCTTCGCAAGAGGCTCTATCTGCCGCGCGAAATCCTCGATCGCCACGGCGTTGACGGCCGAGATCCGGGCGCCGTTCTCTCACATCCGGCATTGGGGGCGGCGTGCCGCGAACTCGCCGAACTTGCGAAAGCGCATTTTTCCGAGGCTGAGAGAGCGATGTCCGCGTGCCGGCGGCGGGCGATGCGGCCGGCGGCGGTGATGGCCGCCACCTATCGCGCGACGCTCGACGCGCTGTTGCGGTCGGGGTGGCGCGATCCGCGGCAAAAGGTCAGCCTGTCGAAGCCGCAGAAGCTCTGGCTTGTTTTGCGGCACGGGTTCATCTGAGGGCGCGGAAAACGGGTGGCGGAGGGCGGCTTCCTTCGACAGGCTCAGGATGGCGTCGTGCATGTCGTCGGCGCCGGCCTTGCGGGGCTTGCGGCGGCCATTTCGCTCCTCGCCGCGGGGCGCCGGGTGGCGCTTTACGAAGCCTCCCCGCAAGCGGGCGGGCGCTGCCGTTCCTACTACGACAGCGAGCTTTCCTGCCGCATCGACAACGGCAACCATCTCCTTCTTTCCGGCAATGCCGCCGCTCTTTCTTATATCGAGCGGATTGGCGCTCTCGCGACGTTCGAAGGCCCCGCGGAGCCGGTCTTTCCCTTTGTCGATCGCGCGAGCGGCGAGCGCTGGGAACTGCGGCCCAACCGCGGCCTTTTGCCGTGGTGGATCTTCCTGCGCCGCCGCCGCGTTCCGGGAAGCCGGGCGACCCATTATCTCGCCGCCCGCTCTCTGCGGCATGCCGATCCGCAGGCGACGGTGGCGGCGACGCTCGGAGAAGAGCGCGCGCTTTACCGGCGCCTCTGGGAGCCGCTGGCGGTGGCGGCGCTCAACACCCCGGCTTCGTGCGGCTCGGCCCGGCTTTTCGGCCGGGTTCTCGAAGAGACCCTGTTGAAGGGCGGCCGGGCATGCCGGCCGCTCGTCCCGCGCGAAGGGCTCTCGGAAAGCTTTGTCGAGCCCGCCCTCGCGCGCCTCGAATCGGCGGGCGCGGTGATCCGCTTCGGCGCGCGGCTGCGCACTCTCCTCATGAGCGGAGCGCGCGTCTCGGGGCTCGCCTTCGAGGGGGCGGAAGTCGCGCTTCAAGAGGGCGACGGGGTCGTTCTCGCGGTGCCGGCGACGGCGGCGGGCCGGCTCGTTCCGGGGCTCACCGTGCCCTCTCGTCACGCGCCGATCGTCAACGCCCATTTCCGCGCCGCAGCGCCCGCGGGAGCGCCGCTTTTCGTCGCGGTCATCGGCGGCGCGGCGCAATGGATCTTTCGCAAGAAGGGGGTCCTTTCGGTCACGGTCAGCGCCGCCGATGACCTCGTTGACGAAGGCATCGAGGCGCTCCGAGAGCGCTTGTGGGGCGATGTCGCTTTCGCCTATCGCCTTCCCTCGGCTCCCCTTCCCGCCGCGCGGATCCTCAAGGAGCGGCGCGCCACCTTCCTCGCCTCCCCGGATGAGTTGAGGCGGCGGCCCGGCGCGGCGACGCGTTGGCAAAATCTTGCCCTTGCAGGCGATTATACCGATACGGGGTTGCCCGCGACGATCGAAGGGGCTATTCGCTCCGGCTTTGCCGCGGCCGCAGTCCTCGCCGGGCAAGAGCGGAATATCGGGGTTTTGAGACGGCAGCCGAAACGGAAAACCCTTCTATGAACGACGGAATAACAGCAAGACCGGCAGCCGGCGAGAGAGAGGCGCTTCTGCCGTCGGAGCTCGATGAGGCGATCCTGCGCACGGTCCGATCTCTGCTCGCGCGCCAGCATGCCGAGGGGTACTGGGTCTTCGAACTCGAAGCGGATGTCACGATCCCGGCCGAATACATTCTCCTTCAGCATTTTCTCGGAACGGTCGATCCGGCGATCGAAGAACGCCTTGCCGCCTATATTCGGGCGATCCAGGGGGAAGACGGCGGCTGGCCGCTCTTCCATGGCGGCAGCTTCATCTTCAGCGTCTCCGTCAAGGCCTATTTCGCACTGAAAGCGGCGGGCGATTCGCCGGATGCGCCGCATATGGCGCGAGCGCGAGCGGCGATCCTCGCCGCCGGCGGCGCGCGGCGCGCGAATGTCTTTACCCGGATCCTCCTCGCTCTTTGGGGCGAGCTTCCTTGGCGCGCGGTACCGGTGATGCCGGTCGAGCTGATGCTCCTGCCGGCCTCCGCGCCGTTCCATATCAGCAAGATTTCCTATTGGTCGCGCACCACTCTCGTCCCGCTTCTCGTCGTCATGGCGTTGAAACCGCGACCCCAAAACCCGCGGCGCCTCTCGATCGCCGAGCTTTTCGTCGAACCGCCCGAAACCGTGAAACGATGGATCAGAGGCCGCACCTCATCGCCCCTCGCAACCGCGTTTGCCCTTCTCGACGGGATGTTGCGGGTTTTGCAGCCGCATTTCCCCGCGCGCTGGCGCCAGCGCGCAATCGAGAAGGCCGTGGCCTTCGTCAAGGAACGCTTGAACGGCGAGGGCGGCCTCGGCGCGATCTTTCCGCCGATGGCCAACGTCATCCTCATGTACGAGGCTCTCCGGTATCCGCGCGACCACCCCGATTACAAGGTGGCGGTCGCGGCGCTCGGCCGCCTTCTCGTCCTCGAAGGCGAGCGCAATTATTGCCAGCCCTGTTTTTCGCCGATCTGGGACACGGCGCTCGTCGTGCACGCTCTTCTGGAGGTCGGCGAGGACCGCCTCGAGCCCCATCTGCAGCGCGCCTGCGACTGGCTCGAAGGAAAGCAGATCCTCGATTGCACCGGCGATTGGGCGGCGACCCGCCCGGGGCTGCGCCCCGGCGGTTGGCCGTTCGAGTACGAAAACGACTACTACCCCGATCTCGACGACACCGGCGCGGTCGCGCTCGCTCTCGACCGCTTCGATCGGGCGCGCTATCGGGGGGCGCTCGAACGGGCGGCCGAGTGGACGATCGGCATGCAAAGCAAAAACGGCGGGTGGGGATCCTTCGACGCCGACAACACGCATTATTATCTGAACTATATCCCCTTTGCCGATCACGGCGCGCTTCTCGATCCGCCGACGGCCGATGTCAGCGCGCGTTGCCTCGGCTTTCTCGTGCAGCTCGGCTACCCGGCGGAGCATCCGGCGGTGAAGGCGGCGACGGCCTATCTCCTCAGCGAGCAGGAGCCGGAAGGCTGCTGGTATGGGCGTTGGGGGACGAACTACCTCTATGGCACCTGGTCGGTGCTTTCCGCCTTGAACGCCGTCGGCGTCCCCCGCGATGGCCCGCAGATGCGGCGGGCGGTTCATTGGCTTCTCGCCCGCCAGCACGCCGATGGCGGCTGGGGCGAGCGCGAGGAAAGCTATTGGCCGGGAGTAGCGAAGGGCGAGGCGCCGTACAGCACCGCGTCGCAAACCGCCTGGGCGCTCTTGGCGCTGATGGCCGCGGGCGAGGTCGACCATCCTGCCGTGGAGCGGGGCATCGCCTACCTTCTTTCGACGCAAGAGGCGGACGGCAACTGGGAGGAGCCCTGGTATACGGCCGTCGGTTTTCCGCGCGTCTTTTACCTGCGCTATCACGGCTACCGCACCTTTTTCCCGCTTTGGGCTCTCGCCCGCTACCGCCGTCTCAAAAGCGGAAGTCTGAAGAAAGTCCCGTTCGGCATCTGATCGGCGGGCGCGCCCGCGGGAACCGGCCGCCGTTTCGCCTGCGCCGCCGGCAGCGGCGCCAGAATCCGTCGGTGCTACAATCTTGACAAATTGTTACGCGTCCGCAGTAATAAACCGTAACGAATCGTGATGATCGCGATCTCGTCGCGGAGAGCCGCGACGAAGGTAGGGGTTGTGGTCGGATCGCTCCCGCGGGCTCTTCCTGGAGCCTGCAAAAACGGGGGGACAGGACGACATGCGGGCACTGACGGTGCTTTGCACCTCGGGCCTGGCGGCCGAAGCGAAGATTGCGCGGCGCGCCGGATTTTCCGTGGTGGTAGGCGCCGGCGATCGCGAGCGTACCAAGGCACTGGTGGACACCGCGCTCGCAGAAGCGAGGTTCCTTGTGAGCTTCGGCGTTGCCGGGGCGCTCGCGAGCAATCTCGAACCGGGCGACGTCGTCCTCTCCGGAGAAGTCATCGCGCCCGACGGCCGCTGGAAAAGCGAGGAAACGCTTTGCGGACGCCTCAGCACCCTGGCGCGCAAGATCGGAGCGGTCGAAGGACCCGTCTACGGCGCGCCCTCGATCCTCGCGATCCGCCGGGAAAAGGAGCGCGCCTGGCGGGAGACCGGCGCCGTTGCCGTCGACCTCGAAAGCGATGTCGTCGCCCGCGCCGCGACGAAGGCGCAGATCCCATTCCTCGTGCTGCGCTCGATCGCCGATACGCGCGATCGCAATTTGCCGCCGGCGGCGCTCATCCCGCTCGCGGCGGACGGCACGCCCGAGATGCTGCGAGTGTTGGCCAATGTGATCCGCCGTCCGCGTCAGATCGCCGCGCTCTGCGCTCTTGCGTTCGAGACGCGACGGGCGCTCGCGGCGCTCAACCGCCCCGCGCGGGCATTGCACGCGCTAGTCGGCGGCGTCTAGCCGCGTCATCGCCTCTTCGACCTGCCGGGAAAAGACGTACTCGGCCGGCCTCTGGCGGGAAATATCGATCTCCGGCGCCATCTCGCCTTGCGTTGTGACGCCGCGCCAGGCTTGCGCCGCCGCTTTCAGAGGGTGGCGAACGGCGTCCATGACCGCGGTCGCTTCGTAGCCGCTGTGCACCATGCAATCGGCGCATTTCTCGTAATTGCCGGTGCCGTAGGCGTCCCAATCGGTCTCTTCCATCAGCTCTTTGAAGGTCTTGGCATAGCCTTCGCCGAAGAGGTAGCAGGGGCGCTGCCAGCCGAAAACGTTGCGGGTCGGGTTGCCCCAGGGGGTGCAGCGATACGGCTGGTTGCCGGCGAGGAAATCGAGAAACAGTCCCGACTGGTTGAACGCCCAGCGGCGCCGCGGTTCGAGCCGGAAAATCGCGCGGAACAACTCCTTGGTGCGGCGGCGGTTGAGGAAATGCTCCTGGTCGGGAGCCCGCTCGTAAGCGTAGCCCGGTGAGACCGTGATCCCGTCGACGCCAAGCCGGGTCACCTCGTCGAAAAATCGGGCGACGCGTTCCGGCTGCGCCCCATCGAAGAGCGTCGTGTTGACGTTGACACGAAAACCGCGCGCTTTCGCCGCCGTGATCGCCGCTACGGCGCGCTCATAGACGCCCGATTGCGAGACGGAACGGTCGTGCATCTCAAGGTCGCCGTCGAGATGAACGGACCAGGTGAAAAACCGGTTGGGCGTGAAGCGATCGAGCTTTTTTGTGAGCAGCAGCGCGTTCGTGCAGAGATACACATATTTTTTGCGGGCGATGATGCCGGCCGCGATCTTCTCGATTTCGTTGTGCAGAAGCGGCTCGCCGCCGGCCAGCGAGACGACCGGCGCGCCGCATTCCTCGACCGCCTCGAGGCATTCCCCAACACTCAGCCTCTTGTTGAGGATGGCGTCGGGGTAATCGATCTTGCCGCATCCGGCGCAGGCGAGATTGCAGCGAAAGAGCGGCTCGAGCATCAGAACCAAAGGATAACGAGAGACGCCCTTCAGATGTTGCGAGACGACATAGGCGCCGACGCGAAGGGCTTGGTGCAAGGGGATCCCCACGGAGCTACTCCTCGTCAGAAAAGCGGTGTTTGGCGCGGGATATGAAGGCGATTTTCAAAGGCTCGCCTCCAGGAGCTCCTTCGGCATGCGGAAGCGAACGTTCTCGCGAACCCCGTCGAGTTCCGACAGTTCGATTTCTGCGAGTTCCGAGAGCCGGGCGATCAGCTCCTCGACGAGTTCCGCCGGCGCCGAGGCGCCCGCGGTGATGCCGACGGCGCCGGCGCCTTCGAGCCAGGCCGGGTCGAGCGCGCGGGCATCCTCGATGAGATAGGCCTTGACCCCGCTTGCGCTCGCGATCTCGCGCAGGCGATTCGAGTTCGAGCTGTTTGGAGCCCCGACCACGAGAACGACATCGACGCGCCGGGCGAGTTCCCGCGCCGCGCGCTGGCGGTTTTGGGTGGCGTAGCAGATATCCTTGGTATCGGGACCGACTGCCGCCGGAAAGCGCGCTTTCAAGGCCTCGATGACGGCCCGCGTGTCGTCGACGCTGAGCGTCGTCTGAGTGATGAATGCGAGTTTCTCGGGGTCGGCGACTCTGAGCGAGGCCACCTCCTCGGGGCGCGAGATCAAGTGCACGCGGCCTTTGATGCGGCCCATGGTCCCTTGGATCTCGGGATGCCCGGCATGGCCGACGAGAACGATCTCGCGCCCTTCGCGGGCGTAACGCTGGCCTTCGATATGCACTTTCGAGACGAGAGGGCAGGTCGCGTCGATAACGGAGAGCCCGAGTTCGGCGGCCCGTTCCTCGACCGCACTCGCGACGCCGTGAGCGCTGAAAATGGTGACGCTTCCGGGCGGAATCTCGTCGATCTCGTCGACGAAGCGTGCGCCTTTCGCGCGCAGCCGCTCGACCACATGGCGGTTGTGGACGATCTCGTGCCGAACGTAGATCGGGGGCCCATATTTTTCGAGCGCGCTCTCGACGATCTCGATCGCTCGCTCGACTCCCGCACAAAAGCCGCGAGGCTGCGCCAGAACCACTTCCATGATCTCGCTTCATCCTCCGCTCAAACGGGTGAGCGGCCTAAACCTCACCAAATCACGAATATATGGCGCAAGCGCCGCCCTTTCCCACAATTCATTCGCATCCGCCCTCGAATGCGTATAAAGGGGGCAAAGCAAGCCTGCGCTCTCGGGCAGAGCGGCGGCAGGTGCCGCTTTTTCCCCGTCCAGCCAGGAAGCGACGGCGATAATGGACTTCTCGCGACGCACCCTCATCACCGCCTCTCTCGGCATGCTCGCCTTTGGACGCGCGCTCGCGGCGCCGGCCGCCTCCGCCTCCGCCGCCGCGGCAACGATCGAGGCCTTTTACGCCACCCTGCTCGGCGTCATGAAAAAGGGCAAAAAAGAAAGCTTCGCGCAACGCTTCAACGAACTGCAGCCGGCAATCGTCAAGACCTTTGACCTCGCCACCATGACGCGGATCGCGGTCGGCCCAAAATGGGCCTCGCTTTCATCGGATGAACGGCGAAAGCTCATCGCCGCGTTCCAGCGCTATACGATCGCGACCTATACGAGCAATTTCGACAGCTATTCAGGGCAGCATTTCCAAGTTTCCCCAAAGCCGGTCGCAAATCCGAACGGGGTGATCGTACAGACGCGCCTCATCCGATCGGACGGCAAGCCGATTGTCCTCAACTATCTGATGCGTCAAAACGGCGGCCGCTGGCAGGTGATCGACGTCTATCTCAAAGGCACGATCAGCCAGCTCGCGGTCCGGCGCTCGGAATTTGCCGCCGTGATGAGCCGCTCGGGCGCCGAAGGCCTCGTGCGTGCTTTGGAGCGAAAGGCGGCGGCGCTGCAGACGGGCTGAAAAAGCCGGCGAGGGAAGAGCCGCGGGGGCTCAACTGCCGATGACGCCGGTGGTCCTTCTTCTTGTCCTCATTGTGCCGGGCTGGCTCTACCTGGTTGCGGCGGCAATCTTCGCCCGGCATTTCTCCAGGCGGCCTCAGTTTGGAAAAAGCGGGACGGCGGGTGCCGGCTCTGCGCTCCCGAGGACGCAGAGGGCGGGGGTGGGCGACTCCGCCGCCACGGTCTCGGTCTTGAAACCGCTCGCCGGCGCCGAGCCTTCTCTCTACGACGACCTGCGCTCCTTTGCCGAGCAGGATTATCCGCGCTTCGAGATCGTTCTCGGCGTCGGCGATCCCGGCGATGAGGCGCTCAAGGTCGCGAGCGCTCTGCGCCGCGACTTGCCGGAAAAGAAGATCGTTCCCGTCATCGGGTCCCCGGTCCGCGCCTCGAATCTCAAGGTCGCCAATCTCGAAGCCATGCTTCCGGCGGCCACAGGCGATCTTCTCCTTTTGTCGGACAGCGACATCCGGGTCGGCCCCTCTTATCTCACCGCGGTCACGGCACCGCTCGCCGATCCGGGGGTCGGTGCCGTGACCTGTCTCTATAAAGGCGTGCCGACCGGCGGTTTCTGGTCGGCGCTCGCCGCCCTTCACATCAATTACGGATTTCTGCCAAGCGCCATCCTCGCGTCGAAAGTTGGGCTGGGAGGGGGGTGCTTTGGCGCGACGATCGCGCTCCGGCGAGAGGTTCTGGATAAGATCGGCGGCTTCGCGCCTTTGCGCGAGGAGCTCGCCGACGATTACCGGCTCGGCGAGCGCGTGCGCGCGCTCGGGCTCTCCGTCGTCCTTTCTCCCTATCTCGTCCACCATCGCGTGAGCGAAGAGAGCTTTTTGAGCCTGTGGCGGCATGAGCTGCGCTGGGCGCGCACGATCCGGACGGTCGCGCCCCTCGGATACGCGGCATCGCTCTTCGAGCATCCGCTCGCGCTTTCGATGCTTCTCGCCGCCCTTTTGCGATTCGACTTGACCTCGTGCGGATTTCTTGTGATTTCCTGCGCCCTGCGATTGAGCGCGGCCGGGAAGGTGGCACAGGCGCTCGGCGTCGAAAAGGGCGGGCTGTGGCTGATTCCCTTGGGCGATGCCTTGTCCTTTGTCGTGTTCGTCGCCAGCTTTTTCGGTAGAACCGTCTTCTGGCGGGGCCGGCGTTTCCGCCTCGCAGCAAGCGGCCGCATCACCCTCGACGGAGAAACGGCTCGATGATGAAGACCCTGTTTCTGCATCCCCCCTCCTTCGACGGGTTCGATGGCGGAGCCGGGTCACGCTATCAGGCCAAGCGCGAGATCCGCTCGTTCTGGTATCCGACTTGGCTCGCGCAGCCGGCCGCCCTCGTTCCCGGAAGCAAGCTCGTCGACGCGCCGCCGGCGCGGAAGACGCTCGCCGAAGTCCTCGCTCTCGCACGGCAATACGAACTTCTGGTCGTCCACACCTCGACCCCCTCCTTCGCCTCCGACACGAGAGTGGCGCAGGCGTTCAAGGACGCCAACCCAAACCTCAAGATCGGCTTCGTCGGCGCCAAGGTCGCGACCGAGCCGAGTGAGAGCCTCGAAGCCTCTTCGGCTCTCGATTTCGTCGCCCGCGAGGAATTCGATTTCACGATCAAGGAAGTGGCCGAAGGCCGGCCCTTCGCGGGCATCGCGGGGCTCAGCTACAGAAACCGCAATGGGATTCTCGTCCATAACCCGGGGAGGCCGATCCTCGAAAACATGGACGCGCTGCCGTTCGTCACCGAGGTCTACAAGCGCGATCTCAAGCTCGAAGATTATTTCATCGGCTATCTGCGGCACCCCTACGTCTCGTTTTATACGGGGCGCGGATGCCGGTCGCGCTGCACCTTTTGCCTGTGGCCCCAGACCGTCGGCGGCCATCGCTATCGGGTGCGCAGCGTCGCTCACGTCGCCGAGGAAGCGCGTCTCGCGCAACGCTGTTTCCCGCAGATGAAGGAGCTCTTTTTCGACGACGACACCTTTACCGACGACCGCCCGCGGGCCGAGGCGATCGCGCGCCAGCTCGGGAAGCTCGGCCTCACCTGGTCTTGCAACGCCAAGGCCAATGTCCCGCGCGAGACGCTGAAGGTGCTGCGCGACAATGGCTTGAGGCTTCTCCTCGTCGGTTACGAAACGGGCAACCAGCAGATCCTCCACAACATCAAAAAGGGGATGCGGATCGACGTGGCCCGGCGCTTTACGCGCGATTGCCACGAGCTCGGGATCACGATCCACGGCACCTTTATTCTGGGCCTGCCGGGCGAGACCAGGGAGACGATCGAGGAAACGATCCGCTTCGCGACCGAGATCAATCCGCACACGATCCAGGTGTCGCTCGCCGCGCCTTATCCCGGCACGGTGCTTTATCGGCAGGCGGTCGAAGAAGGCTGGTTCGATCTCGAACACGCCGAGCTCGTCGATCAGAGGGGAGTGCAGATCGCGCCGCTCTCCTATCCGCACCTCTCGCACACCGAAATCTTCGATTCGGTCGAAACCTTCTACAAGCGCTTCTATTTCCGTCGCAGCAAGATCGCCGCGCTCCTCGCCGAGATGGTCAAGAGCCCGCAGATGGCGGGCCGGCGCCTGCGCGAAGGGGTCGAGTTCTTTCAGTTCCTGAAAAGCCGCGAGATGGCAAGCTGACGAACGCCGATCCGCACGCGAGAAAAGCGCTTCACCCCGGCTCGAAAGTGGCGCCTGGGCGGCGCCGGCTCGGCGTGGAGAAACTGATCCCGGCGCCGTCGAATTCGACGTCGATCTCCAAAAGCGAGGCTTCGCCCGACTTGCCGAGCTTGACGCGGATCATGTCGTCGCGAATCTCGATGTAGCGGCGCACCACATCGATCAGCTCCCGTTGCAGAATGGGCAGGAAATCCGGCGCGTCGCGGCTCGCCCTTTCATGCGCAAGAATGATCTGCAGACGTTCCTTCGCGACAATCGCGCTCGGCTTCCGCTCGCGGAAGAAAAAGCTGAAAATCCCCATCACGCCCTGCCGAAGATCAGGCGAAAGAGACCCCGCCGGTCGGGCTTCAAAAAGCGCAGCTCGCGCTGTTCTCCGAGAAAGCGGGCGACCGCGTCGAGATAGGCGTGTCCGGCGGGGCTTTCCCCGTCGAACACGACCGGAGTGCCGGTGTTCGAGGCGCGCAAGACCGACTCCGATTCGGGGATCACCCCCAAGAGCGGGATCGAGAGAATCTCCTTCACGTCATCGACGGTCAGCATCTCGCCTTTGGTGACCCGGTCGGGCGCGTAGCGCGTCAAGAGCAGACTGACGCTGACCGGCGTCTCACCCCGCTCGGCGCGCCGCGATTTCGAATTGAGAATGCCGATGATGCGATCGCTGTCGCGGACCGAAGAGACCTCGGGGTTCGTCACGATGATCGCGCAGTCGGCGAAATAGAGCGCCGTGATGGCGCCGTGCTCGATGCCGGCGGGGCTGTCGCAGATAATGTAGTCGAAACTTTCCTTCAATTCGGCGAGAACGCGGTCGACGCCTTCGCGCTTCAAGGCCTCCTTGTCCCGGGTTTGCGAAGTCGGGAATATGAAAAGATTGTCGTTTCGCTTGTCCTTTATCAGCGCCTGATTGAGCTTGGCGTCACCGTTGATGACGTTGATGAAATCGAACACGACGCGGCGCTCGCAGCCCATGACGAGATCGAGATTTCTGAGGCCCACATCGAAATCGATGACCACCGTCTTGTGGCCGCGCAATGCCAGACCGGCCGAGAAGGCCGCGGCCGTGGTCGTTTTTCCGACGCCTCCCTTGCCCGAGGTGACGACGATGATTTTCGCCAAAAAGGCCTCCTCCTTGCGCCGGCCCGAAACTCGCGCTTCCTCCCGCAAGACGCGCCCGCTCACCCGCAAGATGAGCGTCAATTTGGCGTGACCGTCAACCGTCCATCGACGAGAGCAATCTGCACCGCGAGATTGAGCCGGTCGGCCGGAAGCTGCTCGCTCACGAGATAGCGACCGGCGATGCTGACGAGTTCGGCTTCGAGACGGCTGCAAAAGATTCGCGCGTCCTTGTCGCCGCTCGCGCCGGCAAGCGCCCGGCCGCGGAGCGCGCCATAGATGTGGATGTGGCCGTCGGCGGCGACCTCGGCCCCCGGGCTCACCGGCGCGAGGACGACGAGGTCGCCGCCGCGGGCGTAGACCTGCATTCCCGAGCGCACGGGCTCCGTGACGAGCCGGGTTCTGCCGACGGGCGACGCCGGCGGCAGGGGAGCGGGCGCTTCCCGCTCGGGCGCGGGTTCGGGTTCGGGCCGAACCCGGCGGCTTGGTTCTCTCGCGTTTGGAGCAAAGCTCGCGAGCCCGGCCGCCGCCGCCGCCTCGAACTGTGCCGGCAGAGCGTTCTGGATGCCGACGAGGGTCAGGGTATGCCGGCGCAAGATCTCGCGCGCCGCCGCGAATTCGGCCACCTCGCCGAAGCCGTCGGCGGCCTTGAGGTCCAGGACGACCGGGGCGTTCTTGAAAAAGCGTGGGCTGCGCCGCACCTGCTCGGCGAGTTCCGTGTCGAAGGCGGGATCGCGCAGGAGCCCCGCGCGGATCACCATCACGGTGAAGAGCGCGCCTTGCACGAGATTGCCCGCCATCCGAATCCTTGAAGGAAGCGCCGATAAGGCTATCCCCTTCGGTTAGCGCCAAATCGCCGCGCCCGCAACGCCTTTTGCTCGGAGCGAGCGATCGCCGGCACGAGAGCCCCGTTGCCTTCCGTGCGAACCTCGAAAGCGCTTGATTTTCGGCCGTCAAACACGAACTTGTGGAGAAGCCGACGCGCGGATGGTGCCTGCAGTCTCTTTTCCTTCTTCCGGGCGAGGTCCAAGGAACGGAGCCTACCGCCGCGCGATTCGCAGAGCTTTCGAGGTCTTTGCTATGGATTTCTTCAGCCTTCCGCATTTGCTGCTGATCCTCGTCATCGTCGTCGTTCTCTTCGGCGCCGGGAGGTTGCCCGGGGTGATGGGCGACTTCGCGAAGGGCATCAAGGCGTTCAAAGCCGGGCTCAAAGACGAGGCACCGGGCGGCGCTCCGCCGTCCGTTCAGGGTCCGCCCGCCGCCCCGCCGAGCTCCGCCGATCAACCGCACGAGCACGTCTGATCCTCTTCGCGCCGCGCCCGCGTTCTTCTTTTTCGCTTCCTCGGGTGAGGCTTTCAGGAAAGAGGCGTGCTATGGTGCGATCCCTTGAGCGTGCGGGGTCTTAGAAAATGGGCTCTTTCAGCCTGCTGCACTGGATCATCGTGCTCGGCGTCGTTGTCCTTCTCTTCGGCGCCGGCAGGCTGTCCACGGTCATGGGCGATTTCGCGAAGGGTATCAAAGCCTTCAAGGCCGGACTGAAAGACGAAGAGGGCACCCCGGCGCCGCCGCAGGTGGCGCAGGCCGCTCTGCCAAACCCGGCCGACCACCCTCAAGGGCACGCCTGAGCCTTGCGAACGGGCCGATAGGCGGGCGGTGCGGGTTCGCTGCGGCATTTCCGCACGCCGGGGTCTCGTGCCGCAAGAGAAGGGTTTCTCTGTCTTGGGCGTTCGCCTGATGCGCGTTACCGAGGCTTTCGTATTCGTGCGGTAGGGGTTATCCCGGTCCCGCAAGGCCGGGGATGGCGAGGACATGCAACGCTTCGAAGGGACCGACAGTTACGTGGCGAGCGAGGATCTGCAGGTTGCGGTCAACGCCGCTATCGCGCTCGAACGCCCGCTTCTCGTCAAGGGCGAGCCGGGGACGGGCAAGACCATCCTTGCTCACGAGATCGCCCGCGCCCTCGGCCGCGACCTCATCACCTGGACGATCAAATCGACCACGAAGGCCCAGCAGGGGCTTTACGAGTACGACGCCGTCTCGCGCCTGCGCGACGGCCAGCTCGGCGACGAGCGGGTCCATGACATCGGCAATTACATCAAGCCCGGTAAGCTCTGGGAGGCCTTTACGGCGCCCGCGGCGCCGGTTCTTCTGATCGACGAGATCGACAAGGCGGATATCGAGTTCCCGAACGACCTTCTCTTGGAACTCGACCGCATGGAATTTTACGTCTACGAAACGCGGCAGGTGATCCGCGCCCGAGAGCGCCCGATCGTCGTCATCACCTCGAACAACGAAAAGGAACTGCCGGACGCCTTCCTGCGCCGCTGCTTTTTCCATTACATCCGCTTTCCCGACCGCGAGACGATGCTGCGCATCATCGACGTGCATTTTCCCGGTCTGGAGCGCGCGCTCATTCACGAGGCGCTTTCGGTCTTCTTCGATATCCGCGAGGTTCCCGGCGTCAAAAAGAGGCCGTCCACGGGCGAGCTTCTCGATTGGCTGAAGCTTCTTCTCGCCGAGGAGATTTCCGCGGAGGTGTTGCAGAGCCGGGACCCGAGAAAGCTCATCCCGCCGCTTGCGGGCGCTCTCTTGAAACACGAAGAGGATGTTCACCTGCTGGAGCGGCTCGCGTTTCTCCACCGCCGCGAGCGCCAATCCTGAGCCATGTTCTTCTCGTTCTTCCTGGGGCTGAAGGCCGCGGGGATCCCGGTTTCCCTGCGCGAACATCTCGCTCTCCTCGAAGCGCTCGAAAAGCGCGTCGTCGCATTCGATGCCGACAGCTTCTATTTTCTCGCGCGCGCCGCTCTCGTCAAAGACGAGCGCTATCTCGACCGTTTCGACCGCGTCTTCGCAGAGTGCTTCAAAGGACTCGACGGCCCCGATGATCTGAAAAGGCCGCTTCCCGAGGATTGGCTCAAAAAGCTGGCCGAACGGCTGTTGAGCGAAGAAGAGAAGAGGAGCGTTCTCGCGCAGGGCGGGTGGGAAGCACTCTTCAAGCGCCTTCAAGAGCTTCTCGCCGAGCAGAAAGAGCGGCACGCGGGCGGCGGCAAATGGATCGGCACCGGCGGAACCTCGCCTTTCGGCGCGCATGGCTACAATCCGCAAGGGATACGGATGGGCGGCTCCTCGCAAGGGAACCGCACGGCGGTCAAGATCTGGGACCGGCGGCTCTTCCGCAATCTCGACGACACCGTCGAACTCGGCACGCGCAACTTCAAGGTGGCGCTCCGGCGCCTCAGGCGGTTTGCGCGCGAAGGCAGCGCCCTCGAACTCGATCTCGACGATACGGTGCGCGCGACGGCGCACAACGCAGGCTGGCTCGAATTAAAGCTGGTGCCCGAGCGGCATAACGCCGTCAAGATCCTCCTCTTCATCGATGTCGGCGGGTCGATGGAGGACCATGTGCGGAGCTCGGAAGAACTCTTTTCCGCGGCGCGTTCGGTTTTCAAGCACCTCGTCCATTTCTATTTCCACAACTGCCTCTACGAGAGCGTGTGGCGGGATGCGCACCGCCGCCACATCGAAGAGTTGGGGCTCGTCGAACTCTTCCGCACTTATGACAAGAGCTATCGCGCCGTTCTCGTCGGCGATGCCAGCATGAGCCCTTATGAGATCGAAAAACCGGGCGGCAGCGTCGAGCGCTGGAACGACGAGCCGGGCGCCGTTTGGCTCTCCCGCCTCTTCGCGGCCTATCCGCGCTCCGTCTGGCTCAACCCGGTGCCGGAGAGATACTGGGGCTCGATGCCGAGCATCGCCATCATTCGGGGGCTCATCGAAGACCGCATGTTCGCCTTGACGCCGCAAGGGATCGACCGCGCGATGCGCACGCTTTCCCGCTGAGCGCCGGGACTGCGTGCGGCAACCCGCCACGATCGAGGAAGCACGCTTTATCCAAATCCTGGGGCAGGCGGGATGAAGGCCGAGAAGAGGCGATGGCGTCCGAGCGGGCAGGGAACGATGAGAAAGGGATGACGGCGGCGGAAACTCCTTTTCCGCGAAGGCCGAGCCCGTGGCCGCGGCGGCTCGGCACGGCGGCGGCGATCCTCGCTGCCCTCTTGGTCGGGTTTTTCATAGGCGAACAGGAATTCGCGCCGCGGCGGGCGCGACTCCCCATCATCCATTCCGCGCCGACCTACACGCTCGTCAATCAACTCGGTCAGAAAATCTCGTCACAGAGTTTCGCCGGAAAGGTACAGATCGTCACCTTCCTCTTTCCTTATTGCACGACCCTCTGTCCTCTGATCGCCGCGCATCTCGTCAATTTCGAAAACCTCGAGGCGCGTCCTGCCGGGATCGCGAAAAAGGTCGAGATCGTTTCCCTCAACCTCGATCCTGCGGGCACGGGACCGCCGCAGATGCGGGCGTTTTTGAAACAGTATGGCTGGAACCCGGAAGATCCGGCTTGGCAATATCTAACGGGCTCGCCCGCGGCGATCCGCCGGATCGTGCAGAACGGCTTCGGCATCGGGTATGAGAAGGTGCCAATTTCTTCCGGAAAGCCCGGCGAGACGCAAATGGTCCAACCTGAGGTCCTCAACCCGCTCGCGCAGAAGGCGCACGTCGATTACGACATCCTCCATAACGACGCGATCGAGATCGTCGATAAAGAAGGCCGCATCCGCAAGATCTTCCAGAGCGCCGACACCGTCAGCCCCGACCGGCTCATGAAAGTCGTGCGAGCCCTGCTGGGCGAACGAAATTAGACGCGAGGGCGGCCCAACCGATCCGCGTTACTGCGGCGATTCGCGCGTGAGCGCCCGCTCCGCGGTCGATTTATAAGCCCGCTCATTCGAAGAAATAGGATTGGGAGAGAGGCGCATGGGTCCTCATTCCTCAATCAAGGGAGCCGCGGTCGCCGCGGTCTTGGCCCTTTTCGCTTTCGCGGCCTTTCCCGCCTTCTCGGGAATGAAGATGGCGATGCCGACGGCGCAAGGGTTCGCGGTCGCGAAAGAAGTCTACAGTTCCGATCGCCTCTTTCTCGTCAAAGTGATATCAATCCCGAAGCCGATCCCGTTCGAGAAATACTTCGGCGTGCAGTTCGCCATCTACGACGGCCACAACCCGAAAAGGCTCCTTCGCGACGCGAAAGTGACGCTTTTTGCCGGGATGCGCCACGGGCTGAAGCACGGCTTTGCCCATGGCATGGAGTCGTCGCCGAAACTCTCCGAGAATGGCGGCGTCTTTACCGTCAAAGGGATGTATTTTCATATGATGGGGCCGTGGACGCTGAAGGCGACGGTTCGCGCGGACGGTAAAAAGGATGTCGCCTATCTGAGGCTTCCCTGCTGCGGGAAATGACGCTCCGGGAGAGGAGAGGCGCCTCTATTGCCGCGATCGGCGTCATTGCCGCGCTTTCGGCTTTCGCCCTCGGCCTCGACGCCGCCAGCACCGCTCCGAGCGACGACCGCGCCCTTTATACGCAGAGCGAGCTTGCCGCGATCTTTAGGCTCTCGCCTCTCGGAACGCCACCGGCCGATCCGACCGACGGGGTCGCGAACGACCCCCGCGCCGCGGCGCTCGGCCAATATCTCTTTTTCGATCCCCGCTTTTCCGCGAACGGCAAGATCTCCTGCGCGAGCTGTCACATTCCCGCACGCGGCTTCACGGACGGCCGGCGGGTCGCGAAGGGGATGGCGCTCGGCACGCGAAACACGCCGACGATCATCAACGCCGCCTTCGACGAGTGGTATTTCTGGGATGGCCGCGCCGATTCGATGTGGGCGCAAGCTCTCCAACCCCTCGAAAATCCGCGCGAATTCGGCGGCGACCGGCTTGTCATCCTGCATGCCGTTTATGGCGACGGCCCGCTGCGCAACGCCTACGCAGCCCTGTTCGGGCGGCCGCCCGCGCTGGGCGAGGCGAAGCGGTTTCCGGCGCACGCCCGCCCGGCGACGGATCCGAACTCGCCTCTCGCCAAAGCCTGGGCGGCGATGGCGCCCTCAGACCGCAGAGCGGCCGACCGCATGTTCAGCAATCTCGGCAAGGCGATCGAGGCCTATGAGAGAAGGCTCGTCGCCGGCGGTTCGCCTTTCGACCGCTATGTGAGGGCGCTCAAAGCCGGCGACGTGGCGGGCGAAGAGGCGATGCCGGTCGCCGCCAAGCGCGGATTGAAGCTCTTTGTCGGCAGGGCTCATTGCGATCTTTGCCACTCGGGCCCGCTTTTGAGCGACGGCCAATTCCACAACCTCGGTCTGCCGCTCCTTCTTGGCGAAGCGCCCGATCCCGGGCGCGCCGCCGGGATGGCCGAGGTGAAGGCCTCGATCTTCAACGGGGTCGGGCCCTTCAGCGACGACCCGAGGGGGCTGGCAAAGCAAAAACTCGAATTCCTGCCGACGCCGAAATCAGCGCTCGGCAAGTTCAAGACCCCGAGTCTGCGCAACGTCGCGCTCACCGCTCCCTATATGCATGACGGCCGCTTCGCCAGCCTGCGGGAGGTGATCCTCTTTTACGCCGAGGGCAAGGCGGCAAGCAAAGGGCGCCTCGTCGGAGTGCGGGAAAAAACGCTCAGTCTTATCCCGCACCTGAGCGCAAACGAACAAAGCGATCTCGTCGCCTTTCTCAAAGAACTCGACAGCGCCCCGCTCCCGCCCGCGCTTACGCGTCCGCCGGTCGCGCCCTGAAGACTAAGACCGTCGAAGCGGGGCAAGAGCCGCGATCTAGGCTCGGGGCTAGTGATCCTTCGGCCGGACGTAGGCGCGAGCCGCGTGCTCGGCGCAATAGGGTTTTCCGGGCAACGGCTGCACCCCGCAAAATCGGAAATCGTCCTGCCCCGGATGGCCAAAAGGCCAGAGGCAGGACGGCCCGGTGAACTCGAAGGCGTATCGCCGCTGCGGCAGTTCCGTGATGATGCGCGGCGTCAGCGCGATGCGATGGACCTTGCCGATGACGGCGTTTTTGGAGAGACCCATGCGCCGGCCGATCTCGGCCGCGGGCAACCCCTCCTCCCAGAGCTGAGTCAATTGCTCGACCCGCTCCTCCGACCATGTCAGTTCCATTGATCCCCCCGGATCGTGTGGCCCGTTCCCCAACGGGACGCAACATACGGTATCACCATCGCAGCGATTCCGCAACCCCTTTCTTCAACAAAGCGATGAGAGGGAATCGACGGCCGCTTTGCAAGCGCTAAGGTTCGAGGCCGACGAGGTTTTGCGCGAAGGATTGCGCTTCGAAGGGACGCAGATCCTCCGCACTTTCGCCCACTCCC
Source organism: Pseudomonadota bacterium (assembly GCA_021812165.1). Lineage (GTDB taxonomy): Bacteria > Pseudomonadota > Alphaproteobacteria > ATCC43930 > CGMCC-115725 > AP-15. The sequence goes on along the minus strand of JAKAOO010000009.1, from coordinate 7,802 downwards.
AAGGCATGGATCGGGATGCCGTATTTTTCGGCAAGGGATACGAGAACTCCGCCTTTGGCGGTGCCGTCGAGCTTTGTCATGACGATGCCGGTGACGCCGACCATCTCGCGAAAGGCCTCAGCTTGGGCGTGGGCGTTCTGGCCGGTGGTTGCGTCGAGGACGAGAAGGACCGAATGCGGCGCGGCCGCATCGAGCTTTTTCAAAACGCGCACGATCTTTTGGAGTTCGCCCATGAGCGCGGCCTTGTTATGCAGGCGCCCCGCGGTGTCGATCAGCAGGATGTCGGCGCCCTCTTTCTGCGCCTCAAGGAGCGCATCATAGGCAAGGCCCGCCGCATCCGCTCCCTCTCCGCGGGCGATGACCGGGCAGCCGGTGCGCGCGCCCCAGATCTCGAGCTGCTCGACCGCGGCGGCGCGGAAGGTGTCGCCGGCGGCGAGAACGACCCGCCTCCCCTCATCGCGATAATGCCTGGCGAGCTTCGCGATCGTTGTCGTCTTGCCGCTGCCGTTGACGCCGACGACGAGGATGACGAAGGGGCGGCGCTCGCGGTCGATGACGAGCGGCCTCGATACCGGCTCGACGAGACGGGCGACCTCTGCCGCAAGCGCGGCGCGCACTTCTTCGGGCGCCACTTCCTGGTTGAAGCGGGTCCGGCGCAGCGAGGCCGCAACCTCCTCGGCGACGCGAACCCCCATATCGCTTGCGATCAGGAGCTCTTCGAGTTCGGAAAGCGCGGCCTCGTCGAGGCGGCGGCGGGTGAAGATCCTATTGAGGCCTTCGTTGAGGCGGGCGGAGCTTTTTGCAAGCCCCGCTTTGAGCCGCCCGAACCAGCCCTCCGCCGGTGCAGCCCGGGGCTCCAGCGCCTCTTGCGGCGCTTCCGGCTCTTCCGGCTCTTCCGGCTCTTCCGCGCTGCGCCGCCAGAACCGCATCAGCGGAACACCCCCACGAAGCCGTCGCCATTCGCTGCCGCCAGAACAACACGCCGGATGGCGCCGTCCTCCTCGCTCGCAGCCAAGCGGACGGGCGCGTAAAACGCGGCCCGGCCGAGCCCGGGGCGCTCGACCAAGACCTCGCTTTCGCTGCCGATGCGGCGGCAAAAATCATCCATGCGCGTTCCCTCGCCCCGTTCTCGAAGCCGCGCCGCGCGCTCTTTGATGAGGGCGGGGTCGAGCTGCGGCATGCGCGCGGCAGGGGTGTCCGGGCGCGGGCTATAGGGAAAAACGTGGAGAAAGGCGAGGCCGGCTTCCTCGACGAGGTCGAGGCTGCGCTCGAAGGCCGCCTCGCTTTCGGTCGGGAAACCGGCAATCAGATCGGCGCCGAGCGCCACCTCCGGCCGCAGCGCTCGCGCGCGCCTGGCGACGGCGAGCGCCGCGGCCCGCGAATGCCGCCTCTTCATCCGCTTCAGGATGAGATCGTCGCCCGATTGCAGCGAGAGGTGGAGATGCGGCATGAGCCTTGGTGCTTCAGAGAGGAGACGCCAAAGCTCCAAATCGATCTCTGAGGGATCGAGCGAGGAGAGGCGCAGCCGAGGCAGCTCCGGAAGCTCCGCGAGAAGCTGCCGGGCGAGAGCGCCGAGGCTCGTCGTCCCGCCGAGATCGGCGCCGTAGGCGGTCAGATCGACGCCGGTCAGGGTGATCTCGCGGGTGCCGGAGGCGACGAGGCGCCGCGCTTCCGCCACCACTTCGGCGGGCGGCACCGAACGGCTCGGGCCGCGCCCGAGCGGGATGACGCAAAAGGTGCAGCGGTGGTCGCACCCCTTTTGCACCTCGAGATAGGCGCGGACGGGGCCTCTGGAGCCGTCGACCGAAGGGAGCGGACAGCCGGCCCGAGCGCCATAGCTTTCCGGCTTCAGCTTTGCCCTGTTGGCGACGACGCCATCGACCTCCGCGAGAGCGCGATAGCGTTCGGGCGAGATCTCCGCGGCGCAGCCGGTGACGATGAGCCGCGCCGAAGGACGCAGCCGCCTCGCGCGCCGGATCGCCTGGCGCGCCTGGCGTTCGGCTTCGGCGGTGACGGCGCAGGTGTTGACGATGATCGCGTCTCTGAGCCCCGCGGCGGCGGCGGCGCGGGCGATCCCCTCGCTTTCGTAGGCGTTGAGGCGGCAGCCGAAGGTGATGACCTCGACCTCGCTCATGGCTCTCTGCGCAGAAGCGCGGGGTCGAAAGAACCTTCGAACGAGAGCGCCGCCGGACCCGTCATCACGACGTGGCCGTCTTCACGCCAAAGGATTTCGAGGCTGCCGCCGTCGAGAGCGACCGCGGCCCGGCGCCCCGTAAGCCCGCGCCGATTGGCGGCGACGAGAGCGGCGCAGGCGGCGCTGCCGCAAGCGCGGGTGAGGCCGGCGCCGCGCTCCCACACCCGAAGCCGGATACGCCCCGGCTCCAGAACGCTCGCGACGCCGATATTGGCGCGTTCGGGGAAGAGGGGGTGATGCTCGAGCGCCGGTCCGAGAGAGGCGAGATCGACCGCCTCGGCGTCGGCGACGAAAAAGGTCGCGTGCGGGTTGCCGATGTTGGTGCAGCAGGGCGCGGAGAGGGGCCCCTCCACGAGATCGAGCGAGAGCGTGTCTGAGGGGCGGGCAAGCGGGATCTCGTTCCAGAGCGTCTTCGCCCTTCCCATATCGACGGCGATGCGGTCCTCCCCCTCGACCTCGGCAAAAAGAAGCCCGGCCGCCGTCTCGATCGCGATGCTCCGCTCGCCGCCCTCGCGCAAGCGAAGGTAGGCGAGGCAGCGCGTCGCGTTGCCGCACGCCTCGGCCGCGCTGCCGTCGCGGTTATGGATGCGCATCAAAAAGTCGGCTGCCGGGTTGCGCGCCGGCAGCATCTCGATCACCTGATCGCAGCCGATCCCGGTATGGCGGTCGGCAAGCGCGCGCACCCCCGCGGCATCGAGAGGAAAAAGGCTCGCGCGCGCGTCGAGCACGACAAAGTCGTTCCCGAGCCCGTGCATCTTGAAAAAGGGGATGCGTTTCATCCGCGGCTTATATGGCGGATCGGCACGGCCTGTCCAACCCGCCCGAGGCCCCTCAAAAGGTGAGGGTCGTCCGGAGCCCGACGACGAGTTCGTTGCCGATGCGCTGCGGCGGGTCCTGCGGGTTCGGGATGCCCCCTCCCGGGTTGACGACGTATTGCAGATCCGGTTGCAGCTGCCACCACGGCGCAAGGCTGTAGACGTAGGTGATTTCAACGATGTGCTCGGCGCTGCGGATCGGAAAGCTCCTTCCGGTGAAAATCGCGACGTCCCGGTCGAGAGCGCTCGCCTGCCCGCTCACATGCGCCCAGCCATAGGCGATACCGAAAGAGTCGTCCTTGCGCCCCGGCAGCGGGGCTTTGAGATCGAGCCCGGCGTTGAGGCTCCAATCGACGAGATTGCGATCGGCGGGCGCGCCCATGACGCGCAGAAAGGCGCCGAGCGATCGCCACACCTTCTGGTCGATGACGCCGTAGATGCTGAAGTCGCCGTGGTGGAAGCGCGGGACGCCGGTGCTCCCCGGCGCGGCGAGCGAGAGCCCGGAGGTGTCGAAGCGCTGATCGGGAAAGCGCCCGGTATCGATCCAGGCGCCGAGCTTGTAGGTGCCGGGAAGCGACGCGCCCGTAAAAGGCAGGATCTTTCCATGGTATTGGACCTCGGCGAGGATGAGCGCGCCCGTCCCGAGATTGAACCGCGTCCCCGACGCTTCGCCGTCGCGCAGCTGGGAATCATCGAAAAACGGGCCGCCCGGCGGATTGTCGTCGAAGACGCCGGCGAGAACGGTGAGGGCCTTTGCCGGCTTGCCCTTGAGGAGAACGCCGGGGGAGGAAAGAGGGTAAACCGGTCCTCCCGCATAGAGGTCGTTCGAGGGAAGCGCCGGCCAGCCGTTCATCGCGTCGATGAAGAGGCCGGCATATTTGCTGACGATAAAGTCGTGATCGACGTTCTCCTGGCCGATCGTGAAATCGAGATTGAGGCGCGGCAGCTTCTGCTCGTACCAGAGATCCCAGAGGCGAGTGGACCGGTCGGCGTCGATGTTGCTGATCGTCTGCAGGACGGCGAGATTATCGGCGGAGAGATTGCGGCCATGGATCTGCAGCGCCCTGGCATAAAAGGTGCCGCCGCTCCAGCCGAAGGCTTTCGCGGTGTCGAGCGTGAGCGCCATCCTGGTGAGCCCCGCATATTCGAAACCGCGATGGACGCCGCCCGTCAGGTTGCCGAAGACTTCGCTCGTCTCGGAGAGATCGAGACGAGCGCCGTATTCCGCGAGGATCGTGCGCAGGCCTCCAATGTCGCCCAAGAGGTTCCGTCGCTGCCATTGCTCGGCGGGAGCGGTTTGCGCGAGCGCCGGCACGGCCGAGAGCAGGAACGCGGCGGCCGCCAGGAAGCGCGGCAGGGGCCGAAGCTCGCGCACCCTACGTTCCCGCGTCTTTCCCTTTATCGCCGGCGCCGGCCGAGCGGGGTGGCGGCGAAGCGAGGGAGAGGATACGTTATATCGTATCGACAATCCCTTGCTGGCCGCCACATCGGTGGGGTGGGGTTCGGGTTGAAGTTGCTCCTCGTCCTGGCGGCTGCCGCTATCCTGTTCGCTCCGGCGCCTGCTTCCGCCGCGCCGCGCATCATCGTCGTTGCCGCCGAGAATTTCTACGGCGATGTGGCGCAGCAGATCGGCGGGCCCGAGGTGAAGGTGACGAGCATCCTCAAAAACCCCGACCAAGATCCGCACCTCTTCGAAGCAAGCCCTTCCGTGGCGCGCGCCGTCTCCGCCGCGCGCCTCGTCGTTTATAACGGCATCGGCTACGATCCTTGGATGAAAAGGTTGCTCGGGGCGGCGAGGGGCTCGAACCGCAAGGCGATCGCCGTCGCCGATCTCGTTGGCGCAAAGCCCGGCGACAACCCGCACATCTGGTACGATCCGAAGACGATGCCGGCCTTTGCGAAAGCGTTCGCGACCGCTCTCGAAAAAGCCGACCCGGCGCACCGGGCGTTATATGAGGCGCGCCTCGCGCGGTTCGAGCAATCGATGAAACCGATCGAGGCCAGGGTCGCGGCGTTGCGCGCGCGCCTTTCCGGCACGCCCGTGACGGCGACGGAACCGGTTTTCGGCGCCATGTTCGAGGCGCTCGGGATGCGGGTCGAAAACCGGGGCTTTCAGCTCGCGATGATGAACAACACCGAGCCGGGCGCCTCCGAGGTCGCGGCCTTCGAGACGGATCTGAGGATGCATCGGGTGCGAATGCTCGTTTATAACAGCCAGGTCTCGGGCCCGGTCGCCCGGCGCATGGTGAGGCTCGCCGAGGCTTCCCACATCCCTGTGGTGGGCGTCACGGAGACCGAACCTCCGGGCGAGAATTACCAGGGTTGGATGGTGAGAGAACTCGATGCGGTCGATCGCGCGCTAGCGACATAAGCGCCCATGAATGCCATAGAATTCCGCGATGCCTCGCTTTCCCTCGGCAGTCGCGTCATCCTCTCGGAGGTGGATTTGCGCATCGCCGCGGGTGAATTTATCGGCGTTCTCGGGCCGAACGGCTCCGGCAAAACCACTCTGATGCGCGCCGTCCTGGGGCTGGTGCCGCCGAGCCGGGGGAGGATCCACGTTCTCGGGCGCCCGGCGACGCGCGGCAACCCCGCAATCGGCTACATGCCGCAGGTCCGCGGCGACATCGCCGGCATGCGGCTCAGGGGCTCGGATTTCATCGCGAGCGTCTATAACGGCCATCGCCTCGGCCTGCCGATCGCCGGCGCGAGAGGGCGGGCGGAAGTCGATCGCGTTCTCGAACTTGTGGGCGCGCGCGAACTCTCCCGGCGCCCTCTTGCCGAGATCTCGGGCGGTGAGCGGCAGCGTTTGCTTCTCGCCCAGGCGCTGATCGGGGAGCCGCGCCTTCTCCTTTTGGACGAGCCGCTCATCAGCCTCGACCCGCGCCACGAGAGCGAAGTCGTCGCGCTCGTGCGATCGCTTCGGCGCGAGCTTCAAATCACCGTGCTTTTCTCCGCCCATGAACTCAACCCTCTGCTCGGCGCGATCGACCGCGTGCTTTATCTGGGGCGCGGGCAGGCGGCCCTCGGGACGGTCGAGGAGGTCGTCACGGGTCCGGTCCTGTCGCGGCTCTACGGAGCCGAGATCGAGGTGGTGCCGATCAGGGGGCGCATTTTCGTCATGTCCGGCGGCCATCCGGTCGAGCGCGACGCCCACCGGCACGAGCCCTCCGCGGAACGGGTTCATTAGTCTCTTAGGAGGATGACGGAAAAGCCCCGCAGAGACCGAATTCCGTCATTACGGCCGCAGCGAAGCGGAGAGCCGGAACCCGGAAGGCGTTCGGCCCGCTCGATTCCCGCTTTCGCGGGAATGACGATTACCGGGCTGCTGCCGGCCGCTTCGAGCCCTTCCGAGAGTTTTTCAACAAGCTGTCAGCGTCCTGAGCCGCAAATTCGCAGCAGTATTTCCCGTCATTGCGAGGAGCCCGCGGGTCCGCGCTTCGCGCGGCCCGAGGATAAACTGCGCGACGAAGCGATCTCGGGCAATCCCAAGACCATCGAGTGCGAGAATGCTTCCCCCCGGAACGCCCGAGAGGGCGGCCGTCCGGGGGTCGCAATGACACCGCGGATTTATGTCACGGACTTCGCGGTCGGGACATCAGTTTGGGGGGGCAGCCGGGCGCCGTCCCTCCAGGGTCTGCCAGGAAGCAACGCGCGACCGATTTCGTCTTCCCGGTCGCCCGGAAGCATTCTTGTCCTCCTATGTCAGATACGCCGCTCGCTTGCGCGCACGGGCGTTCCGCGGTCGGCTACCAATCGAAATTGTTGTCCTCATATCTCAGGCACGGCATCCAGATCGTATCGTCATAACCGGTAGCATCGGCAGACAGCGTATGCGGCCACCTTTGCCGGATGATGAGCGTCACGTCTACCGGGGGAGATGTCGCTTATTACTCAGCAGTCGTGAAGTGAGGCTACATTTGGGTTGGCAGGCGGTTCGTTCTGGGGGACGATTTGGGATGCAGCGAGATGGACGCGGTTTTGACCACCGCACGCTGGAAGCGATTCGGCTGATGGCGATGGAGCGGGTGCGCGAGGGCGAGAAGCTGCGCGAAAAGATCGACGCCCAGCTCGCCGCCATCAAACGGACACCCGCCCTCGTTCGCTCATTCTTCCGGGCTCCCACTATAGCCTATATCACAGACTGGTGAGTAAGTAAGACATCGCCGCGACGCTCACGACTCCGAAGGCATGTCAGTTAAATGCACTGTCACCGTAACCCGTAACCCCGTAACCCTAACCCACCGTAACCGTTCGCCGCGGTCTTTGTGCGTCGAAGTTAACAAGGCTTTGCGCCGCGGTCGACCGCGGCCATCTCTTCGCGCCTCAACCGGGGCGGAACGCGGGGTCAGGTGAGGGTCTTGCCGAGCCTTCCGGCGAGATCCTGGATGAATTGCCAGGCGACCCGGCCCGAGCGCGATCCGCGGGTGATCGACCATTCGTTGGCGCGAGCGAGGAGTTCCTCTTCGCCCATTTCGAGGCCGTAATGGGCGGCATAGCCCTCGACGATCGCGTGATAGGTCTCCTGGTCGAGGGCGTGAAAGCCGAGCCAAAGCCCGAAGCGGTCGGAAAGCGAGACGCGCTCTTCGACGGCTTCACCCGGATTGATCGCGGTCGCCCGTTCGTTCTCGATCATCTCGCGCGGCATCAAATGGCGGCGATTCGAGGTCGCATAAAAGAGGACGTTTGCCGGCCTTCCCTCGATGCCGCCTTCGAGCGCCGCCTTCAAAGACTTGTAGCTCGTGTTTTCGGCTTCGAAGGAAAGATCGTCGCAGAAGAGAAGGAAGAGATCG
>JAKAOO010000180.1 GCA_021812165.1 Pseudomonadota bacterium | reverse complement strand
TCCGATCTTTCGCTGAAAGGTGTAGGGTTTCGTCAGGTTTCAGCTGTCCGGGTGGGCGTTCGATGACGGCGGCTCGCTTTCTCCCTCTTTTCTTCCTGGCGTTTGTCGGCGTCGCGCAGGCGGCGCCGGCCTTGCCCTCACCGGGCAAACCCGGCGCACTCCCCCTCCCCTCCTTCGAGACGCGAATCGCCGCGGTCGTCAACAACGAGGTCGTCACGTTGGGCGACCTCAAGTCCCGCATCAAAATGGTGATTCTGTCCTCGCACCTGCCCGATACGCCGGCGACGGAAAAGCGCCTCGCGCCCCAGGTTTTGCGCACTCTGATCGACGAGAAGCTGGAGACCGAGGCGGCAAAGCGCCATCACATCACCGCGACGCAAGCCGAACTGCAGAAGGCGCTCACGGCGATCGAGGCCCAGAACCACATGAAAGAGGGCGATCTCGAAAAATTCCTCGCTGCGCATGGGATAGAAAAAGGAGCGCTCATCAACCAGCTCACGGCCTCCATCGAGTGGGTCAAACTGGTGCAACAGCACGCGCTGGAAGGCAACCCGATCTCCGATGACGAGATCCAACACGAGATGAAGCAGATTGCAAAACACGCGAACGAGCCGGAAATTCGGCTCGCGGAAATCTTTCTTCCCGCCGACAATCCGTCCCAGGACGCCGAGGTTCGCCAGCTCGCCGAGCGGCTGATCGCGCAGATGCGCCAAGGAGCCCGCTTTTCGGCGATCGCGCAGCAATTCTCGCAATCGCCGACCGCCGCCGTCGGCGGCGACATGGGCTGGCTGCGCCCGGAGCAGCTTCCTCCCGAGCTCGCAAAGGTCGTCGCCGGGATGCAGCCGGGAGAATTGTCGCCGCCGATCCGAACGCCTGCCGGCTATTATCTGCTTCTCGTTCTCGATCGCCGCAGCCGGACGACGGCGAGCGAACAGAATACGATCCTCGATGTCGTCCAGGTCGTCTTCCCGCTGCCGCCCGGGGCGAGCGATGCGACGAAAGAGGCGGCGGTCGCCGAGGCGGAAAGCGTGCGCGCCGCCGCCGCGAGCTGCCCGGAATTGCTTAAGATCGGCAAGCAGAAGGCGCCGCAACTTTCGAGCGAAGGCCGGCTGCGCCTCACGCAGATCGCTCCGGCGATGCGCCACATGATCATGTCTTTGCCGATCGGAAAGCCTTCCCGGCCGATCGTGCAACAGAACGGCGTCGGCGTCATCATGGTCTGCAACAAGAGCGTTCCGAAATTCGGGGTCCCGAGCCGCAAGCAGGTCGCCGGCATTCTCCTGCAGCAGCGCCTCGACATCGTCGCGCGGCGCTATCTGCGCCGGTTGCGTCGCGCCGCCTTTGTCGACGTGCGCGATTGACCCTGATGGCGCCGCCTCTCGCCGTGACGATGGGCGAACCGGCCGGAATCGGCGGCGAAATCACCCTCAAAGCGTGGCTCGCCCGCGGGTCTGATGTCCCCGCCTTTTACGTCATCGATGATCCGGATCGCCTCGCCGCTCTCGCGCGGAAATTGGGCTGGGATGTGCCGATCCGACCGATCGCGAATCCGCAGGAGGCTCTCTCGCACTTTGGCGAGGCGCTGCCCGTCGCGCCGCTCGGCCGCTCGCCGCGCGCCCGGCCCGGACAGCCCGACCTCGCCGATGCGCCGCTGATCATCGAGGCCATCGAGGCCGCGGTGCGCGACGTCCGCGGAGGCCTTGCGGCGGCCGTCGTTACCAACCCGATCCACAAGGAAAGCCTCACCCGAGCCGGCTTCCGGCATTCCGGGCATACCGAATATCTGGCGGAGCTGTCGGGGATGAAGGAAGGCGCCGTGATGATGCTCGTTTCTTCCGAGCTCAAGGTCGTTCCGGTGACTGTCCATCTCGCGCTCAAGCGGGCGATCGAAGCGCTTTCGGCGGCGGCGATCTGCCACGCCGGGCGGGTGACCGATCGGACGCTGCGTGAAGATTTCGGGGTTGCCGCCCCGGTCATCGCGGTTGCGGGGCTCAACCCGCATGCGGGCGAAGAGGGAACGCTCGGCGAGGAGGAGGGTGAGATCGTCGCCCCGGCCGTCGTTTCGCTGCGCGAGTCGGGGATCGACGCCCGCGGCCCTCTGCCGCCGGATACGATGTTTCACGCCGAGGCGCGGCGCCGCTACGACGCGGCGCTCTGCATGTACCACGATCAGGCTTTGATCCCGCTCAAGACCCTCGATTTTTATGGCGGGGTCAACCTCACTCTCGGCCTTCCCTTTTTGCGGGCCTCGCCCGATCACGGCACCGCTTTTACGTTGGCGGGAAAGGGAACCGCCCGCGCCGACAGCATGATCGCCGCACTCCGTCTCGCCGCGCAGATTGCGGCAAAGCGGCGGCTTCGCGCCTGAACGCACGCCATCGCATCGAGGCGCCAGGAGCCGCGCTGCCGCCGCTGCGCGAGGTCATCGCCCGCTATGGGATCAGCGCAAAGAAGAGCCTCGGGCAGAATTTTCTTCTCGATCTCAACCTCGCGGCCAAGATCGCCCGCGCCGCCGGCCCTCTCGAAGGGAGGAGCGTCATCGAGATCGGGCCGGGACCCGGAGGGCTGACCCGCGCCTTGCTCGCAGAGGGTGCCGAGCGGGTGATCGCGATCGAGCGCGACCCGCGTTCCCTCGCCGCGCTCGAACCGCTGGCGGCCTTTTACGAGGGTCGCCTCAGGCTCGTCGCCGGCGATGCGCTCAGAGAGGATCCTGCGCAGCTCGGCGAGCCGCCGCGCAAGATCGTCGCCAACCTTCCTTACAATATCGCGACCCACCTTCTCCTCGGCTGGCTCGACCGCATCCGCGATTACGAAAGCCTCACCCTCATGTTTCAGCGCGAGGTGGCGCTGCGGCTCGTCGCCTCTCCCGGCAGCGGCGGTTACGGCCGGCTTTCGGTGCTCGTGCAATGGCTCACCGAGCCGCGACTCCTCTTCGACGTGCCGGCGCGCGCCTTCGTCCCGCCGCCCAAGGTCACCTCCAGCGTCCTTTCCCTCCATCCCCGCGCTCGGCCTCTGGCGCCGGCCGCAAAATCCGCCCTCGAACGGGTCACGGCCGCCGCCTTCGGCCAGCGCCGCAAGATGCTCAGGCAAAGCCTCAAGAGCCTCGGAATGCCGGTCGAACCGCTTCTCGAATTGGCCGGAATTGCGCCAACGCGGCGGCCCGAAGAGCTTTCTGTCGCGGAATTTTGCGCTCTCGCCCGCGCCTTCGCCGAACTCAGTCGGCGCCGAGGCGCCTGACGAAATCGGCGAGACCCGTCTGCCGTCCTCGCCGCAACCTCTCGGCGGCGACGATCGCCAGGACGCCGGCGATGCTCGTCGCGATGAGGCGGTTGACGATGACGTAATCGTACTCCGGCCAATGGCTCGTCTCCTCCGCCGATTGCGCCATCCTTTTGGCGATGGTCGCGGCGCTGTCCTGGGCGCGCGCTTTCAAGCGCTCGAAAAGCGCCGCTCGGCTCGGCGGCAGAATAAAGACCTTGACGAGGTCGTCCGCCACAACCCGCGCGAGCTGCTGCGTCCCCTGCCAATCGAGATCGGCGACGACGTCGCGCCCGGCGGGGAGCGCTTCCGCGATCGGCGTTTTCGGCGTTCCATAGAAGTGGCCGAAGACGTTCGCGTGCTCCAACAGCTCGCCCTGTGCGACCATCTCCTCGAAGCGGGCCCGCGTAATGAAATGATAGTCGAGACCGTCCGTCTCTCCCGGACGCGGCGGTCGCGTCGTCACCGAGACCGAGAGGAGGAGTTGCCGATCGCGGGCGACGAGACCGCGCGCGATCGTCGTCTTCCCCGCGCCCGAAGGGGAAGAAAGAACGAGAAGAAAACCCCGCCGCGCCACCCCCGCCTCCGCGGAACCCCGCGCAGTGATACCTTGCGGCGGCCCCGCCGCGGCAGGTCTCTGCGTGCTCATTCGATGTTCTGCACCTGCTCGCGGAACTGCTCGACCGCGGCTTTGAGCGCGAGGCCGATGCGGGTGAGCGCGATGTCGGCCGACTTTGCGCACAGCGTATTGGCTTCGCGATTGAGTTCCTGGCAAAGGAAATCGAGACGCCGCCCGATCGCCTCTCCTTCCCGCAAAAGCTCTCTCGCGTGATCGAGATGCGCCTTCAAGCGCTCAATTTCCTCGCGGACATCCGCGCGCGTGAGAATGAGAGCGAGTTCCTGCGCCACCCTGTCCTCGGAGAAAGGCGCGACGGCGCCGGCGAAATTTTGAAGCAGGGTTTCGAGCTTTTCGCGGATCGCCGCCGGCTGTGCGGCGGCAGAGGCGGCCGCCTCGGCGACGCGCGCCGCCATTTCCTCGATCTGCCCTTCGAGAAAGGTTGCGAGCCGTGCTCCTTCGGCGGTGCGCGCCGCCCAAAGACGATCGATGGCCAAGGCCCAACCGGCGAGAATGGTGCCCCGGCGCTCCTCGACCACCGCCGGGGATTCCTCCTCGACCGTCTCGATCACGCCGCGCAATGCGAGAACGCCGTCGAGGCGGGGCGGCGCCGCCTCAACCTTCCCCGTGAGCTCGTTCATCAACGAGAGGATCGCCGCAAGCGCCTCGCGATTGACCGTGAGGGTGGGCGGTGCGGTGCGCGTCAGGAACAGCCGAGCCTCGAAACTGCCGCGGCGAAAACGCCCCGCAAGCGTGGCGCGCAGCTCCGGTTCGAGCGATTCGAGGCCGGGCGGAAGGCGCAGCCGCAAATCGAGCGAACGGGCATTGACGCTTTTCACCTCCCAAACCCAGGAGGCGCCCGGCGCTTCGCCCTCGGCGCGGGCAAACCCCGTCATGCTGGCGACCGTCATCCCTCGCGATCCTTCATGGACACGACGCGCCTAGTTTTGGCCCGAAGGCGCAGGGCGAGCACGAAGAACTGCTCGTCTGGGTTGCCGACGGAGCCGGATTCGTCGACGTATAAAATGTGCATAGCTCCCAAACGATAAAGCAGCTGGGCGAGGCCCTCAAGCCTCGACGAACCGCGTATCCGCAGCTCTCCCAACCGCTATTTCCTAAAAATAGGAAATTCCCTATCTGATCACAAGCTGTGAACGGGCCTCTTCAGCACCGGATCATTCTCTTGCCGTGCCGGCTGTTTTTCTGTGGCGCCCTCTCGCCGCCGGCCCGGGGGATATCGCGGCCTTGGGGAGCGAGGCCAGCGCCGCCAGCGTCGCTTCGATACGCAGGTAGGAACGGACGTTGCGATCCTGCGCGGATAGCGTCTTCGCAAAGACGTGCCCGCCGTCGCCATCGGCGACAAAATAAAGATCCTCGCTCAGGGCGGGCCGCGCCGCCGCAACGAGTGCCGACCAAGCGGGATTGTCGATCGGGCCCGGAGGCAGACCCTTCGCAAGATACGTATTGTACGGAGATTGGACCGCAAGGTCGGCCTGCGTCAGAGGAGGATCGAACTTTTTCCGGCCGTCATCGGAGAGAGCGTAGATGACCGTCGGATCCGACTGCAGCGGCATGCCGAGCTTCAAGCGGTTCAAGAAGACGGCGGCGATGTGCGGCTCTTCGCTCGTCTTTTTCGCCTCTTTCTCTATGAGAGAGGCGAGGATCAAAAGCTGTTGGGGCGAACCCAAAGGCAGATCGGGCCGGCGTTTCGCCCAGGCTGCGGAAAGCGCTCGCGCCATCGCCGCACGCATGCGGGCGATCACCTCTCCCCGCCCTTCCCCCCAAGTGTAGAAATAGGTTTGCGGCAACAACGCGCCCTCGGGCGGGATCTTTGCGAGTTTGCCTTCGAGCCCCGGGGCGGCGCGCACGAGAGCGACGACCTGCTCGCTCGTCAGGCCATCGGGGATCGTCAAGGCGTGTTCGACGACCTTGCCGCTCGCAATGATCTCGATCGCTTTGAGGGTGCTCGTCGCCGCCGGAAACGCGTATTCGCCGGCCTTGAGCGTGTGCCGCCGCCCCGACAAGAGAGCCGCCGCGTCGAACGCGAGCGGATGGCGGATCACGCCCGCCTTCGCCAGAAGCTCTCCGATCCCGGCGAGACCGAGATGCCTCGGGATGACGAGCGTGCGCGACGCGCGCAGCGGTCCGGGCGCCAAAACCTCCCGGGTGAGAAAGGCGCTCGCTCCACCGGCGAGCACCAGCAGAAGCACGCCTTCGGCGAGCGAGCGAAGAAAAAGCCTCAGGAATGATTTCAAGGCGACCAAACCTCGAAGTGCCCGATCAAGGCGGCCCCGAGAAAATCAGCGAGGCGTTGGTGCCGCCAAATCCGAAGGAATTCGAGAGGACATGTCTGACCCTCCGCTCCTTCGCCACCTTCGCCACGAGATCAATGTCGCAGGAAGGCGAGGGCCGCTCGAGGTTGAGCGTCGGCGGCACCACCCCGTCGCGGATCGCGAGGATCGAATAAATCGCCTCGACGCTTCCCGCCGCTCCCAAAAGGTGCCCGATCGCCGATTTTGTCGAGGACATCGAGAGCCTATAGGCATGATCGCCAAAGACGCGCTTGACGGCGGCGACCTCGACCTCGTCGCCAAGCGGCGTCGAGGTGCCGTGGGCGTTGATGTAGTCGATCCTCTCCGGTTCGAGACGCGCGCGGCGCAAGGCGTTCCGCATCGAGCGGAAAGCGCCGCTCCCGTCTTCCGAGGGCGCCGTCAGATGAAAGGCGTCGCCCGACATGCCGTAGCCGACCACCTCGGCGTAGATCCGCGCGCCTCGGATCCGGGCGTGCTCCAGCTCTTCGAGCACGAGGATCCCGGCGCCTTCGCCGATGACGAAGCCATCGCGGTCTTGGTCGAAGGGACGCGAAGCGCGCGGCGGATCGTCGTTGAAGGCGGTCGAGAGCGCGCGCGCCGCGGCGAACCCGGCAAGGCCGATCCGGCAGATCGCCGCTTCGGTGCCGCCGCAGACCATCACATCGGCATCGTCGAGTAGGATGATCCGCGCGGCATCGCCGATCGCGTGCGCGCCGGTCGAGCAGGCGGTCACCACCGCGTGGTTTGGACCCTTGAAGCCATAGCGGATCGAGACATGACCCGAAGCGAGGTTGATCAGGTTGGCGGGGATGAAATAGGGAGATATTCGCCGCGGCCCGCGCGTCTCCAGCGTGATCGCACCTTCGGCGATGCCCGGAAGGCCGCCGATCCCGGAGCCGATCATGACCCCGGTGCGCTCGCACGCCTCCTCGCCGCTCGGCACCCAACCCGAATCTTCGACTGCCTGCACGGCGGCGGCGAGAGCATAGACGATAAAGCCGTCCATCCGGCGCTGTTCCTTGGGGGGAACCCAGTCGTCCGGGTTGAAGAGCCCCTTTGACGTCTCGCCTCGAGGCAGTTGCGCGGCGATCTTGACGGGAAGATCCTCGACGTTGAACGACTCGATCCGGCTTATCCCCGAAGCGCCGCCGATAAGGTTCTGCCAGTTGCGCTCGAGACCAATGCCGAGAGGCGTCACGAGCCCCATGCCGGTGACGACGATGCGCCTCATCCCTACCTCCGAGCCGAGCTTAAAGACCGCAGAGAGGACGCCATCGGCGG
>JAKAOO010000008.1:19358-33487 GCA_021812165.1 Pseudomonadota bacterium | reverse complement strand
CATCGAGCAGCAGCACTTTACCCGCTCGCTCGCCGCGGTAGCGTTTGACGAGCGTTGCCAGCTGCGCGAAGCCGCCGACCCGCCCGTAGCGATGGGCCAGTTCCAGGAAATCGAGGCAATCGGCCGCGTAGGCTTCCTTGCTGCCGCGCGAAAGGCCGTAATAGCGCTCGGCATGACCTCCGGTCAGATGCGGAGGCCGGCCGGCCGCCGCCCCGACGCCGATATTGGTGTCGGGTTCGCGCCACCATACCGGCTCGAGCTGGGCGTGCGTGTCGGTGATGTGGAGGAGTGTGACGTTTCCGTAATCGGCAACCTCATACGGGTCCGCAGCCCCGCCGCGCGCGGCAGCCAGCAGGCGCGCGGCGGGAAACCCCGCGGCGCCCGCCGCCGCCAGCGTTTTGAGGAAATTACGGCGTGACGTCGTCATGCGCTGGGCAACGCTCCGAAATTGCCGGGCTCTGGTCTTCTCAGCATTTCCCGGAATAGGATGCCCCGGCGGCGCGTCCTATTCCCAGCGCAGCGAAAAAAGCCCGCAACGGCGAAATGAGGCCGCGTCCGGCCGGCGCGGCAGCAAGCGCCGGCGAAAGAGGGGGGAAAGATGGAGCTTAGAGGGCCGAACTCGGGGTTGTTGCAACTTCTGAGCGCGGAGCATCATCGCTTGTATCGTACGGCCTATAGCTGGTGCTGCGACCCGGCGCTCGCCGCCGATCTGTCTCAGGAGGCGATGCTGCGAGCGCTCTCCCGGCTCGATCAGCTGAGAGACGGGCAAAAATTGAAGCCGTGGCTCTACGCGATCCTCCACAACTGCTTTTTGAGCTACCTGCGCAAAGAGCGGCCAAACGAGCCGCTCGAGGAACTGGTTCTGGCGCGCGCGCAGGTTTACGAAAGCCCCGAATCGACAGAGCAGGCGCGCGAGCGCAGCGAGATCGTCCGCCGGGTGCGTGACGCCATCTGCAAGCTCCCTCTTGGCCAGCGCCAGGTGATCACTTTGATCGATCTCGACAGCTGCAGTTATGCCGAGGTCGCCGAGATCCTCGAAGTGCCGATCGGCACCGTGATGAGCCGGCTCTATCGCGCGCGCCAGGCGCTGCGCACGCTGATCGCCGAGCCGGCGGCGGCGCGAACGCAGCCGCGGTTGCGCATCGTCGCAGAAGAGAGGTAAGGCATGTCTTTGACGCCTGACGATATTCGCGCGCATTCCTATGTCGATGGCGAGCTCGATCCTTATGAGCGCGCTCGCCTTTTCGAAGAGCTCCTGCACAGCCCCGAGCGCAACCGCGAAGTGGCCGAACTCGGCGAGTTGAAGGCGTTGGTGCGTCTCGCCTTCGAGCGCCCGCCGGCGGCGCTGCACCCTCCCGCCGTCCAAACGCGCGGCGCCCTCCGCACGTGCCTCAAATACGCGTGCGCCGGCGCCCTTGCGCTGATGCTGCTCGTCTGCGCGTTCGCGGCCGGCTGGTTTGCGCGCGGCGGCGGTGGGGCGCTGCAAGAACGCCTCGCAGCGCTCGGCGGCGTGCAGATCGCCGGGGCAGCCGCGCACACGCCGGGCGTGCTTCTGCACCTGGCGTCGTTCGAGAGAAAGGATGCAAGCGCCACGCTGGCGCGGGCGCGGGAACTGCTCTCGCGCTACCGCGGCCGCGGACTCAAGGTGGAAGTAGTGATAAACGGCACGGCGCTCGAATTTCTCGACGCCGCCGCATCCCCTTATAGTCACCAGTTCGCCTGGCTCATGCGGCGCTATCCCAATCTTGAGGTCGTGGCGTGCGGCCTCACGCTTGCGGCGTTGCGCAAAGAAGGGCAGTTGCTGCCTCTGCCGAAAGGGGTGCGGGTCGCCCCTTCGGCAGTGCGGGAGGTGGTGAGGCGCCTCGAAGAGGGCTGGACTTACGTAGAATCGTAAGGCAATCGAGGGAATAAAGCGGCAGCTTCGCGTATCTTTAATCGAGTTTAGGAGAACCCCGATCATGGATCCGCATCGCCGGCTCGTACTCAAAGGGACCGGCTCGCTCAGCGTGCTTGGCCTTGCGCTGGCGGCCGGCTTCTCGCCGCAGAAGGCGCTCGCCGCGTGGCCCTCCGGGGCATTCGCGACCCGCAACCCGAAAGAGGCGGTGACGCGCGTCGAAGGCGGCAGCGCCATCGAGATGGCGCACGTCACGGTCACCGCCCCGAGGCTCGCCGAGAACGGCGCCGTGGTTCCGGTAAGCGTCGAATCCGACTTGCCGAACGTCGTCTCGATGGCCGTGTTCGCCGAGGAAAACCCGTTCCCCTTGGCCTCCGAATTCGAGCTTCGCCCGGGCGTGCTGCCTTTTGTCTCGACGCGCATGCGTCTGGCGAAAACGCAGCAGATCATGGGGGTCGTGAAAACCGCCGACGGCAAGCTCTACGGCGGCAAGAGGCTCGTCAAGGTGACGATCGGCGGATGCGGCGGCTAGGAGAGCGACATGGCGCGCAAAAAAGGCACCATCCGGATGCGGGCTCGCGCGAAGGGCGGGGTGACCGAAATCGAGCTTCTCATCAATTACAAGATCGAGACGGGCCTCGTGCTCAACAAAGAAACGAAGGAACTCGAAGTCAAGAAGCCGCAGCACTTCGTCAAGACCGTCACCGTATCGCTCAATGGCAAGCCGGTTGTCGTCAGCAATCTCGGCATCGCCTCGTCCGATGATCCCTATCTCGCGTTCAAGGTAAAGGGCGGCAAGGCCGGCGATATGGTCAAGGTGCGCTGGAAGGACAACGGCGGCGATTGGGACGAACTCGCTCGTCCGGTCGGCGCCTAGAGTCCAGGCTTGCAATGGCGCGAAGCAAGCGGACGCGACGATCGCTGGTTATCCTCGGCGCGGCTTTGCTCCTCGGCCTTGGCGCTCTGCTCGTTGGCGGGATCGGCCCGGCAACGGCGAAAACCGCGCCGCCGCCCGGGCTCAATTTCCTCCTCCTGCCGCGGCCGAGACCACTGCCGGCGTTTTCTTTCACCGACGCCGAGGGTCATCGGCTGAGCCTTGCCGATTTCCGCGGCAAACTCGTTCTGCTCAACATCTGGGCCACTTGGTGCCCGAGCTGCCGGGAGGAGATCGGCTCCCTCGATCGCCTCCAAAGAAAGCTCGGGGGCCCAAATTTTCAGGTCGTCGCGCTCGCGGTCGACGAGGGCGGAGCGCTGATCGTCGAGAGTTTTCTCTCGAAGGTCCGTGCCCACGCGCTCAAGGTTTATCTCGACCCGACTTTCACCGTTCCGGACAGGCTTGACGTTTTTGGCCTTCCGACCTCGTTTCTCGTGAATGCCAAAGGCGAGGAAATCGGCAGAATCACCGGCGCCACCGACTGGGATCGACCCGCCATTCTCGATTGGCTGCGCCACTTGCTGCATTCGACCGGAAGGGTGCCGCAAGAAACGATCCTGCGCGAGGCCGGGCGGATGAAGCGCGCGCGGCCGCTTTCTCTCCCCTGATCGCGGCCGCGCCGGTAAGATCGGCAGAGGCTCTTAACGGGGATGCGCGACAGGCGGAGATTCGCTCGCGCCTTTCTTTGCGAAGGCTTCTGAACGCTCGCTGCGGGTTTCCACGCCGCCCGGCGCACAAAAGAGTTCGTAGAGCAGCTCCAGAATCGCGACCGCCGCGCTGCTGTCGAGACCATAAAAGATCGTGCGCGACTGCCGGCGCGTGCGCACCAGCCCGTCGCGGCGCAAGCGCGCCAGAAGCTGAGAGAGATGCGGCTGCCGCAGATGAAGCTTCTCTTCGAGCGTTCCCACCGATTTTTCGCCCTCGACGAGCTGGCAGAGGATGAGGAGGCGGTGCTCGTTGGCGAGCGACTTCAATAGGCGGCTCGCCGAGGCGGCGCTTGTCTCCATTTCCGAGAGGTTCATGATCGCGCCACCGTCCGTTAATACCCTGGTGGTGAGAATCTGACGACTGGCGCTGCGGCTGCTCCCGCCGAGATTGCTTCCCCCCGGAACGCCCGCGAGAGCGGTCGTCCGGGGGTCGCAATGACACCTGAGTTCTTGTCATTGCGAGGAGCCCACGGGTCCGCGCTTCGCGCGGCCCGAGGATAAACTCCGCGACGAAGCAATCCCGACGCGGCAGGCGACAACAACGGCTCTATCCGTTTGATCTTGACCACTGGCTCTGTCCTCGCTCGCCCCATCAGGCGGCCTCGAGCCCCGCCGTCCGACGCTGGAGCTTGTCGCTGAAGGTCAAAAGGAAGCTGAGGCTGCGCTGCGTCTCGGGCCGCGCCAGAAGAGAGAGCGCCGCGAAGAAGCCACCCCGTGACGGCGAACCCTTGGTCTCTTCTGCGGCCTCTTCGAGCGCCAAGCGGGTATTGGCGGCAAACGCCCCCATCTCCTCGGTGCCGATGGTATTGACCATCTGCTCGACGAATGTGAAGAGCCGATCGACGATCGTATCGGTGGCGGCGTTTCGCGCCGAGTGCAGCAGCATCACCGTATCGAAGAAGGTGTCGAGAGCGCCGGCCTTATGGAGTTCGCCGAGGCGGTCGATGACGAGGTGCACCGCGCTGCGGGTGCCCTCGTCGTTGAGGCGATCCAAGAGTTCGAGAGCGTTTCCGGCGGTGATCGCAAGCCGCTCGACCATCCCGTCGGAGAGCGCCTCGCGCGCCGCCTGCGCGAGGATCGCCAGCTCTTCGGTCGGCTCGTTTCGCCGTATCGCGTCGTTCATCGTCGTCTCCCCTACAAAAGCCCGCGTGCCGACAACCAGTAAAGACGGTTGTAGGCGAGCTTGAACCAATGCACGAGCTGCGAGGGGGGCCCGGGATTGGGTGGCGTCAGGTAGTTGAACCAGACATAGGTGCCGCTATTGAGGCCGGTCTCGACAAAGCAGAAGACTTTGCCGTCGTAATCCCGCGCCCAGCGGTCTTCCTTGATCAGCGAGGAGAGATTGTCGATGATGGTATCCGCCTCGAAATGCGCGGTCGATCCGGCTTTTGAGATCGGCAGGTTGGTCGTATCGCCGACGACAAAGACGTTGCTCGATCCTTCGCGAAGCAGCGTGTTGCGCTCCGTTGGCACCCAGCCGCCTTTGCCGAGCTCGGATTGATCGATCACCGCTTGGCCGGTATGCGGAGGGATCGTGACGAGGAGGTCGTATCCAAGTGTCGTCCCTTCCTCGGAGGTGATCGTCTTCGCTTTGGGATCGACCGATTTGGTGTTGAAGAAGATCTCGGATTTGATCCCGCAGCGCTCGAACTCCGGCGCCGCCCAATGCGCAACCGGCTCGAGCGAGTGCACCCGCCCGATCGGGTAGGTGTAGGTGATCTCGCTCTTGTCGAGGACGCCCTTGGCGGTGAGGAAATCCCGCAGCATGAAGGTGACCTCGAGCGGAGCTACCGGGCATTTGTGGGGTACGTTGATATTGATAACGACGCGCCCGCCTTCAAACGCGCGCAGCGCGTCGCGCATTTTGCGCGCACCTTCGAGATCGTAAAACCAGTGTGCGCCCTCGGCCAATCCGGGAATGGTCTCGGGGCGGATTCGCGAGCCCGTAGCGAGGACCAGGAAATCGTAGGAGAAGCTTTTCCCCGAGGTCGTGGTCACCGTCTTCTTGTCGATGTCGATGCGCGTCGCAGGATCGACGAAATAGGGCACGCACCGATCCAGCACCTTGCGCTGATCGCGGAAAAGCTCGGATTCGCGCATCCTCCCGAAGGGAACGTAGAGCAGTCCCGGTTGATACATGTGCGTCTGGGACGCGCCCAGCATGGTGATCGAGACGCTGCCGGACGAAAGCTCTTCGCGAAGCTGCCGGCACAGCCCATTGGCGACGATCGTCCCGCCGAGCCCGCCGCCGACGATCAGGATCTTCTTTGCCATGTTTCCCTCCCTCAAACCCGCCTCGTCAGCGGTGATGGCTCGTCACTTTGCCTTGCGCACAACGATGCTCCAATAAGCGTCGCGAGGCTCGATGCCGACAAGCTCGTGCCGCACCTTCTTGACCCATTCCGGGATGTCCGTCGCGGAGCCCTTGTCCGAAGACCACACCTCGACTTCGTCGCCCACCTCGACGAGCTTCAGGGCGGCGATCAGTTCCATCAGCGGTCCCGGGCAAAAGGCCCCGCGCGCATCGACCTTTATCCGCTCCGACATGTTCCCAATCTCTACAGCACGACCATTTGCCCGCTTTCCGCATCCGACAGAAACTTGGTCAGCCCCAAGGGTCCGTCGAAAAGGCCATCGACGAGACCGTCCATTTCCAGCCCTTGTACGTCGAGCGCCATCGAACACGCCCACAGCTTCAAGTCGCCGAGTTCCTTTGCTTGACGCAAGAGGCCGAGCGCATCGGGCACGCGCTTTTCATTGAGAAGCCGCGAGAAAGGGCCGCCGCGGTAGCGCCCTTCGGCCGGCGCCTCCTTCGCAAAGACGGAAAGCGCGTTCATGCTGACGAAAACCTCGACGGCGCGCTCGGAGACCGCACCGACCGAGGCCATCATCGCCGCCATCTGCACCCTCTCATGCTCGCCCGAACAGAGGAGGATATATAAAGGAAGGCCGCTCATCTCTTCTTCTGCGAACAGGGTTTAGGTCACGCCGCGCGGCGGATCAAGAAACGGTAGACTTTGCCTTCGACCGAGGATTCGACGAGTTCGTTCCCGGTCGTGCGGCAGAACGCTTCGAAATCCTTGACGGCGCCGGGGTCGGTGGCGAGCACCTGCAACGTTTCGCCCGGCGGCAGGTCCTTGAGGGCCTTCCTTGCCCGCAACACCGGCAGCGGGCAGTTCAAACCCTTGACATCGAGAATTTGCGTGGCCATGGCGGTCTCCTGAGGGCGAGGGGCGGAGCCGGTCAGATAAAAAGATTGATGTCCGATTTTGTCGCGGTTTCGATGTACGTCGCGGCGCCCCCCAGAATCGGGCCTTCGATCATGTCGTCGAGCGTATATTCGAAGAGATCCATGGTCATCTGGCAAGCGATCATCTTGACATCGGCCTCGATGGCGGCTTGGCGCAGCTCTTCGATCGACGCGATGCCCTTTTTCTTGATGAGGTTCTTCATCATCGCCGTCGCCATGGCATCGACGCCCGGCATCGCGGAAACGAGGTTTGGCATCGCCATGTGCATGCCGAGGAGAGGCATCTTCATTGCCGCGTTCCCGAGGGTCGAGATCTCGAGATCGAGCTTCTTTTTCAAAAGCGTCAAGCCGTAGAAGGTGAAGAACATCGTCACTTCAAGCCCCATGGCGGCGGCCGTCGTCGCCAAAATAAAGGGGGGATACGCCCAGTCGAGCGTGCCCTTGGTCACGATCATCGACATCCGCTTGACGTTCTGTTTCGTATCCTCTGGCATGAGGGTGCCCTTTCTCGGCGTCTACGGCGCGCAGCCCGCGAAGTTGTCTGCCGTCATCTTCGCCTCGTAAGGCTGGGCCGCCGCGCTTCCCGGAACAAGACCGGCCGTGGCGGCGGAAAGGTCGGCCGGGCGCACCTTGACGAGCCAGCCGGTGCCATAAGGATCGGCGTTGGCAAGCTTCGGGTTCGCCACCACGGCATCGTTCGTCTCCACCACCTCGGCATCGAAAGCAACCTTGGCGGGTCCGACCCACTTGCCCGACTCGATCGTGGCGCAGGATTTTCCCGCCTGCACGCCGCGCCCGGCCTTGCGCGGGGTGAAGGCGACGAGCTGCCCGGCCATGGCCGCCGCCACCGCCGTCATGCCGAGCGTCATCGTGCCGTCGCCGTTGTCGCGGTACCAGATGTTGTTCTCGATATCGTAGAGAAGGTCATCGGGAAGATTGCAACCGCGCACGATCGGCATCGTCGTCTCCTATCCTTGCGGAACGGCCTCCGGGAAAAGCCTATCCCGGTCGCGCAGCGAACGCGAGGAGCAGCAGAATTCCCCGAGCCGTGCATTTTCGAGCTTCCCCTCGACGAAGAGCGCGAGATGCCGCGCCACCATGGCGCCGAGGCGGATGCGGCGCGCCGTTTCGAAATGCGCGGGGTCGAGACGGACGAGGTTAGAGTGATAGACCAGCTCTCGGCAACTCTCGCGGCAAGCGTTGAAGCTCGGATCGCGCCTCGCCCCTTGGCGATGAAGCGCCAGGAGACGGAAGCCCTCGACGCGCCCCTTTGTCGGCTCCCTGCCCTGCGCCGCGAGCCAGCGCTCGAGGATCGCCTCGCCGAACAAAAGAAGCTCTTCGGCGTGCCTCGCTGCGGCGCCGGCAAGCGCCTCGTCGGGCGCCTCGATCAGCGCCTCGGCGCGCGCCCGAATAGCCTCAAGCGGCAGGATCATCCAAGCCTCCGCGCCTTCAACAGATCCGAGGAGTCCGAAAAATTCTCGTGCACGCCGACGCGGCGCGCGGAAAGCCCGAGCGCCATGCCGAGAAGCTGCGTGAAATAAAGAATTTTGACGCGGGTTTTGCGGCCGAACACCTTTTCGGCCCGGACCTGATGGATTTCGAGCCCGGTATGGCAGGTCGGACACTCGGTGGCGATCACATCCGCGCCGCAAACCTCCGCTCCTTCGAGGAGATTGAGCACGAGCCGCGTCGAGGTGTCGCTATCGGAAAGCGTGTGGGCGCCGCCGCAACAGGCGGTCTTCAAGGGATATTCGACGCAAGTGGCGCCCGCCGCGGCCAAGAGATCGTCCATGAAATGCGGCTTTGCGGTCGATTCGCTCCCCGGCCCCTTGTCCTTTTCGGGAAAGATGTGCCGCGGCCGCGTATACATGCAGCCGTAGTAATTCGCGATCTTGAGCCCTGCGAGCGAATTCCGGATGCGCCGCCTCAACCCCTCCTCGCCGATCGCCGCTTTCAGCCAGTCGAGCGCGTGGATCGTCGCGACGCTCCCGCTCTCGTAGGTCTTGTGCCCGGCTCTCTGCGACAGGCGATCGACGCTCTCGCGCGTCGCGGGATCGGCGGCAAGGTCGTATTCGGCCTTTTTGAGGTTGTGATAGCAGCCGTTGCAGGGCGCCATCACGACCTCGAACCCCATCTCGGCGGCGATCGCGAGATTGCGGGCCGAAAGATAGGTCTCGACTTTGGGGTCGATGTTCTTGACCTCCATCGCCCCGCAACAATTCCAGTTTTTGAGCTCGACGAGTTCGAGGCCGAGAGCCTTCCCCACTTCCTTGGTCGAGCGGTTGTAGGCGTGCCCCGTTTCCTCGAGCGCGCAGCCCGGGTAGTACGCCACCCGTTTATACTCTCTCGTCACGCTTCGGGTCCTCCTGCGGGAAGGCCGAGCGCGCGCCGCTCTTCCGCCCGGCGTTCGGCAACATGGTCTCGGATCGCCGCGCTCGACCGTGCCCAACCCTTTGTCCGCGGCCGGAAGACGCCGGCAAAGCCCAATCTCATCATGAGCCCCAAAGGCAGGCGGCGGACGAAGGAGCGAACAAGCGCGACGAGCCAGTCCTGAAACAAGGATTGGCCGGTCTTCGCGAAGAACTGGCGAAGAACGCGCCCGTCCTCGATCTTGCCGGTCGCGAAAACTTGCTCGCTGAAGACCTCGTCGAAGAGCATCGAGGGCTTCCTTTCGGTCAAGCCTTTGAGTTCGAGCCAATGCGCGGTCGCCTTCATCACGCCTTCGGGATTGACGTCGCGCGGGCAGGCGTAAGTGCATTTGTGGCACGACACGCACTGCCAGATGATGTCCTTGTCGCGCAGCAGCTCCTCTTCCATGCCGAGACGAACGAGATAGATCCAGTAGCGCGGATTGAAGTCGGGGTTGATGGCGTTGACGGTGCAGGCATTGGTGCAGGAACCGCATTGCCAGCAGCGATGGAGGAACTCGCCGCCCGGCAGCGCCGCGATCTCGTCCTGGAGGTTTTCGTTATAGTCGGTGACGACCCGCGGCTCGATGAAGGTGCTCCAATCGCCGGAGACATCGACGCCTTCGAGAACGAGGCGCTCGTGGGTGACGAGGTTCTCCGGCCGGATCAGCGACTTCTCGTGGATCGGCATCGCCCGTTACCTCGGACCCTCGAGCCGCGCCGGCTCGCCCGCCACTCGGGCCTTCCCCTCGACCAGCTTCAAGCGGGTTCGGCCGGCCTCGGTGCCCAGCGCGTCGAGGCCGAGTAGGCGGCGCGTATGCCCCATCGGGTCTTCGCGTGAGCCGAACTCGGTGCGCAGATACTGCCCGCCGCGGCCCTCCATGTAGAACGCATAAACATGCGCGCACAAAAGATCGACGTAGAAAGAGAGGTCGCGAAAGACGCCGTTCGAAGAAAGGAAGCCTTCGAGCTCTTCGCTCAATGTCGCGAAAGTGGCGAAATCGTCCGTCACGGGAATGGTAACTTCGTCAACGTTCTCCGCGTGCCAGATTTCGCGCAGAACCCCGGTGCCGACGCGCGCGTCCCACATCCAGCGCGTCATCAGCGGATAGCGGCGCGGCGCCGTAAAATGCAGCGCTTCGGCGGCAAGGTCGCGCACCCAGCGATGCTCGCGATCGGGGGGGAAGCCGGCGATAAATTCGCCGATGCGCCGGTCGGCGCTTGCCGGGTCCGCTCTGCCGGCGAAAAGGCGCTCGAGCTTTCCGCGCATCTCGGGAAAGCCATGGCGGCCGAGCCAATGACCGACGCGCCGGCGCACCGGGGCGATAAAGCCGCAGAGGTCACGGAATTCGTCTTCGGTGAGTTCTGCGGCGCGGCCGTTGCCGAGAAGCTCCACGAAAAGCGAACTTTTGAGCCACAGCGCGCCGACATCCCGCTCGATGCCGCCACTCGGCTGCGCCGCCCTGACCAAGTGCTCGAAAACCTCGGCGAGGCGCGGGCCGGAGAGATCGAGGATCGGCCCGCCCTTCTCGGGCGCCGCCTTATGTTTTGCGCGGGGCCACACTATTCCGCCGCCTCCTTGATGCCGCCGGCGCTCGCCGCCGCAAGCGCGGCCAGCGCCGCCGCCTGGCCTTGGGCGATCGAATCGTCGATGGTTTCGGGCCCCGTCGCCGCGCCGGCGACAAAAACCCCCGGCCGCGAGGTGCCGCTCATGCTCGTGTACGTCGAGCTTTTCGCAATATGGCCATACTTTTCGAGCGTGACGCCGAAGGCGGCGGCGAGCGCCGGGTTGTCGGTGTTGGGATCCATGCCGATCGCGTGCACGACCATGTCGAAGGGGATGGTGATGGGGCGCTTTACGAGCGTGTCTTCGCCCTTGACGATAAGCTTCTTGCCGTCCGAGGTGACCTCGGCGATCCGCGCCTTGATGTATTTGACCTTATGCTTTTCCTGGCTTTCCCAGTAGTAGGCGCCCTCGTAGAGGCCGAAAGTGCGAATGTCCATGTAATAGATGTAGACGGTGCATTGCGGCAGCTCTTCGCGGATCTCCATGGCGAGATTGGCGGAGACCGTGCAGCAGATTTTCGAGCACCATTCGCGGCCGATCTGCCGGTCGCGCGAGCCGACGCAGAGGAGGATCGCCACGCGCTCGGGCCGGCGCCCGTCGGAGGGGCAATAGACGCCTTTGCCCGAGGAAAACATCTGCTCGACCTGGGTCGTGGTGACGACATCGGGATAAGTCCCGAACCCCCATTCCGGCTTATTGACCGAATCGAAATGGGTAAAGCCGGTGCAGAGAACGGCGGCGGAAACCTCGATCTCGGCACCCGAGGAAAGGCGCGCGACAAAGGCGCCCGGTTCGCCCGCAAAGCGCTCCACCGTCGTGCCGCGCCGGATTTCGACGAGCGCATTCCCTTCGACCCGCTTCACCATGCCGCCGATCGCGTCCTTCGCCCATTCGCCCGACGGCACGAGCCTTGCGTAGCCGCTCACAATCGGCGCGCCGCCGAGCCTCTCCGCCTTGTCGGCGAGAATGACGCGCCGGCCCATCTGGGCGACCGCATGGGCCGCGGACAGTCCGGCGGGGCCGCCGCCGACGATCAATATCGGTTTCATGCCGCCCCCTTCGGCAGGCTCGCAGGCGGGACAAAGCCCGGCCCCGAGGTGATCGCACGCTTCGGATCGTAAAGCGTCTCAATCCGGCCCGCCGCGACATCTTTGAGATACGCCTCGAACTCCGCCTTCGCCTTTTGCCAATCGATGCCGAGCTTTTCGAGGAGGCCTTCGAAAGGCGAGGCGTGCCAGTGGAGCTGCGCGAGCTTATAGGGGTGCGCGCCGCAGACGAGAGCCGCGAACTGGCAATCGGCCATGACCGGCAGCTCGTAGACCTTGTCGACCGCCCGGCCGATCCATTGGCTCTTATCGAGAGTCGTGATGCAGCCGGTGTCGTGTCCGACCATGACATCGGCGCGCCCTTCCTCGACCGCGACCCTGATCTTGCGGTCGATCGCGAAAGAGCGGGTGAACTCGCGCTCGCCGATGATGTGCCGAAAGCCGAAGCCGCAGCAGTCATACCACGTCGAATAATCGACCACTTGCGCGCCCAGAGACTGGAGCAATCCAGTAGAAACTGCGACTCGGTTCCCCTCCATCACCGTCTCGTCATAGATCACGTCTTCCGGCACCATCTTATAGACGTGGCAGGCCGGGTGAACGGTGGCGCGGATGTGGCTGCAATCGATCCGGCGCTTCTCGGCAATGCGCGCGCGCATCACGTGAAGCCACTCGGAATAATGGACGATCTCCTCGGGGATGAGAAGCTTGCCGTCGACGAGGCGGCCGAGTTTCCCGAGGATTTTCTTCACCTGCTCGCGCAACTTCGGCGAATGCAGGAGGAAGGAGCGCATCTCCTTGTAATTGCCGAAAGAGGTGCCGCAATGAACGAGCGGATAGTAGGTGCCGGGAGAGAGCCCTTGCGCCTGCGCCGAGACATAGGCCTGATGGAAATTGCGCAGAAACACGGCGGCGAGGCTGACGACGTTGCCGATGCCGGAGCCGTGATAATTCCATGCGGTGCACGAGGTCTGGTCGGTCTCGTCGAGATAACGCGTCCCGAGCTCGTTCATGAGCCACAAAAGCGAAGTCGGATAGCCCGGGATGTTGCCGCATTGGCCGCAGGACTTGTGATGCCAAAGCTGGTTGGTCGGAATCCGCTTCTGCCAACCGTAAAGTGTGCGCGCCGTGACGGGATCGTGCTGTTCGGTGATGCGATGGACGACGATCTCGCCGTCCTTTTCGAGCTGCCATAGGAGGTCGCGGACATCCTCGACCCGCGCTTTGCCGGTCAAAAGCGAGCGCCGATCAATGCGGGTCTCGACCCACTCCGTCGCCTTCCTTGCTTCCTCGGGCTTTAATTCGGAGGCGCGCCACTCGGAGCCGAAACCGGTGTAGGCGCCTTGCGGGTTCCGGTCGTCTTCCATCTCACATTACCTCCGTGGTCGCCGCGGCGGCAGCGGATCAGCCTCAGCCCGCCGCTTCCTTCTGCTCCTCCAGCCAATCGGCATAGTCTTCGCGCTTTTCGTCCATCACGTCCGTAATGACGTCGAACAGGTTCTCATCGATGGTTTCGAGCTGCTGCAGCACGCCCGTCTCTTCCCAGATCGTATAAAGCTCGATCGAAGTCTTGAGGTTGACGACCCATGCCGTGTCCATCGTATGCATCGTCGGCACCGGGATTGCCTTGCGCAGCACATCGAGCGGCGCCTCGATCTTGCTCACATTCGGTCCCCAGTCGCGGAAAGCGTCGCGCGTGATCATGTTGGGCGCCAGCTGGTTGCCGGTCGCGATCACCTTCAGGAGCACGCGCGAATAGGGTTTGAGCGCTTCCTTTGCCGACGGCATGCCGTGCTTGATTGCGACTTCGCGCATGATCATGACGAGCCCGCCCGGCGAGTTCTCGAACGGGCAGCGCGCGGCGCAGGTGTAGCACTGGGCGCAGGCCCAGATTTTCTCCTGCATCGCGTCGTAAATGCCTTCGAGATTCTCGGTCCACAAAAGTTGCACGATCTCGCGCGGCGAGTAGTCGTAATAATGGGCGGAAGGACAGGTCGCCGTGCAGATGCCGCAATTGAGGCAGCCGTGAAGTTCATGATCGTAGAGGGGATGCGAGCGGATGTCCTCGAACACCTCCTCCAGGGTTTCATAAGCGACGACCGGGGAGCTCGATACCGGGTCGCCGATCGCTGCGCGCGCCATCGCAGTCCTCTATGGTCTCGTCAGTAGGTCAGAACTCTCGCCTCGTCGTCTTCCATCACTTCCTCGATGACGTGAGCGCCGCCGACGATTCCGGAGCATTCCGGGATCAGGTCCGCCTCGGTCATGTCGAAGAGATCGAGATTGGGGGAGCAGCAATAAAACTTCACCCCGGCTTCGTGCG
>JAKAOO010000008.1:0-19348 GCA_021812165.1 Pseudomonadota bacterium | reverse complement strand
GCATCCCAGATGAAATCGTAGACGGTCTTGCCCGAGCCCGGTTTGACGACGAGCTTTTCCGCCACGCCCTTCTTCATGAGCTGGCCCGAGGTCGCCGTGCAGATCACCTCGACCTCATAATCCATCGCGGCGGCGACCGACGCCTGAAAAAAGGGCGCCCCGAGTTCCTCGCCGTGCCGGGGGTCGGTGTTGACCATGATGATGATGAGCTTTTTCGCCACGTTCCCTCCTCGCTCGACGAAAGGCCTGCCGATTGGACACTCCCCGCCCTCGTCTCCATCACGGCCATCGTCGAATTTTGACGCATTCTAACACCGATCGCCGAGGTCCGCCAGAAATATATTCAGGTTTTGGGATATATTCCGAGCGCGGCGGGTTCGGCGGGCCTCACCCTTCCATCAGGCGGGTCGTCTTGATGACCCCGACCATGATCTCGCTGAGCGCCTCGGCCATCGCGGCCTGCTCCGCCCGCAGGCGCGCGAGCCCCGCCGCGAGGTCTTCGGGCGTCTCCTCGAACGCCATCGCCAGATCCTCGATCATCGCCGATTTGATGCCGGGATGACCGAGAAACCCGAGGCAATTTCCGGCGAGCCCAAAGATCGCCGGCGCGCCTTCGTCATCGACCGCGAGGATCTCGGCGCCCGGCGGCAAGACCGGGCGATCGCGCATATAGAGAGCGATCGGATGGCGCTCCGGCAGATGGCCACAGAGCGCGTCGGCGAGCCTTCGATGCGCCTCACCCACCCGGAAGCGCAATGGCGCTTCTTCGGCGCCGCCGCCCGCGGCGATCGCAAGGATAGAGGCGCCGATCCCGATCCCGATCACCGGCCGCCCGCGCCGCAAGAAATCTTGCGTGAGGCGATATTCGGCCGAAAGGCTCGGGACGAGATCGCCGCTCACGACCCCGAGCGGGCCCGCGCCCAAAAGGACGAGGCCGGCGAAATCGCCGGCCTCCCGCGGTACGCTGCCGCCGACGGTAAAGGGGCGCGCGTAATGGAAAGGGATCGCCCGGCTCTCGAAGTGACCCTCCATGAGGCCCAGGAACTCGGCCTCCGTGTGCTGCAAAATGCAGAGCGTTTTCATGCTGGGCTGGGTCATTTCCGCGCGCGGCAGAAATCTTGTCATCAGAAGCGAAGCCAAGCAATCTTGTGGCGCGAAGCAGGACGGGCGGCGGCCTGATGCCGGCGTCACCCCCACCCGGCGCTCCGCGCCGGATGCGGACACCCTCCCCCTCGATGGGGGGGGGTATAGCGATATCCTGCGGAGTTGACATTTCTGGCAACACCTCTCGTCAATCGGAAAGCGGCGGGGGATCGAGGGGCTGATCAGGCGTCGCCGCAGCCGTCGAGGAACCGAACTCTGCCACGGCTTGGCGGAGCTTGGCGAGGGTGGCGGCGGAAGGCTTGCGGCTGCCGACGACTAGGCGGCTGAGGCCTGCCGGGGTGAGGCCGACGCGAGCGGCGAGGGGTCGGAGCCTCAGGCTGCCGCTGGACCAACGCAGAGCCGCGAGCACGTTTTCTCGGGCCGTCTCTTGTCGTTGCCGCTCTCGGGCGAGCAGGGTTGCAGCCGTGCTTAATTTGAGCAGCGCCGCCGTGGTCGGGCTCCTCTTGCCGCTGAGGATCATGGCGAGGTGCTGGCGAGAGATCCGGGCCTTGAGGGCGAGGGCCTGTTTTCCGCCGCGGGTCTTCGCCGCTTCACGGATGGCGAAGAGCATGCGCTGTCGGTCTTGCGACCGATGATCACCGTCTTTTGCGCGGCGGGATACACAACCGGAAACCGCAGGTGGTAATATGCCGCTTGCCGCTGAGATGGGGAGAGCGAAATGCCGCGAGGACGACCCGCAAAATCTGGCGTCGCGGGCGCCGGACTGCAGGAAACCGCCGCAAGGCTCGGCTTCGAGGCACAGCTTTGGGCTGCGGCCGACGCGCTGCGCGGCAGCATGGATGCGGCCGAATACAAGCACGTCGTCCTCGGCCTCATCTTCCTCAAATATGTCTCCGACGCCTTCGCGGCCAAGCACGCGGAACTCGACGCCGAGCGCCGGGAAGGCGCCGATCCGGAAGATCCTGACGAATATCTCCGCGAAAATATCTTCTGGGTGCCGAAAGAGGCGCGCTGGAATCAACTCAAGGCGCAAGCGAGGCAGGCCGGCATCGGCCGCCTCGTCGACGAAGCGATGGCCGCGATCGAGCGTGACAACCCCGCGCTCAAGAGCGTCTTGCCGAAGGAATACGCCCGCCCGGCACTCGATTCGATGCGGCTGGGGCAGCTCATCGACCTCGTCAGCAACATCGAGGTCGGCACCGCGGACGCCCGTGCCAAAGACGTCCTCGGCCGCGTTTACGAATATTTCCTTTCCCAGTTCGCGAGCGCCGAGGGCAAGAAGGGCGGCGAATTCTACACACCGCGTTGCGTCGTCAAGCTTCTGGTCGAAATGATCGAGCCCTATCGCGGTCGCGTCTACGACCCTTGCTGCGGCTCTTCGGGGATGTTCGTGCAGTCGATCGAATTCATCCGGGCGCATGCGAGCGGTAACGGCAACGGTCGTAGGGCCCGGTCCCAAATCTCGATCTACGGGCAGGAATCGAACTACACGACCTGGCGTCTCGCCAAGATGAACCTCGCGATCCGCGGGATCGATGCTCAGATCGAGCATGGCGACAGCTTTCACAACGACCGCCATCCCGACCTCAAGGCCGATTTCATCCTCGCGAATCCGCCCTTCAACGTCAGCGATTGGGGTGGCGAGCGTCTGCGCGAGGACAAGCGCTGGCAATTCCGCCTGCCACCCACGGGTAATGCGAACTTCGCGTGGGTTCAGCATATCGTGCATCACTTGGCGCCTTCCGGCGTCGCCGGCTTCGTGCTCGCGAACGGCTCGATGTCGTCGAACCAGTCGGGCGAAGGCGAGATCCGCAAAAAGCTGATCGAAGCAAAGCTCGTCGATTGCATGATCGCGCTACCGGGCCAGCTCTTTTATTCGACGCAGATCCCCGCCTGCCTTTGGTTTCTCGCCCGCGACCGCAAAGACGGAAAATTCCGCGATCGCCGCGACGAGGTGCTGTTCATCGACGCCCGCAAGCTCGGCCGGATGGTGGACCGCACCCATCGCGAATTGACCGATGAAGAGATCAGCCGGATCGCAGGCACGTACCATGCTTGGCGCGGCGAAAAGGGGGCGGGCGCCTACGAAGACGTCCTCGGCTTCTGCAAAAGCGCCACGCTCGACGAAATCAGAAAGGACGGCCACGTTCTGACCCCCGGCCGCTATGTCGGCGCCGCCGGCGGCGAGGAGGACGACGAGCCTTTCGGCGAAAAGATGCGCCGCCTCGTCGCAACCTTGCGCGAGCAGCAGGCGGAAGCGGCCAAGCTCGACGCCGCGATTACCGCCAGCCTTCGGGAGCTCGGGTATGTCTGAGTGGCCAGAAAGATTCCTTGGCGAGCTGACCGAGAATTTTGACAGCATCCGTGTTCCAGTAAGGGAAGCCGATAGGCGGCCCGGACCGTTCCCATATTATGGCGCCTCCGGAATCGTCGACTATGTCGACAATTACCTATTCGATGGTGAGTATCTTCTCATCGCGGAAGACGGCGAGAATCTTCGCACCCGCAATACCCCGGTGGGGTTTTTGGCGCGTGGTCGGTTCTGGGTGAACAACCACGCCCACATCGTTCGCGGAAATCGGAGCGGTGACACGCGGTTCCTCTTGTATGCTCTCGCTGCGGTGGATATCAGCGGCTACCTGACCGGTTCAACGATGCCCAAGCTTACGCAAGGCAACATGAACCGAATTCCGATTCCCGCCCCTCCGGTGGAGGAGCAGCGCGCCATTGCGCGCATCCTCGGCGCGCTCGACGACAAGATCGAGCTGAACCGGCGGATGAACGAGACGCTGGAGGCGATGGCGCGGGCGCTGTTCAAATCCTGGTTTGTCGATTTCGATCCTGTCCGCGCCAAGGCCGAAGGGCGCGATCTCGGTCTGCCAAAGCACATCGCCGACCTCTTCCCCGACCGCCTCCTCGATTCCGAACTCGGCGAGGTCCCGGAAGGCTGGCACCCTGAGAGCTTCGCGGAAACAATTGAGATCATCGGCGGTGGAACCCCGAAAACGTCGGTTGCGGCCTACTGGAATGGCGATATTCCGTGGTTCTCGGTCGTCGATGCTCCCACAGGACCAAACGTGTGGGTCGTCGATACGGAAAAGAAGATCACACGAGCAGGGGTCGAAGGGTCATCCACCCGCATCTTGCGCGTCGGAACCACGGTCATCTCTGCGCGGGGCACCGTGGGCCGAGTAGCGCTTGTCGGCGCGCCGATGGCGATGAACCAGTCTTGCTACGGAATACGAGGTAGAGCGGGGTCGCGAGGGTTCTTCGCGTATTTCTTGACCAAAGAATTGGTCGCCAACCTCCAACAACACGCGCATGGCTCAGTCTTCGATACGATTACCCGTGACACGCTCGCGGGCATATCTGTCCCGGTCGCGCCAAATGCTGTGGTGGAAGCCTTTGAGACACTGGTTGAGCCGCTCCTCGAACGTATGTGCCAGGCGCTCCTGAATGGCCGCACGGTCGCGGCCGTCCGCGACGCGCTTCTACCCAAGCTCATTTCCGGCGAGCTGCGGGTCAAGGATGCTGACGGATTTCTTGCGAAGACAATCTGATGGCCGACGCTGACATCGCCCCCTTTGTGATGCATGGAGCGCGAGATGCAATCGCTCAGGGGCTCGGCCACATCGAGGAGCAGGTAAAAGGCATTGAGAGCGCGGTCCGCGAGAATCCCGGCCTCGCGTTCGATCTCGCAAAAACCTTGGTCGAGAGTGTTTGCCGCACAATCCTAAGCGAGCGCAACATTGCCTTCATCGTGGACGACGACCTGCCAAAGCTATTCAAAGCAGCCTGCCAGCACCTACCGTTCTTGCCGCCCTCGGCGAGCGGCGAAGCTGCCACTCGCGAGAGCCTTGCGCGAACGCTCAACGGACTGAGCACCAGCGTTCAAGGCATCTGCGAGCTGCGTAACCAATGCGGGTTCGCCTCGCACGGCTTTGACAGCCAGCGACCGTCAATGGAGTCGGTGCAGGCCTTGCTTGCGGCCCAGGCCGCAGACGCCACCGTTGGGTTTCTTGTCCGTGTTCATCGGCATGCCCGAACGTCTCCGCCGTCGCCGCGGACCCTCTACGATGCGAGCACGTCCTTCAACGACTACGTCGACGAAGTGCATGAGGTGATTCGAATTTTTGAAGCCGAATTCCGCCCGAGCGAAGTGCTGTACCAGATTGAACCCGAGACCTATCGCATCTATCTCGCGGAATTCAGTAACGAAACTGAGCCTACAGCACCTCCGACAGATGAGACCGCAGCATGAGCGAGGGCGGCGTCACTGAGTCGGTGGTCGAGCAGGCCGCTCTCGCCTGGTTTGAAAGCGCCGGTTGGACGGTGCGCCACGGCGCCGAGATCGCGGCCGGAGAACTCTTGGCGGAGAGAACCGATTACCGCCAGGTCATCCTCGAACAGCGCTTGCGCGATGCGCTCGCCCGGCTCAACCCTGATCTTCCCGCCGAGGCGCTGGAAGACGCATTCCGCAAGCTCTTGCGGCCCGAAGGCGCGGACCTCGTCGCCTCTAACCGCGCCATGCACCGCCTCCTCGTCGATGGCGTGACCGTCGAATACCGAACCGCCGACGGCGATATCCGCGGGGCGCAAGCGCGCGTGTTGGAATTCGAGCGACTCGAAGCCAACGATTGGCTTGTCGTAAACCAATTCAGCGTCGTGGAAGGCAGGCACAGTCGCCGACCCGACCTGGTTCTCTTCGTCAACGGATTGCCGCTCGCCGTCCTCGAACTCAAGAACCCGGCGGAGGAAAGCGCGACGATCTGGTCGGCGTTCGAACAGCTTCAGACCTATCAGGCCGAGATCCCCTCCCTTTTCGCGACGAACGCCGTGCTCGTCATCTCGGACGGTATCGAGGCCCGAGTCGGCGCGCTCGCTGCGCGGCGCGAGTGGTTCAAGCCTTGGCGAACGATCGGCGGCCAAGCCCTCGCCGACCCGCACATGCCGGAAATCGAGGTGGTGATCGAAGGCGTTTTCGAGCCGCAGCGCTTCCTCGACCTCATCTGCGACTTTATCGCCTTCGATGATGACGGCAGCGGGCGGATCGAGATAAAGATCGCGGGCTACCACCAGTTCCATGCCGTGCGGGCAGCCGTCGCCGAGACGCTGCGCGCGGCGGAACTCCGGCGGGTGGCGCGCGGCTTCGCCGAGGAACCTGCCGGCTACGAGACCGGCCGTCGCGCCGGCGGCAAGGCCGGCGACCGCCGCATCGGGGTCGTCTGGCACACCCAGGGCTCCGGCAAAAGTCTGACGATGGCCTATTACGCCGGCCGCATCATTCGCGAACCCGCGATGGAAAACCCGACGATCGTCGTTTTGACCGACCGCAACGATCTCGACGGCCAGCTTTTCGGGACGTTTTCGCGCTGCTCGGAACTGCTGCGGCAGCCGCCGGTTCAGGCGCAAAGCCGGACGCATCTGCGCGAACTCTTGTCGGTCGCCTCCGGCGGCGTCGTTTTCACCACGATTCAGAAATTCTTCCCCGAGGAGAAAGGCGACCGCCATCCTACGCTCTCCGAACGCCGCAACATCGTCGTCATCGCCGATGAAGCCCACCGGAGCCAATACGACTTCATTCAAGGCTTTGCCCGGCACATGCGCGATGCCCTGCCGCACGCTTCCTTTATCGGCTTCACGGGAACCCCGATCGAACTCCGGGATGCAAATACCCGAGCCGTCTTCGGCGATTACATCAGCATCTACGACATTGGGCGCGCGGTCGACGACGGCGCCACCGTCCCGATCTATTACGAAAGCCGGCTCGCAAAGCTCGCTCTCGACGAGGCCGAGCGGCCGAAGATCGACCCCGATTTCGAGGAGGCGACCGAGGGCGAAGAGATCGACCGCAAGGAGAGGCTCAAAACCAAATGGGCGCAGCTCGAAGCGATCGTCGGTACCGAGAAGCGCCTTCGGCTCGTCGCCGAAGATATCGTCGGGCATTTTGAAAAGCGCCTCGAAGCCCTCGAAGGCAAGGCGATGGTTGTTTGCATGAGCCGGCGCATATGCGTCGAACTCTACCGCGAACTCGTGCGTCTGCGCCCCGGTTGGCATCACGAAGACGACGGTAAGGGGGAGATCAAGGTCGTCATGACCGGCTCGGCCTCGGACCCCGCCCTTTGGCAGCAGCACATCCGCAACAAGCCGCGGCGCGGAGCGCTGGCGAACCGGTTCCGCGATTCCGCCGATCCTTTCAAGGTGGTCATCGTCCGCGACATGTGGCTTACGGGCTTCGACGCGCCAAGTCTCCACACGATGTATCTCGATAAGCCGATGCGCGGCCACGGTCTGATGCAGGCGATCGCGCGCGTCAACCGCGTGTTCAAAGACAAGCCCGGCGGCCTCGTCGTCGATTATCTGGGGCTCGCCCACGAACTCAAAGCCGCGCTTGCCACTTACACCGAGAGCGGCGGCACCGGGCAAACTGCGATCGACCAGAGTGAGGCGGTGGCCCTCATGCTTGCGAAATACGAAATGTGCTGCGGCCTTTTCCATGGCTTCGATCGGTCGAAATGGGTAAGCGGCACACCGCAGGAGCGCCTCGGCCTGCTGCCGCCGGCGCAGGACCACATCCTCGGTCAGAAAAACGGGAAGGAGCGCATCCTCTTGGCCGTGCGCGAGCTGTCGCAAGCCTTCGCTCTCGCGGTGCCGCATGAGGATGCGCTGCGGATTCGAGATGACGTGGCATTCTTCCAGGCGGTGCAGGCGGTGCTCGCCAAGCGTGCGCCCGGCGAAGCTCGGCCGGAAGAGGAGCTGGACCATGCGGTGCGCCAGATCATTTCGCGTGCCGTCGCCTCCGAGGGGGTCATCGATATTTTTGCCGCCGCCGGGCTCGCGCGGCCGAACATCTCGATCCTTTCCGACGAGTTTCTCGCCGAGGTGCGCGGGATGCCGCAGCGCAATCTTGCTGTCGAGCTTTTACAAAAGCTCCTCAAAGGCGAGCTTAGCGCGTGGCGTCGCAAGAACCTCGTCCAGTCGCGCTCTTTCGCGCAGATGTTGGAAGAAACGATCCGCCGCTATCACAACCGGGCGATCGAAGCCGCCCAGGTGATCGAGGAGCTGATCGCAATCGCCAAAGACATGCGAGCCGCGAGGGCACGCGGCGAAGAGCTCGGGCTTTCGGAGGAGGAGCTGGCATTCTACGACGCGCTCGAAACGAACGACAGCGCGGTCAAGGTCTTGGGCGAGCCGACCCTCACAACGATCGCCCGCGAGTTGGTCGCGACCGTGCGCAAGAATGTGACGATCGATTGGACCTTGCGAGAAAACGTGCGGGCGCACCTTCGCGTGCTCGTCAAGCGCATCTTGCGGAGGTACGGTTATCCGCCGGACAAACAGGAAAAGGCGACACGGACGGTTCTCGAACAGGCGGAGCTGCTCTCGGCGGGATGGGCGGTAGCCTGATGCGGCGACAGATCAGTCGCAAGCCGTGACCCGTCTGAAGCGTTTCGGAAGATCGGATATGATCGGTCCGAGACCGTCAAACGGTAGAACCTCGCCAACCACTCGACGCGCCAGCTGCGAGTGCAGCCGGCATATGCCTTTGCTCGATATCGTAAAGTCGGCTGGCGAGAAGGTCTGCGTTCCGACGAAGTGAAGAACGGTTTCGTCTATGGCCGGT
Organism: Pseudomonadota bacterium; assembly: GCA_021812165.1. Lineage (GTDB taxonomy): Bacteria > Pseudomonadota > Alphaproteobacteria > ATCC43930 > CGMCC-115725 > AP-15. The sequence continues at coordinate 10,620 of JAKAOO010000008.1, read as the reverse complement.
CGCAGCGGCTCCATCAGGTCGAGAACGAAAGCCGCGCGGCCGCGATGCTGGGCATGCATGAAACCGATCGTCGGGTCGAGCCCGGCGGCGGTGACGGCCATCCGAATCTGGCTTTCGAGGATGGCGTAACCGTAATTAAGCATGGCATTGACTGGGTGCGTCGCTTGTCGATTGGTCTCGCTTTCCGGCGACACCCGTGAGCCGATCCGATGCCAGTCCTCCGGGATCGGTTTGCGAGCGATGCCCTTCCAGCGCAGCGGCAGCGACCGCCATGCGGTGAAGTAGGCTTGCGCCACTCGGCCTTCGATTCCGCGCAAACCGTCCTTCGTTCGCAAAGGCCGGGTTTTCAGCTCGCGGTCCGAGGCCGCCAGTTCCTCTAACGCCCGTTCCCTCGGCGGGCTCGGCTCGACGGCTCGGGTCAGCGTCTCTCGGCTGCGGGCGATCTTCTCGGCGATGAGCCACCGACTGATCGCCATAGTGTGCTTGGGATTGGCCTGAGCGGCCCGCTGGGCCGCGACGAGCTTAAAGTCGCCGACGTAGCTAGCCCCGCCGCCGACCACAGTCGCATGCCCGCGCCAATCGACCTGAACCAGCGGAATTCGTTGTTCCGAAAGCCATGCAAGAACATCGAAGGTGAGGCTGCCATCGCTATCGATGACGACGATACGAGACGGGAGGCGCCAGTCGCCGGGGAAGAAGCGCCATTCTTCCCGTTGTTGTGGGTAACGTGTGAAGCCGTTTTGAACAAAGAGCGAGCTGCGATCGATGCGCATGCGCACGCCGTGGCCGCTCAATATGAGCGGCTGCCGATCGCGGGTGAGGCGCTTTTGTGGCGCCCATCGCTCAAATGGCTCCAACCAGTCGGAGCCGGGGACCGGAAGAACGCCGTCACGGGGCATGATCAAAGTCTCCATTCAAAAGGCGGTCGAGATTGATTTCTGCGCGGTCGTTAAAACCCCGTAGGCTTATCCTTTTTCTCGTGCCGTGGAGGCAGAGGGCGAACAGGCCGAAGTTCAGGGGATAGGAGCCCATGTTTTGGCCGACGAAACTGAAAACCTCTGCCAAGTCCTTCAGCGACGGCGCATAGCGCGCCGCCAATTCCGGCGCCGCCAAGAAGGATCGCCGGAGAAGCCGCAAAAGGCAGCGCGCTTGATCGAAGCGTTCGTCATCGAGTTTCGTAAGCGACTCCTCCGCCGAACCAGAAAGCGCCTCGTCGTCATCTTCGGCTAGGCACGCAACGCCACTCAAATCGAGCGTCACCTCGTCACGTTCCATTTTGAGATCGTGCGATAATGGAAGAAGTTGCCCTAGGATTTTGATGAGCGAGGTGGCATCGAAAGCAGCGCCAAACCGCATTGCGTCATAGGCCATGCTGAGAATGCGGCGAGAAATGAGGTCGCCGATCGGCTTGAGCCGTTCATCTCTCTTCTGACCGTCAAGGCCGCGAACGCGGCGATTGCTTGGCTTTTCTTCCGATAACGTCGGGCCGGCGTCCGTACGCAACGGCCGGAATAGCCGCTTGTAGAGCCTCCGATGCTCGCGGAGCATGGAATCGCGAACCTTTTCCGTTAAAGCCTCGCTCCCCCGTAACCAGAACCAAATCCGAAGCTGATCGAAGGTCTTCAGCCCGCGATGTTGTGCGCGGCAGACCCACAGAAGCTGGGCGTAGCTCCGCCGTGACCATTCCCACCGCGCCGCTCGCTGGCCGGGATGGGGAACCCGAACGGGACCGCAGACAAGCTCCTCGATTACCAAGTCCTGAAGCTTCCGCTTCGAGACGGGGGCCCCATAACGGGTCGTCGCCCAACGGTTGACGCGTTCGAGAAGCTCATCACCGGTCATCGAAACCATTCAAGCGTCAGGAGAAACCGGTAGGTCCGCTCGCCACCGTTGATGAGATCACGGCCCGAGAGAGAAGGCAAGAACAACTATCACCCATTTGGGATGAGTTGATGCCTCTCCTTCGGTTAGAAAAAAAGGCGAATCGTCGGAAAGGACGGGCAACCGTGACCAATCTAATTCTCCCTCTCCATAAGATCGTCGCCGACCCGGCGTTGCAGCCGCGGGTGGACGGCCTCGACCCCGAACACGTGCGGGCGCTCGAAGCGGTGGCGGAAGCTTGGCCGCCTCTCAAAGTAGTTCGACGGGCCGAGCACTATCTGCTCATCGATGGCTTCCACCGTTTCGCGGCGGCGCAAAACCTCGGCTTGAGCGAGATCGCGGTCGAGATCCTCGAAGCCCCCGATGATGGCGACCTTCAATCGCTCGCCTTTGCGCTCAATGCCGCCCACGGCCGACCTCTGACGCTGGCCGATCGGCGGGCTTTTGCAGCCCGCCTTCTGCGCTCCCGTCCCGAACTCTCCGATCGCGAGATTGGCCGCCGCGCCGGGTTAGTACAGCCGACCGTCGCAAAGGTGCGCCAAGAGCTGGAAACGCAGGCTCAAATCGCTCCCGCCGAAACGCGCCTGGGGCGTGACGGCCGAAGCTACCCGGCAAGTCAGAGAGCGGCGGCGGGTAAGACCACGGCGGAGACGGAAGCCGGGCCGCGGGTTTCGCTTCTCGATGTGATCGAGCGCCTCGTCACTCCGGCTGAGCGCATGGCCCAGCGCGACCTCGTCCGCTACTTCCAGAGGGTTGCGGATCTGCTCGAAGAGCAAGACGACCTGAAAGGTTTCGAGACGATCGGGGCCGGAGCGGAGGCCTGCAAGGCGGTGCTGGGCGAGGAGAAGGCAAGAGAGCTGGCGGCTCGCCTCGGCTGGTCGGCCGGCAACATCCTCGCTGTCGCCGAAGCGATTGGCAACCCGGACGGTGAAGGGCCGGCATCATGACGCCCGCGCGGGTCGTTCAAGAGCAGGATGGCGCGGTTCCCCCCGCGCAGATGGCGGTGCGAGTCCGACCCCCGCGCTCCAACGTCAAGGCACTGCGAGTGAAGCCGGTGTTGCCGAGTTGTGTGCGGCCGCTGATCCTCGAATGCCATTATCTGCACAACATGCCGGCCGCTCCGCGGCGGTGCTTCGGGGTCTATGACGGCGATGCTCTCGTTGGGGCGGTGGTGTTTACGACCGGGGCGCGGCAGGGTCACCGCGTCTTTGCCGGGGCGCGAACCCAAGACGTGGCTTGCCTTGCGAGACTCTGGCTTTCCGATGCGCTTCCGAAGAATGCCGAAAGCCGTGTCATCGGCGCGGTGCTGCGCTTTCTGCGCCGGAATACCAGCTGGAAGTTTCTTCTCTCGTATGCCGATCCAGCCGCGAGGCATATAGGCACGATTTACCAGGCGACGGGCTGGTTTTATCTCGGCCAAGGGAAGCCAGCCAGCTACATCGATCTTGGCGACGGGGTCGCTCGCCATGCCCGGACCGTCTTCGATCGCTTGGGCAGCAACGCGGTCGGACATCTCCGCCGCACCGGCATTCCCGCGCGCCCGTTGGCGGTCGAAGGAAAGCACCGTTACGGCTGTCTCCTCGACCCCGCTTGGCGCTGGCGCTTGCGCGCCGTGCCGAAGCCTTACCCGAAAGCCGGAACGCGATGAGGCGCCGAAGTCGCGACTACCGCGCCGAGTATGCGCGCCGCATCGCTCGCGGCTTTACGCGGGGCCTCAGCCGCTCGCAGGCACGCGGCCACCCCCGCCCTTCGGAAACGCCGGTCCGCCTCAAAGGACCCGCTTTCAGCCGTCAGCTCGAAGCGGGGCTGCGCGTCGTGCAATCGGGAAAAACGCTGGCCGCCGCCGCCCGTTCCGTTCATGTCTCGCCCGAGAGACTGCGCCATTACCTCGCTGCCAGCGGCATGGCCGAACGCCGCGGTCGGCGCTGGGTCGTTACCGGGCCCGACAAACGCAGCCGGCGCATGCTCCTCTACAGCAGGGGCGGAGCGATCACCATCACCGTCAACCTCGATAATGCAGAGCAAATCGGGGCCTACATGGCTTCGGTGCGGGCGTTCCTCGGAAGCAACGATCCGAGCTATCTCGACTTTTTCGATGGGCAGTCGGTCGCCGATGTCACGGGGAAGAAGCATCCCTTCGAGACCGACCCCAACGCGCTCTACCGCCTCGCCGACACGGGCAGCGAGAACTTCGAGGATGTTTACAAGATTGCGATCTAAAGAAGGAATTTTGAACTATGTCGGAAACAAAGAGCGATGGGAGAGACTGCGAGCGCCGGCGGCGTCAAGCTTACGAGAGGCTCGGCACGACGACGCCAACATGCGGCGAATGTGGCGAGACGGACTGGCGCTGCCTCGAAGCCCATCATGTCGCTGGCGAGCGCTACGGCGGAGGAAGGGTCATTCTCTGCCGCAATTGCCATCGCAAAACGAGCGACCCGCAAAAAGACCACCCCGAATCACTCGACGCTACCCCGTCATGGTTGGAGCGCATCGGACATTTTCTTCTCGGCCTTGCTGATCTGCTCGCTCTTGCGGTCGAAAAACTCCAGGCCTTCGGGCGGGAACTGATCGAGCGGGCTCGCCAGCTCGGCAATGAGGCAACCCCATGATCTCGCCTCCCGCTGTCCTGCCGACCGATCCGCTCGCAATCGCCGTCCGCGCCTACGTACCGGCGGGCAACCCGCAGGCGCTCAAAAAAGCCAATTGGGCAAGACGCGCCGCTGGTCCCTCGGAATATGCTCTCGTCTTCGATACCGAAACCATAACCGATGCCGCTCAACAACTTCGCCTCGGTAGCTATCAACTGCGCAAGGATGCAGCGATCGAGGAAGCCGGCCTCTTCTATGATCCCGACAGTCTGACCGAGCCCGAATTGCAGACGTTGCGGGATTTTGCTGCGCGACACGGGTTGCGGGTTCTAACTGTCAGCGAGTTCATCGAAGCGATCTTTTACGGCATCGCGTACGAGCTTGGAGCCACAATCGTCGGCTTCAATTTGCCATGGGACCTTTCGCGTCTTGCCGTTGACCACGCCTCAGCCCGCGGCAAGACAATGCACGGCGGGTTCAGTCTGCAATTAAGCGACAATCCCAAATGGCCGCGGGTACAGGTGAAGCACCTCTCTCAGCGTGCCGCATTGATCCGCTTCGCCGCCCAGCGGGGCCAACGCACCCCGCGCGGTCAGCGCAAGCGCGGGCTCCGCGTTCCGGCCCGCCGCGGCTTCTTCGTCGATCTCCGATCGGTGGCCGCGGCGCTCCTCAGCCGCCCGTTCAGTCTCGGAAGACTTGCCGAATTCCTGGGAGTTCCCAACCGCAAGCTCGACACGGAAGAACACGGCGCCCTCTTGACCAAGGCCTATCTCGATTACGCGGTCCGTGATGCAGAGACGACGTGGGAATGTTTCCTCGCGCTCCGCGAGCGCTACCGTCGGCATGGCCTTGGCAAGACGCCCATTCACCGCGTTTTGAGCGAAGCGAGCCTCGGCAAGGCATATCTTCGGGAGATGGGCATCAAGCCTTGGCGCGAAGTTCAGCCCGACGCCTCGCCGAGCCTCGTCGGAACCATCATGAGTACCTATTTCGGCGGCCGCTCGGAAGTGCACCTTCGCCGCGTTATCTGCCAGGTCGCCTATTGCGACTTCCTCTCGATGTATCCAACCGTTTGCACCCTCATGGGCCTGTGGCAATTCGTCGTCGCCCACGGGATGACTTCGCAGGATGCGACGGAAGAGGTGCGCAATCTCCTTCGCCGCCTTGCTCTCGATGACCTCCGATGCCGCGACACCTGGCGACTCTTGCCCGTCCTCGTGCAGGTCGAACCCAACGCAGACCTCTTCCCGATCCGAGCCAAATACGGCGGCGATAGGCATTACACCATCGGGCTCAACCACCTGACCAGCCGAACGCCGTTATGGGTTACCCTCGCTGACTGCCTCGCAAGCATGCTTCTCACCGGCAGGGCGCCGAAGGTTCTGCAAGCGCTCCGCTTCGTGCCGAATTCGGTGCAGTCCGACCTTCAGCCGATCGCCATTGCCGGCAATCCGGCCTATCGCGTCGATCCCGCGCACAATGATTTTTATCGCCGGCTCGTCGACCTTCGCTCGACGGTAAAGGCGAGGATGCGAGAGGCCGACGGCGCGGAACGGCATCAGCGCGACGCCGAGCAGCTTGCCCTCAAAATCCTCGCCAACGCGACCAGCTACGGGATCTTCGTCGAACTCAACGTCGAGGAATTGGCAAAGCCGAAACCGGCAACCTGCTTCGGCTACGACGGCGAGAGTTTTCCCGTCGAGATCACGCAAAGCGAGGACCCTGGTCGCTGCTTCCATCCCCTCCTCGCCACTCTGATAACCGGCGCGGCTCGGCTAATGCTCGCGATTGCCGAACACCTCGTTCTCAATTGCGGTCTCGATTGGGCCTTCTGCGACACCGACAGCATCGCCGTCGCAAAGCCGGCCGAAATGGCTGACGCCGAGTTCTTCGCTCGCGTCGAAGAGATCCGGGAATGGTTTGCCCCGCTCAACCCTTACGCCTCCGGGGGATCGATCCTCAAAATGGAGGATGCGAACTTTGCGATCGGCCGAAACTCGGTGAGGGCTCCGCTCTATTGCTTTGCAATCTCGGCCAAGCGCTATGTTCTCTTCAACCTTGACGACGAAGGCCGACCCATTCTCCGCAAGGCTTCCGCCCATGGGCTCGGCCACCTTTTGCCCCCCTATGCCGAGAAAGATGCGCCCCTTTCGATTCCCGCCCCTGTCGTCCGGCTCTCTGAGCTTGGGGTCGAGTGCTGGCAGCACGATGTCTGGTATCGGATCGTCTCCGCGGCACTCGCCGGCAGCCCCGATCAGGTACAACTCGCCGACCTCCCGGAATTCGACAAACCCGCGGTCAGCCGCTACGCCGCCACGACGCCAACACTTCTGCGGTGGTTCAAGAGTTACAATCGCGGAAAGCCTTACCGCGAACAGATCCGCCCCTTCGGTTTCCTCCTCGCTTTCCAAGCTACTCGCCTTGCCGACTTGCCGGCATCGTCGCCGGCAGAAAGCTCGGCAAACGAAGAGAGACAGGTTAAGCGAGCGCTGCTTTCTGTTCCTCGTGCGGTCGCACCCTTCGATCGCGAGCCCACCCGAGCCGCCACACACTGTTTCGACCGAGAAACGGGCGAAGCCGTTTCACCCCGGCGCCTCAAAAGCTACCGCCAAGCGCTCCTGCGTTACCATCTCCACCCCGAAGCGAAGTTTCTTGGCGGCGATTACACGGCACGCGGACCGACCCGGCGGCGTCATATCGAGGCGACTGCCATTCACCTCATCGGCAAGGAAGCGCATCGCTGGGAGGAGCAATTCCATCTCGGCGCCGATCCCGAAGCGCAAAACGAGTATGGCCTCGCCCCGCACGACCGAGAGCGCATACTCGCCGCCATCCGCGAGGCGGCGAAGACCCGCGGCGGAAAGCAGGCGCTCGCCCTCAAGGCCCGGATCTCTCGCCAGCACCTCGCCATGATCCTCAGCGGGAAAGCAAACCCCGGTCCGGCGGCGCTGCTCAAATTGAGCAAGGCCGCAATCCTGCTCAGCGCAGAACGGCGCCGGCAGGATGCAGCCCAGGAAAGCACGCTGACGGCTTTGCGGAACCAGAGCCGCAACCTCGGGCTCCGCCCCCTCGCCACCCGCATCGGTATCACGCCGGCATACCTCGGCCGCATCCTCGCCCGCAGCCGCAAGCCTTCCCCCACCACTCTCGCCAAGCTCCGCCAAGCCGTGGCAGAGTTTGGTTCCTCGACGGTTGCGGCGACGCCTGATCAGCCCCTCGATCCCCCGCCGCTTTCCGATTGACGAGAGGTGTTGCCAGAAATGTCAACTCCGCAGGATATCGCTATACCCCCCCCCTCGATGGGGGAGGGTCGGGGTGGGGGTGAGATCCGCCGACGCCTGCCGCGGCAGAGGAAGCGCCTATGGGCTGGTTTGACGTGATCCGCGATATCGAAGCCCTCGACGAGCTCCCGCTCGACCGCAGCCTTGTCGAGGCATTCGAGGCGGAGGCTCGCGTTCGGCCGCTCCCTCCTTTGCGCCTTTTTACGCCGACCTTCCGCGCCTACGCGACGGACGAACTCAAAGGCTGCGGCAGAAACAGCTTTCCGGCCTTCTCGATCACCGGCGGCGCCTGCGCCCTCAACTGCGATCATTGCCAGGCGAAGATCTTGGATCCGATGATCCCGGCGACGCGCCCCGAGGAACTCGACCGCAAGGTGCGCGACCTCGTCCTGTTGCAGAACCTCAAAGGCTTTCTGCTTTCGGGCGGATCGAACCGCCGGAACGAGGTGCCTTACGACCGGTTCTACCCGACGATCGCGGCTTTGAAGCGCGACTTCCCCTATCTTCGCATCGCCGTCCACACGGCGCTTCTCGACGAGAGGCGCGCGCGGCGGATGGAAGAAGCCGGGATCGACATCGCGATGACGGACGTGATCGGCTCGCAGGAGACGATCCGGGACGTCTACCACCTCGATCGTCCGGTCGCGGATTTCGAGCGAACCCTCGCCGCGCTCTCTGCCACAACCATGGAGATCGTGCCGCATATCGTGATCGGTCTTCATTACGGCCGGCTTCTCGGCGAAGAGCGCGCGCTCGAACTCGTCGCCCGCTATCCGGTCTCGGCGCTCGTCCTCGTCATCGTGATGCCGTTTTACGCCCCGCCCGACCGGCCTTTCGCGCTCATCCCTCCCGAAGCGGCGGCCAAAGTCTTCCTTGCCGCGAAAAGACGCATTCCCGACCTTCCGGTGCAGCTCGGCTGCGCCCGCCCCGCGGGCAGCCACAAGCTCGCGACCGACGCTTACGCGGTGATGGCGGGCCTCAACGGCATCGCCTACCCCGCCGAAGGCGTCGTTGCCCTCGCCCGCGCGATCGGGAGACCCGTCGCGCAGGAACACGCCTGTTGCAGCCTTGCCGGCGACGGCGTTGCCGGCGCCGCGCCTTGCGCCCTCTGAGAGGCGCCGTGCGGGCCGAAAGACCGGACGTTCTCGTTATTGGTCTCGGCCCTGCCGGCAGCCGAGCCGCGGCGGCTGCAGCATTGTCGGGATTTCGCGTCATCGCGCTCGAGCGGCGCGCGGCCCCGGGGCGGCCGGTGCAATGCGCGGAATTCGTGCCGTCGCTCATCGAGCAGGACGTTCCCGGTCTCGCCTCCGTCACCGTGCAGGCGATCCTTCGCATGCGCACCGATGTCGAAGGCGAGGGCTTTGACGAGAGCCCCTATTTCCGCGGCCGCATGATCGACCGCGCCCACTTCGATGCGCTTTTGGCGAGCGAGGCGGCGCGCGCGGGCGCCTCATGTCGCTACGGCGTCGCGGCGCTCGAGATCGCACCCGACGGGAGCGTGCTCGGCTCCGACGGCCGCCATTTGCGCCCGCGTCTCCTCATCGGCGCCGACGGCCCGCGCTCGCGCATCGGGCAGGCGGCCGGCCGCGTCAACCGCGATCTCGTCGAGACGAGGCAGATCACGGTTCCGCTCTCTGCCCCGCAGGATGCAACCGACATCTTCCTCAAAGCCGACTACCCGGGCGGCTATGGCTGGCTTTTTCCGAAACGGATGAAGGCCAATCTGGGGCTCGGTCTCGTGCCGGAAAAAAAGCGCCGCTTGAAGCCGCTTCTCCTCTCGCTCCATCGCCGGCTTGTTGCCGAAGGCCGCGTCGGCGCCGATGCGAGGGACTTGACCGGCGGCGCGATCCCGGTAGGCGGGCGGCTTCCCGCGATCGGCCGACTGGGGAGGACGCCCGTTCTCCTTGCGGGCGACGCCGCGGGGCTCACCAACCCCGTGACGGGCGCCGGGATCGCCGCCGCCGTGCAGTCGGGCGCGCTCGCCGGCGAGGCCGCCTCGCTTTGGCTTTCCGGCAGAGAGAGGGCGCTTGCCGATTACGAAGAGGAACTCTCCGACCTTTTCGACGCCGCTATGGCGCGGGCGCTCGCCAGAAGACGCGCGCTTCTCGCCCGTTATGAAGCGGGCGGGCGGCCGGATGCGGAAGCGCTGCGCGCCCATTGGATCGCCTATCCGCAATATTGGGCTTCTTTAAACGGGGAGGGTCGGGGATGAGTTGCTTGGAAATGCCGCCGCAGGCGGTTGCCGATTTTATTGCGACCGGAGAGCGCCATTCCAACGATCCGGAGCGAATGCGTCCGCGCGCCCCAGCGCCGGTCCCGGCCGAAGCGAAAAACGGCGCGCGCGTCAAGGCCGGCGGCATCGAGGCAAGGGGCGTCTATCTGCCGAATTTCAACATTCTGACGCCCGCCATGCGCTCGCCCGACTATGTGCAGATGTCGACGGCGGCCGCCATCACCCTCGGCGTCATGAAGGGATATATGCATCGCACCGAGTGCACGCGCTGCCTCAACCTTCTTTTGACCTATCCCGAAGGCTGCCGCGCCAATTGCGCCTATTGCGGGCTCGCGCGGCACCGCGAAGGGGAGCGCAACTACGCCGACCGCAATTTCATTCGCGTCGATTGGCCTGCGGTGCCTTATGCCGAGGTGCTCGACATCATGGCGCGAGGCGGCGACGGCGGCCGCTTCCACCGCATGTGCATCAGCATGATCACGCATCCGCGTTCCGACGCCGACACGCACACCGTGCTCAAAGGATGGATGGAGCGCGTCCCGCACGTCCCGGTCTCGATCCTTTCGAACCCCACGACGATGACGCGGCAGGACGTGCAGGACTTGAAGGATCTCGGCGCCGAGATCTTTACCGT
>JAKAOO010000179.1 GCA_021812165.1 Pseudomonadota bacterium | reverse complement strand
TCCGGCAGTTGCAGAAGATGCCTGGACTGGTGCGCAGCTTCTTCCTTGCGCCGACGACACGCTATGCGTGCGCGTGATTGCAACTATTATGGAACGGTTAATAGCGGCTGATGCCGGATTTAATGCGCCGCGGTACCTTGGAAATTGAGAGCATTTCCTTCCCCTCATAATTGTTATCGCGTAACGCCTAACTTGCACAGCCACTTGTGGGCAGTGCCGGCAACCTGGAGCGGCCCTACGGCAATCGACCGGACGCGTTCGCGCATGCTGCGTATGCGCTCGAAATTCAGGTCAAACGAACGCTTCACGGCGCTCGTCCAATCGTCTCCGGCAACGGCGATGCAGTTCTCGCCGTCCCGCAATCCAATATCATATTCTTCCGGGCAGTCGAGGATGGGGATCGCTCCGTGCAACAGGGATTCGACCACCCTGTGGGTCTTTTTCTCGTACCCCGGAGGGCACAAGGAAAAGTCGCACATTTGCAGAATTCGCGGCCAGTCCGAGAGCGGGATGCTCTCACTATCCGCTTTAGAGCGGCCGCCTGCCGCCGGCGCGGCTGCCAGCCACAACACGGCGAGGGGTTTCTGCGCGAGCCGATTGTGCAAGAGGCAGGTCTCGGCCGAAAATTCCCGGTAATCCTTGGAGATGCGAATACCGGGTTGGCGAGAAAGGAGGCGCGCGATTGGCTCCAGTATGCGCGTGCGCCCGGCTGGCTGCGGATTGCCTGCGAATGCCAACCGGATCGGCCTCGCAGTTCCGGGCAACCACTCGCGGCCGAACATGTCTCTTCTCAGAAGAGGGTCGCGAAGAAACATCGGGTGGACGAAATGTCCTTGCCTCTCGGAGGTTCGAAACATCGATGCCACGCGGCCATAGACGGCGCCGCTCCCGACGACCACGGACCGCGCGCGGGAAATGAACCGCCGGTACCGGTATGCCGTGCCCAGTTCCGAGCGCAAATTTGCGAGCCTTCCCCGTTCTTCGTCGGTCGTATTCCACGCCACCCTGCGTCTCGCCGCCCGCATCCAATCCTCGAGCCGGTCGGGGAAACGCGGCTTCAGATGCCCGATCTCGTATAGAAATGCGTCGAGCGGCGGCACGCCGCTCGCGCTCGGCATGACGCTCACGCCCTCTTCGCTGTAAAGCCAGGAAAAATATAAACGCTGCGGCCAAGCCGGATTTTCCGCCGACGAGGTCACCTCGGCAAGCGACGGTTCCGCGCAAGCCCAAACCCGGCAACCCGCAAGAGCGAGCGTTTTTGCAATAAGGTAGGAAGTTTGATGGATGGAAACGAGATAGAGGCCGATATTGTACTGCGGCAAAGTTTCCTCGGGAGGGCGAAGAATTTCCGCAGCCTCCGCTCCGAGAAGATCCGTCATGTCAAGAGTCCTCTGCGGCCGGCAAGCCCGATCCTCTGCCGCCAGCGATGGGTGGATTGCGACAACCTCTCCGCGACGGGAACGCCGAATGCGCGATACGCAACGCGATAGGGAAGGGAAAAGGATCTGCCGCTCGGGAGATAGCGCGGATTGAGGGAGCGCAGACGCTCGAGGTGGGGGCCGATCGCGCTTCTCTCCAAACGGCAGAGCGAGCGTATGCATTGGAGCATTTCGTCGGCCCAAGCCTCTCGCCGCGCGGCGGACATCAGTCCCCGCTGCTGCAACTCTGCGCCCACGCGCCAAAGGAGATCGAGCTTTGTCCGCACCATTCGCAACGGATCGAGATGGACCGCCTGCGCGGGGCTCCACTGGCGATAAAGCGACCGCGCGCTGGGCGCCGCCTCAAACCGCGCGTTCGCGAAAAGCAAGCGAAAGTAAAGCGCGTAATCGGTGCAGTTGGCGACCTCGACCGGCCACCCTCCCGCCCCTTTGATGGCGTCCCGTCGAAAGCTCGTTGCCGAGGTGTTCGGCAGTTGCCATTTGAGGGCGCTCACCCACAGATCTTCCGGGACAACGGCCGGGCGGAACTGCGACCCGATTTTTTTGTCGCCGGAGAACTCGGCGACCTCCATCGATCCATAGATCACGTCGGCGCGATCGGCGAGCGGCATCTTCTGCTCGATCGCGTCCGGCGCGAGCTCGTCATCGGCATCGAGGAACGTCAGCCACTCTCCGCGGGCGAGTTCCAGAAGCCGGTTGCGCGCGCGGTTCTGGCCGCCGTAACGCCCGCTCTCGCAGCGCAAGGCGGAGCCGAAACCGCGGATGACGGCAAGGCTTTCGTCGCTCGATCCGTCGTCGGCGACAATGACTTCCCGGTTGGGCCAGGTCTGGCCGAGCGCGCTTCGGATGGCCGATCCGACCCACGCCTCGCAATTGCGGACGGGAATGAGGATGCTGACCCGTTGCAACGGTCCTATCCTGCCCGAAACCGCCTCGCGAGCCAGCCGCCCCAGGACGAGCGCCCGGCCGCCGGGCTCGATATTGGCGTCTCGACGCGCGCCTGTTGCCCGGCGGACGCCGTCGCGCTTTCTTCCTGCGGCGCACGCGGCATCCGGTCTCTGCGGCGATCGAGGAGGCGGCGCCACAGCCGGTCATGCTCTTCGGCATAGCGCTGCCACGTCAAGGGACGCACCGCCGCAATCCGCTCTTCGCGTTCGTCGCGAATGCTTTCGAAAACGGATTTGAGGTCTTCGTAACTGGAGACGGGATGCGTGATGCCGTGATCGAGATCCAGATGAAATCCCTGCGGCGTTATGATCGTTTTCACCCCGGCCGCCAGTGCATCGAGCGTGCCGAGAGATCCCTCGTCGAACCCAAGGTAAAGGTAATAGTCGAAGAACGGCACCCGTTGCCGGACGCGCGCATAACCGCCCTCGAAATCGTCGCAATCCTCGGCGAGCGAGACTTCCGCGCCCGCTTTCCGTAGTCGTTGAGCGAAAGAGCTCCATCCTTCCCCAAATATCTCGAAAGCGAAGGCCGAGAGGTCGATCTCACCGGCCAAACGCGCCAAGAGTTCCTCTCGCTTGCGTCCGTCGCGGTACCGTTTCGTGGCAATTCCGATCACGATCCGACGCGGCGAAATGCCGGGGTCGAGCGCGGGACGCACAGAACAGACCTTGGAGGGATCTGCGCCTTCGCTCACGAGATACTGCGCCGTCTCACGCGACATGCAGATCGCAAGGTCGGTCTGCTCGGCCGCAAGAAGCACCTGCTTTTTCTTGCTTTCGGTATCGACATGCGTGATCCCGACGGTCGCAACGAGGGGACAAGGAACCTGCCCCTCCAGATAGAGCAGAAAGTGATTGACGTCGGCAGCGAAATCCGGTGTTTCCGAAATCGTCACGGTCCAGCCGAGAGCAGGCAGCGCCTCAGCCAGCCGGCGCATGATCTTCCCCATCATCCAGTCGCGGTAATAGGCGCCGAGAACGAGGTTGCATCGCATTTTGGTCAATCTGGCGGGTCTACAGCCGGTGAGGCCGCGCGAGGAGCGGACATGACGGCCTGCGCAGAGGCTCCGCAAGGATTGCGAGCTTCCTCTCAATGACTGAGGAGATAGGCGATGCTCCAGGTATCCGCCGAAGGCGACCTTCCGGTAAGCAACTCCTCCGCGCCTATTCGCCGCAGCCCGGATGATCGTGCGAGAAGGTCCACCTCGTCTGGAAAGAGGTATCGCATCAGGTGTTCTTCGGTCAGTCGGATGGGCTGGCCGGAATTTCGGTCGAGGCCGGTAATTTCGTACCTCACCCTCACCGTGCTCAGGTTGCTATCGAGCTCGGGACGAGCGGTGCGGCAGAGATGATACCGCGCATCTTCCACCTCTTTCGAGCGTATCTGCGGTCTCTGGGAAAGCACGGCGGGGCCGTGCCAAACATCGAAGATGAAAAGCCCGCCCGAAGCGAGATGACAGCTGGCTGTGCGAAAAGCGGCGGTCAGCGCGGGAAGGGTGGTCTGATAGCCAATGACATGAAATAGCGCGATCACGGAATCAAATTTGCGGCGCAGTCTGACAGTCAAGAGATCGCCCACTTCGCAGGTGAAGGATCCGGCGCAGGCGCTGGAGGCGCCATCCGCCTGTCGCGCCAGATCGGCCATCTCGCGGCTGCGCTCAATGCCATGGACGTGAAAGCCGATCTCTGCGAGGAGGCGGCCGTGGCGCCCGGTTCCGGAACCGAGTTCCAGTATGGTTCGTGCCGACGGCATTGCCGAGCGGATGTGGCGGGAGACCGACTCCACTTCGGCCACGTAGTCCTTACCCCCATAAAGGAGATCGTAGAACGGGGCGGAGCCTTGAAACGGCAGCCGAACCGTCGCCTCGCCGTCTTTGCCGCCCACTATAGCGCTCCGGAAGGCATCTTGGCGACAAAGCGGGTCTTGTCCTCGTCGCCCGCGTAGGGTCCCTGTTTGACTTCGATCATTTCGAGGTCTTCCAGAACTTCGAAGCCATGCCCTCCTTTGATGAGCAGGATGACATCGCCCGCCTCGAGCTCTCTGCTGCAGACGTACTCCCGCGCTTCATCGAAGAAATCAACCCTGAGGCGCCCGTTGCGGATGACGAGGGTCTCCTGGGTTGTGGCTACAGTGCGCGAGACCGGGTTGTGAATGTGCGGGTCGATGACCTTCCCCGCCGGATGTTTCATAAAGGCCAGCTGTTGTGACAGATCCTGGGGCGTAAAAAAGCTCACCCCGGGCACGGAGTAATCTGCCCGCACGATGAGGGCCAGCAACCCGCTTCGCGACAGGATTCTTTCGACCGCGTTTTTCACGTCACGCGAATGGCGACTTCCGGGCGAGGAAACGAGGCGCGGCCGCATTAGCGCAGAGAGAAAAGATCTCTCACGGCGAGTGCGACTTGTTCGGCCTGATTTCGTTCCAGCGCAACGCCGCTCGGCAGATAAAAGCCGCGCCGCGCAATGCGCTCGGCGACAGGACAGGCCTCGCCTCCAAAAAGTCCGAGTCTGCGCAAGACCGGCTGCTGATGCATCGGCCAAAAGAAGGGGCGCGTCCCCACGCCCTTTTCCGCCAGACGCTTCATGGCCTCCTCGGCATCGATCGGAACATCGTCGGCGAGGACAACCCCGTACACCCAATAGATATTGCGCGCATATTCGGTCCGTTCCAAAGGCCGTTGCAGCCAAGGCAGGTCCGCCAGAAGCTCATTGTACCAGCGGCCGATCTCTCTCTTTTTCGCGATCGTTTCCGATACGCGTTCGAGCTGGGCCACGCCGACGGCCGCCTGGAGGTTGCTCATCCGGAAATTCCAGCCGAGCTCTTCGTGGATGAAGCGGCCCTTCTTGCCAAAAGAGAGATTGCGCAGGGCTCGGCAACGTTCCGCGAGCGCATCGTCGTCGCTCAAGACCATGCCTCCCTCGCCGGTCGTTATGTGTTTGTTGGGATAAAAGCTGAGAGTCGATAGGTCGGCCAATGAGCCGACCGTGCGCGGGATTCGGGCCGCGAACTCGGCGCCTTCGTCGGGTAAAGCGGCCGTGAGCGCAGGCGGAGCCTTCTCGCTCCAATAGATTTGACCGATCTCTTCCGCGGCGTCCTCGATGATCTTGAGATCGTGCCGAGCGGCGATATCCCAGATCGGGTCCATGTTGACGGGGAGGCCGTAGATATGGACCGCCATGATTGCCTTGGTGCGCGGGGTGATCTTCGCTTCGACCGCCGCGGGATCCATGTTCCAGGTCGCCGGCTCGCAGTCGACGACAACCGGGAGGGCTCCAGCGCGAAGAAGCGCCGCGGCGCAAGAGATGATGGTAAAGCTGGGAAGGATGACCTCGTCGCCCGCCCCGATTCCCAGTGCCGCAACGGCGAGGTCGAGCGCGACCGAGCCGTTCATCACCGCGATTGCGTGGCGGCGCCCAGTCAGCCGGGCAACCCCTTTTTCGAGTCGCGCGACAAAGGGGCCTTCCGCCGAAATCCAGTTGGTTGAAACGCACTCGGCGAGGTACTTCGCCTCATTGCCGTCGAGCGATATTTGATTGACGGGGATCATGAGAACCGATTTGTCATTGCCCCATGATCGAGGCTCTTCAATCTTCCGCGTCGAGATAGCGCCAGCCGGGAACCTCGATCCCTCCCGGTATCCAGTGCCGGACGCGCCAGCCGAGATGATAGCGCGGGGCAAAGACGACCTTGTCTTCGCGGCTGTTGAGCCACGCGGCCCACCAGGAAAAGCTGCTGTTCGCTGCCACGACCCAACGACAGCGCGCCATTGAGAGCATGTCGATGACCGCGCTCCCGTTGCGGGAGACCCAGGGCCGCCGGTCGGCGAATTCGCGCTCTGCCCAGTCAGGATCGTCCGAAAAGAGGACGACCGTGGCATTGCCCGGAACGGACGCGAACGCGCGCCGATAGTAGCTCATGGGCAACATCCAGCCTCGGCCGTCACTTGCCAATCCGCCGCGCATCCCCGCGTAGTCGCCGCGGCGCACGTGCACGGCAACGATGGCGTCGCTTGGCGCCGGCCACTCGGCCATCCGCTGCTCCACCTGCCGTTCGAGCCGAGAGTCCGGGGAAAACCACCCGCGCACGCGGTCGGCGCAGGCCGCAAAATAATCCTGCGACTGAAACCAGCCGTCGAGCCAGACGCCGGGGGATTGGCGGAAGAAGGCTTCGTCAAAGGCCTCGTAACTTTCCGTTCTATTGAGCCACACCTTTTTTGGCGTAAACGTCCGCCGGAACACCGACTTGCAAAGGTACGGCATCGCCAGTTCGAGAAGACGCCCGGCAAGAAACGTCGGGCCCAATCCGAATGCCTCGCGCAAGACCCCATTCTGCTGGCCGCCGGAACCGGGCCGCGCCTCGCGTAAACCGAGAAGACGGCCGAGGAGGCCGAAGCGGCGAGAGAGCGTGTAGCCGGCGATGATGAGCGGGGAGCCGAGCCTCTCGGCAAGAGAGCGCGACGCAGCGTACTGGAACAACTGGTTGCCGAGTCTGCCTTGCAGCTGGATGCCGATCGCATTTTGGCAGATGACGAGATCGTGCAAAGAACGCGCAGAGGACCGGATTTTCTCCATTTTCGAAAACGGCAGAGAGATGCGCGGCCGCGGGCAAAGCCCTTACGGCGTCTCAAGCCGACTGAGATTGGCCTCTGCCGGTTTTCGAAACCGGAAGCATCCGCAACCATACGCTTGGTCCGCAATGCGTTCCGCCGAGGCTTCAACGAGGCCGCCCGCAGAAGGGTCGTCCGGGACGAGCTGAGATTCGCAGAGATCCAACCCGGAACAGAGTTCGAGGACTCGCCCATAGCTGTAGATGCGATGCGCGTTGAAGCAGACGCGCGGCCGTCCCACCGGCACCACAAGAAGAAGCTCTCCCTCGGGCGCCAGAACCCGGATGAGCTCGCGCACGGCTTTGGCATCTCCCTGCGCATCGAGCGGGTCGCCGAAGCGCCCGAGCCCGACATGCTCCACGACGTGCATGCAAGAAAGGCTTGTGATCGAGCCATCCGGCCATGGCAACGCCAAGAGGTCGGCACATCCTACGCTGAGACCAGGAAGCTTCAGATCCGGCGGCCGGTAATCATAATGAAGGCTTATCCCTTTGCTTCCGGTAAGATCAACATCTTGTAGGTCAGGAGTGGATGGGCGGCGGCGATGCCGAGCAGGGACTGGAATGCGGCGTGGCGGGTACGGCGGCGATTGAAGCGGAAGACA
>JAKAOO010000178.1 GCA_021812165.1 Pseudomonadota bacterium | reverse complement strand
AAGGGCAATAGCGGGGCCCGACGCCGACGATGTCGCCGCGGTAAAGCGGCGAGCGGGAAAGATTGTCGCGGATGAGGCGGTGCGTCTTCGGCGTCGTCTCCGTGATGTGGCAGGGAAGCTGCGGGTTTTCGATCCGCGCGGTCATAAAGGAGAAAGGCGGCGGCGGCTCGTCGCCCGGCTGAAGGGAAAGCCCCTTCCAGTCGATCGTGCGCCCGTCGAGACGCGGCGGCGTTCCGGTCTTGAGGCGCCCCAAGCGAAAGCCGAGGCGAGCCAATGTTTGCGCAAGGCCCTCGGCAGGCGCTTCGCCGGCGCGCCCCGCCGCGATCTTCTCGTCGCCGATATGGATGAGGCCGCGCAGAAACGTGCCGGTCGTCAGGATGACGCGCGCCGATGAGAGAACCCGACCATCCGCAAGCACGACACCCGCAACCCGGCCTTCCTCAATCAAAAGATCTTCGGCCGCCCCTTCGCGGATTTCGAGGCCTGGGGTTTCGGCGAGGAGGCGCTGCATTGCCGCTCGGTAGAGCTTCCTATCGGCTTGCGCGCGGGGGCCCCGCACGGCCGGGCCCTTGCTGCGGTTCAAGATCCGGAATTGGATGCCGGCGAGATCGGCCGCGCGCGCCATCACCCCGTCGAGAGCATCGATCTCGCGCACGAGATGGCCTTTGCCGAGCCCGCCGATCGAGGGGTTGCACGACATCTCGCCGATCGTCGCCCGCTTGTGCGTCAAGAGCAGTGTTCTTGCGCCGAGGCGCGCCGCCGCGGCCGCCGCCTCCGAGCCCGCATGCCCGCCGCCGATGACGATCACGTCGTAGCGCCCGCAACTCTCGCTCATGGCGGCGGAATTTAGGGAGGCGCGCGAGGCCTGTCGAGGATTTGCGGTGAAACGCAAACGATCCCGATGTACTTTGCACGCATGCAGGGAACCCATGATCCTCGCGACATCCGCACCGCCGAGCGTGGCGAACCGAAGCGTCCGCCCCGCGCCGGCTGGGCTGAGGCGTCGCGGCAAATCGCCGAAGCCGGGGAGGACGAGCTCGTCTAGCCGAAATTCCCAAATGACGACGATGCCGATGTATTCGCTGTGACGCCCCATTGGGACCGCGGAGCAAAGCGATGATCCGAACCACCTATGACCCCGAAGCGGATGTCTTTCACGCCACCTTTGGCACCGAAGACGCGCAATACAGCGGAGCGGAGGAGGCCGCCCCCGGCGTGTTCGTCGAGTTCGACACGGATGGGAATGCGATCGGGGTCGAGGTCTTGAGCGTGAAGCTGCGCCTCAGCGGGGCTTACGGTTCCCGCGCCAAAGCCGTTGCCGGGTAGCGGTAGGCCGAAATGCGCTCCCCTTTCGTGCCTCACAACTCAAAGCCTCCTAATTGGTTCAAAGCCAAAATCGCGTTGCAGACCCCAAATCAAGTGCTGGCTTTTAAGCGTAATGAACACGCCGAATGAGAGCATTGCGACGCACATCGTACTTTCAAGCCAGAAAGATTTGCTAGAGAGAATGTAGAAGGAACCTGTCACGCTGAGCGCTCCGACCGGAACAGCCACAGCGCTATTAATATACATTGTGCGTTTGTACCGCCCTCGCGGGCCATTATTTTCACCAAAGACCTCATCGCTGCAATGCCTTGCTGAATTAAGCCAACTGATGGCGGCTACGAGGACAAAAACCCCCTGGCAAAACCACCACAGATTGACACGAGAAAAAAAGAACATCGGCGCAATTTCGGTAATGCCCACCAGGTATGGCAGATAAACGTCTGTCACATTAACCGCGCGACCGAAAACTCCAACGTAGTGGCTATATTCAAATGTCACAGTGACGAGCGAGATGAAAGACATAAGCGGGTATACCACGATGTGCCAAGGAAACTCTGCACCCGGACGCAGGAAAATCTGGTACGCATTTAGCAGCAATACGCCGAATGCTACACCCTGGACGACGCTCGTCAAGGCCATATTCGCAGATCGGAATGTATCCCCCATAAGGTTCGCAAAGGATTCCGCATCCAGAGGCGGAAGCAACGTTTTCGATTTCATTGTGGGAGCTCCTGCAAGTACGTCGATGCTGTATCCAAGCGTGCCCCTTGAAATCGCAAGGAACCCCGCCCGCGGCAGGATACGCGTGTCACTTCCCCAAACAGAAATCGCGGAAGATGACATCGAGGAGGTCTTCGACATCGACGGCGCCGGTGATGCGGCCGAGGCTCCTTGAGGCGAGGCGCAAATCTTCGGCTTTGAGTTCCGGCAGAGGCGCCGAGCGTGCGCGGAAGAGCGCCGCCATTGCCTCTTCGAGCGCTTCGCGGTGGCGCGCGCGCGTCAGAAGCGGCGCCGTGCTTTCGTAGCTTTCGGCGATCTTCGCGGCGAGAGCGGAAAGAAGCGCGTCGAGCCCTTCGCCGGTTTTCGCCGAAATGCGAAACGCGCCTTTTGGCAACGCGCATTTCCGCGAAAGAAGATCGCATTTGTTGGCGAGAAGGAGCGTCGTCTCCCGCGGCCAGGCGGCCGCCGCTTCGGCCTCCTCGGGGTTTCTCGCGTCGAAGACGAAAAGCCTGAGCTCCGCTTCCTCGGCACGGGCAAGAGCGCGCTTCAGCCCCTCCGCTTCGATCGGGTCCGCGCTCTCGCGCAAGCCCGCGGTGTCGGCGAGAAGGACGGGGTAGCCCCCAAGATCGATCGCCACCTCGACGATGTCCCGCGTCGTCCCCGGCAAAGGCGAGGTGATCGCCGCTTCACGCCGCGCGATGCGGTTGAGAAGGGTCGATTTCCCGGCATTCGGGGCGCCGAGGATTGCGACGCTGATGCCGTCGCGCAGCCTCTCGCCGCGGCGCTCGTCCGCAAGATGTTCCGATATCTCTTTCTCAAGGCTCGCCGTCTCCGCGGCGACCGCGGCTTCGATTTCAGGCGGCAGATCCTCTTCCGGAAAATCGATCGCCGCTTCGAGATGCGCGAGCGCGCGGGTGAGGCGTTCGCTCCAGCCGCGATAGAGCGCGCCCAAGGCGCCTTCGAGCTGGCGCAGCGCCTGCCGCCGTTGCGCCTCGGTCTCGGCCGCGGCGAGATCGGCGACCGCTTCCGCCTCCAGGAGATCGAGCTTCCCGTTCTCGAAGGCGCGGCGGGTGAACTCGCCGGGCTCGGCAAGGCGCAACCCTTCGCGCCGCAACACGGCGAAGAGCGCGGAAAGCACGGCGCGGCTGCCGTGGCAATGGAGCTCGGCGACATCCTCGCCGGTGACGCTCTTCGGCCCCGGAAACCACAACAGGAGGCCGTCGTCGAGCACCTCGTCCTTTGCGGGATCGCAAAACCGCGCCCGGCGCGCGCGACGCGGCGGCGGCAAAGCCCCGCAGATCCGAGATACCGCGCGCCCCGAACCCGGCCCCGAGATGCGGATGATGGCGATCGCGGCGCGACCGGGCGCCGTCGCCGGGGCGTAAATCGTCTCTCGTTCCGTCACGGCCTTCGACTTCCAGGCGCGAGCATCTTCAAAAGCATCCTGTTCGCATTCTAAGATGGCGGCCGAGGCTTCGCGCAGCGCGGGCGCCCCGCGAGCGACATCACGAGGAGACGCAATGGAACGGAACCGCCTCGGCGAGGAGACGAGCCCCTATCTCCTCCAGCACAAGGACAACCCCGTCCATTGGCAGCCCTGGGACGAGGCAAGCCTTGCCGCCGCCAAGGCGATGGGCAAGCCGATCCTCCTTTCGATCGGTTATGCCGCCTGCCATTGGTGCCACGTGATGGCGCGGGAAAGCTTCGAGGATCCTCTCGTCGCCCAAATGATGAACGCACGCTTTGTCAACATCAAGGTCGATCGCGAAGAACGCCCGGACCTCGACGCCATCTATCAGAATGCGCTCGCGGCGATGGGCGAGCAGGGCGGCTGGCCTCTGACGATGTTTTTGACGCCCGCGGGCGAGCCCTTTTGGGGCGGCACCTATTTCCCGCCGACCCCGCGCTGGGGTCGCCCGGGCTTTCCCCAGCTTCTCGAAGCGATGAGCGCCGCCTTTGCGCGCGAGCGCTCAAAGGTTGCGAGCAACGCCGGCGCCTTGCGCGAGGCGCTCTCTTCCCTTTCGCGGCCGCAACGCGGCGAGGCCGTCACCGAGGAATTGCTCGACACGGTGGCAGAGCGGCTCCTTGGCGCCGCCGACCTCGTCGATGGCGGCATCGCCGGCGCGCCCAAATTCCCCCAAGCGCCGATCTTCGAGCTTTTGTGGCGCGCCCATAAGAGAAGCGGGCGCGAAGACTACAAGAAAGCGGTCGAGGCCGCTCTCGACGGCATGTGCCAGGGCGGGATCTACGACCATCTGGGCGGCGGGTTTGCCCGCTATTCGACCGATGCGCGCTGGCTTATCCCGCATTTCGAGAAGATGCTTTACGACAACGCGCTCCTCGTCGATCTCCTGACGCTCGTCTTCGAGGAAACGGAGAACCCGCTTTACCGAAAGCGGGTCGAGGAAACGCTCCTTTGGGTGGTGCGCGAAATGACGACGGCGGAGGGCGGTTTCGCTTCGAGCCTCGACGCCGACAGCGAGCACGAGGAGGGGAAGTTCTATACCTGGTCGGAAGAAGAGATCGACCGCGTTCTCGGCGCCCGCGCCCCGCTTTTCAAACGCGTCTACGACGTCTCTGCCGGAAGCAATTGGGAAGGGCGCACCATCCTCAACCGGCTCAAGGCGCGCTCGCCGCTCGACGCAGGAGACGAGCGCGCGCTCGCGGCATGCCGCGCGCTTCTTTTTGCCGCGCGCGAGAAGCGCGTGCGGCCTCTTCTCGACGACAAGGTGCTCGTCGATTGGAACGCCCTCATGATCGCGGCGATGGCGAACGCCGGGGTTGTCTTCGCGCGGCCCGACTGGCTCGCGCATGCCCGCGCCGCCTTCGACTTCATCGGGAAAAGGATGGCGGCGGGCGACGGGCGCCTTTTCCACAGCTGGCGGATGGGGCGCGCGCGACACCAGGCGACCCTCGACGATTACGCGGGTCTCTGCCGCGCCGCCCTTCTTCTTTACGAAGCGAGCGGGGAGAGCGCGCTTCTACAAAGGGTAGAAGAGTGGATCGCGGTCCTCGACGCTCATTTTGCCGACCCGGAAGGCGGCGGCTATTTCTTTGCCGCCGACGATGTGCCGGGATTGATCGCCCGCGCCAAAACGGCGGGCGATGCCGCGGCGCCCGCGGGCAACGCGACGCTCGCCGGCGTCTTCGCAAGGCTCTGGGCGCTTTCGGGGGAAGAGCGTTGGCGGGAGCGCGCCGAAGCCCTCATCGAAGCCTTCTCGGGCGAGATCGGGCGCCGTTTTTTCTCGCTCGCCACTCTTCTCAACAACGCGGAGCTTCTGGCGCGGCCGCTTCAGATCGTGCTGGTCGGAGAGAAAGGTTCCGCGGCGCTGGAGGCGTTGCGGCGCGAGGTCTATCGCGTCTCGCTCCCGAACCGGATCGTCGTCGTGCTGCCGCCCGGAGCCTTCCTCCCGGCCTCGCATCCCGCCCACGGCAAAGGCCTCGTCGGCGGCCGGCCCGCAGCCTATGTGTGCGAAGGGCCGGTTTGTTCGCTGCCGATGACGGACTCGCAAGAGTTGCGCGCCGACCTTCTCGCGCGGCGTTAGGCGAAAGCCTCGCCGAGGGCTCTGCGCGCGGTGCGCCAGCCGGCAGTCTTGATCCCATGCCGTCCTTTCTCTATTCGAGGGCGCGGGTTTCCGGATGGAGGCGAAGCGATGGCGCGAGAGATGAGGCTCCTCTTGCCGGCGGCGCGGCGGCGGAAGAGGCGGGTCTCCACCACGGGACTGCGTCGCCTTTGGACCCGGTAGGCTGGGCCTCGCTGGCGGGGGCGACGTTTGCCGCCGCGCTGTTGCAGGCCGCAAGCGGCTTCGGCTTCGCGATTCTTGCGCTGCCCCTCTATCTGATCTTTCTCGACCCGGCGCATGCGGTGCAGCTCGTCATCATTCTTACGACGGCATTATCGGTCGTCGTCCTTCCCGGCCTGCGCCAGGCAATCGTCCCGGGCCTCTTGGCGCGACTTCTCTTCGGCACTCTCGTCGGCGTGCCGATCGGGCTTCTCGCGTTCCGCTATGCCGATCCCCATTGGATCCGCGCCGTCATCGGCATCGCCATTCTCGGCTTCGCCGGGCTCTTTCTTGCACTGCGCGGGCGCCGGTGGTCGGCCGGCAGCCTCTTCCGCGCGAACCGCGCCAGCGATCTCACCGCCGGCGCGCTCTCGGGGGCAGCGACGGCGATGGTCGGGATCGGCGGTCCGCCTGTCCTTCTTTATCTGCTTTTCGCCGGCGTCTCCCCGCTCAGTATACGTGCGACCCTCTTGGCGTTCTTCTTCCTTTCCTACGCGGCGGCCGTCGTCTCGCACGGCGTGACCGTCGGGATCCCGGAAGCGACGTGGCTTGGTGCGGGCATCCTCTTTCCCTTCGTTCTCGTCGGCGGTTTTCTCGGGAAGCGGCTCGGCGATCGGGTCGGCGCAGACACCTTTGTCGCGCTCGCTCTCGTCTTGCTTGCGGCAACAGCCGTCTATACCCTTGCAACCGCCGTTCTCCCGGACATACGCTGACGCTGCGATGCCCGCAGCGCGCAGATTAACCGGGAGGATCGAGAAGAGGGCGGAGTTGGTGCCGCCGCGTCTCGGCCGTTGTCTCGCCTTCTCTGCCGGCATCGACAGCCCGGTCGGGCGCCTCGTCGTCAGCGCCGGCGAGGAGGCGATCCTTGCCATAGACTGGGGCAGCGCGGAGGAGCCCCGCTGTACGCCGCTTCTTGCCGAGGCCTTGCGTCAGCTTCAAGCCTATTTCACAGGCCGGCTCGAGCGTTTCGATCTGCCGCTCGATCCCAAAGGCAGCGCGTTCGACACGCGCGTGTGGGGGGCGATGCGCGAGATCCCTTACGGGAAGACGAAAAGCTATGCCGAGATCGCGCGCCATCTCGGGACCTCGCCGCGCGCGGTGGGCGGCGCCTGCGGCCGCAATCCGATCCCGATCCTCATCCCCTGTCACCGCGTCGTCGCCAGCTCCGGCCTCGGCGGTTACAGCGGCGGCGAAGGCCTCCCTACAAAAAAGCGGCTTCTCGCGCTCGAAGGCGCCGCAACCCTCACGCCCGAAAGAACGGGCAGGTGACGGCGCGGCTCCTTGCCGCTAAAGTCGCACGCATCTTTGCCGGCGATGAGGAAAGGAAACCGCGATGGCCCATGCGATCCGTTTCGAGAAAACCGGCGGACCCGAAGTTCTCGTCTGGCAGGAGGTGAGCCTCGGCAAGCCCGGACGCGGAGAGGTGCGGATCCGCCACACCGCGATCGGTCTCAACTATATCGACACCTATCAGCGAAGCGGCCTTTACGCCCTGCCTTTGCCGAGCGGTCTCGGCTCCGAGGCGGCCGGGGTCATCGACGAGGTTGGCCCGGGCGTGACCGGGCTCAAACCCGGCGACCGCGTCGCCTATGCCGGCGGGCCGCTCGGCGCTTACTCGGACGAGCGCATCATGCCGGCCGACCGACTCGTCCCGATCCCTTCCGCCATCAGCGACAAAGAGGCGGCGGCGATGATGCTCAAAGGGATGACGGCGTGGTACCTTTGCCGCCGCACGCATCCCGTCAAGGCCGGGGAGACGATCCTCGTTCAGGCCGCGGCGGGAGGGGTCGGGACGATCCTTTGCCAG